>NZ_JAENRY010000272.1 GCF_016612545.1 Streptomyces sp. MBT65 | reverse complement strand
GCACCGCACGCGTGGTGGTGCGGCCCGGCGCCCCGCGGGAGGTGCGGCCGGCCGTGACCGGTCGCGGCCCGTGCAGGAGGCGCATGGTGTCGGCGCCCCGCGCCCCAGTGGGGCGCGGGGCGGTGCTGGAGCTCATCGCATCCGCTCAGGACGCGCCATGGGGACGGCGACGGAGCCGGAACCAGACCACCCCGCCGACCGCGGTCAGGCCCACCGCCGCGGCACCCGCGAGCGGGGTCAGGGCCGCGTCCCGGGCCAGGCCGCCGCCACCGGCGGGCGGACCGCCGTTGGGACCACCCGTTCCGCCGCCGGAACCGCCGGTCCCTCCGCCCGTTCCGCCGCCGGGACCTCCGCCGGGCGGCGGCGTCGGGCAGTCGACCTGGAAGACCTTGTGCTTGCCCGCGCCGTTCTCGCCGACGAAGTTCCAGGTCAGCTTGTACATGCCGTTGGGCAGCGTGGCGACGGGCATGGTCTGGCCGGTGCCGGTCGCGAGCGTGATGGTGCCGGAGCGGGTCGCGCCGCCCGGGATCGACGGCTGGGTCTCGATGGACCAGGTGACCTGCTGGACCGTGTCGAAGTTGAACGCGGCGAGGTAGAAGTCGCAGACCTTCGGCTGGTTGCGCTGGTCGGTGAAGGCCGTGCCCACCTCGTGGATCTTGACGTCTCCGTTGTCACCGGGGGCGGCGACGGCGACGGGCGCGCCGGAGACGACGGTTGCCGCGGCGGCGAGAGCCGTCCAGGCGGCGGCTCGTCGGGGCAGGAATGAGGTCGGCATGAACAGCCCTCCGAATCAGGTGATTATCGTACGAATCGCTTCTTCACCTGATTCCCTCTCACGTTCGGCCCGGCGAACGTGTGCGCAGCGCCGTACGCGCCGTCAGTTGTCGCTAGATATCGCCCTTCCGGCTCAAGGCCGGCCGCCCGCGCCGGGCGCCGCCGGACGCCGTCCGCTCCCGAGCGGTTCCGCCCGGTGAGCGCAGCGCGACCCCCGCCGAGAGCACCAGCAGCGCGCCGAGCATCACGAACGGCGCGGCCACGCCCGCGACCCCGGCGACGAGCCCGGCACCGGCGGGTGCCGCGACCTGGCCGAGGCGGTTGCCGGTGAGCCGGAGGGCGAGGGCGGTGGAGCGGGCGTCGTCGGGGGCGGCCTGTACGACCGTCGTCATGGAGAGGGGTTGGCCGACGCCGAGGCAGAAGCCCAGGACGGCGAGCATCAGACCGATGGCCCAGACGGGCAGCGGGAGGGCGATGCCCGCGCACAGGACGCCGGCCAGGAGACAGGTCGCGGTCAACAGGGCAGCCCGGCCGAGGAGTTGGAGCAGAGGGGTCAGGACCAGTCGGCACGCGATGGTGGCCGCCGCGCGGATGCTGAGCAGGACGCCGATCACGGAGGGCGCGATGCCCCGGTGTTCGCCGACCACCGGGAGGTAGGCGGTGAGGATGTCGGTGGCGGACAGCACGGAGAGGCTGATGAAGATGCCCGCGGGCACGCCCCGGGCGCCCAGGATGCTGCGCATCGGCACCCGATCGCCTTGTTCTGTAAGGGACTTGACGATCGTACGGTCCTCGATGCGCCACAGGGACGTGAACGACACGGCGGCGCCCGCGCCCGCGACGAGCAGGGCGAGCGCGCTGGTGCCGGCCATGTCGGAGCCGCCGATCAGGGCGCCCGCGGCGATGGGGCCGATGAGCTGGCCGAGGGAGGCGCCGATGGTGAAGTGGCCGAAGTTGCGGTCCTGTTCGTGCGGGGCGGACTGGCGGGCGACCAGCGACTGGGCGCCGATCACGAAGCAGAGGTGGCCCAGGCCCATCACCCCGCCCCACATCGCCATCGCCCAGAGGGAGTCGGCCAGCCCGCTCAACGCGCAGCCGCCGGAGATCAGGACCACGCCGACGGGCAGCAGGGGTGCGCAGCGGCCGTGGTCGGTGCGGCGGCCGAGCGGTACGGCGGCGAACAGCGGGAGCAGCGCGTAGACGCCCGCGATGACACCGATGGCCCGCTCGTCGGCGCCGAGGGCGAGGGCCCGGTAGGAGACGGCGGGGCGGGCCATCGACACCGCCCCCTGCGCGAAGCTGAAGGCGATGACGAGGCGGAGCAGCCAGCCTCGGTTCCTGCCGGGCGCCATGGTCGAGTCCCTTGTCGTGGAGGTCAGATGATGCCGAAGAGGATTCCTGCCCCGAGCACCACGAGCGATGTGAGCGCGGCCCACTTGACCACGAACCTGGTGTGGTCGCCGAACTCCACCTTCGCCATGCCGACCAGGACGTAGACGGCGGGCACCAGCGGGCTCGACATGTGCAGGGGCTGGCCGACGAGGGAGGCGCGGGCGATCTCCAGGGACGAGACGCCGTGCGCCTGGCCCGCCTCGGCGAGCACGGGGAGGATGCCGAAGTAGAAGCCGTCGTTCGACATGAAGTACGTGAGCGGGATGCTGAGCACGCCGGTGACGAAGGCCATGTGCGGGCCCATGCCGTCGGGGATGTTGTCGACCAGCCAGGTCGCCATGTGGTCGACCATGCCGGTGCCCTGGAGGACGCCGGTGAAGACGGCGGCGGCGAAGACCATGCCGGAGACGTTGAGGACGTTCTCCGCGTGGGCGCCGAGGCGGGCCTTCTGGTCGGGCATGTGGGGGAAGTTGACGGTCAGGGCGAGGGCGGCGCCGAGCAGGAACAGGACCGGGATCGGCAGCCACTCCATGATCATGGCGGTGAGCAGGGTGACCGTGAGCAGCGCGTTGAACCAGTAGAGCTTGGGGCGCAGGGTCGGGCGGTTGGGGTCGAGGCCCTGGAATCCCTCGTCCTCGTCGGGGAGTTGGGCGTCGGCGTCCGTGCCGGAGCCCGAACCGCCGTCGGCCTTGCGGTCGTTGTCGGCACTCGAAGCGCCGGCGCCCTTGCCCGTGCCGGCCCCCACGAGCACCGTCTCCGATGCGGCGGGCTCCTCCACCAGCACCTCGTCCAGCGTCAGCACGCCGAGCCGCTTGCGTTCGCGGCGGCCGAGGACGTACGCGAGAACGAGGACGGCGAGCAGGCCCGTGGCGAGGGCGGGGATCATCGGGACGAAGATGTCGCTGGCGCTGAGCTTGAGGGCGGTCGCGGCGCGGGCGGTCGGGCCGCCCCAAGGGAGCGTGTTCATCACGCCGTTGGCCATCGCGGCGACCCCGGTCATCACGACCAGGCTCATCTTCAGGCGTTTGTAGAGCGGGTACATCGCCGAGACCGTGATCATGAAGGTGGTCGAGCCGTCGCCGTCCAGCGAGACGATCGCGGCGAGGACCGCCGTACCGACGACGATCCGCAGGGGATCCGCCTTGCAGAACTTCAGGATCCCCCGGACGATCGGGTCGAAGAGGCCCACGTCGATCATCACGCCGAAGTAGACGATCGCGAACATGAGCATCGCCGCGGTGGGCGCGAGGCTGGTGACGCCGTCGATGACGTAGTCGCCGAGCTTGCCGCCCTTTCCGACGACAACGCAGAACAGCGCGGGTATCAGGACGAGTGCCGCGATCGGCGACATCTTCTTCAGCATGATCAGGACCAGGAAGGTCGCGATCATGGTGAAGCCGAGGATGGTCAGCATGAGTGGAACACCTAACGTTCGCCTTTGAACTCCCACCAGGGGCGGCGGTCCGATGACGTTAGGTCGCGCAAAGCCGCGTTAACAAGATGTTGACGCGCGAGCAATAAGCGCAGAACTCCAGGTCACAGGGGTGCGATGAGGGCGGCGACCTCCACGGGCACTCCGTTGAGCACCGCGTTGCCCGACAGCGGGTCGAGCAGACTGCCGTCGAGGAGCTGGTTCACGTTGACGCCCGGATCGGCGGCCGCGTGGCTCATCCGGGTGCCGGGGCGGTCGTGCCCCCAGCCGTGCGGGAGGCTCACCACACCGCGCCGCAGTCCGTCCGTGATCTCGGCGGGGGCGGTCACCTCTCCCCCGGCACCCTTCACCCGGACCGGCGCTCCGTCGACCACGCCGAGGCGCGCCGCGTCGTCCGGGTGGATGTGCAGGGTGCAGCGGTTGGTGCCGCCGGTGAGGGCGGGCACGTTGTGCATCCAGCTGTTGTTGGAGCGCAGATGGCGGCGGCCGACGAGGACCAGCCCGTCGGCGCGGTCACTCATCGCCTGGCGGAGCCGGGGCAGGTCGTCGGCGATCGGCTGCGGCAGCAGTTCGACCTTGCCGCTGCGGGTCTTGAGCGGTTGCGGCAGACGGGAGTCGAGCGGGCCGAGGTCGATGCCGTGCGGGTGCGCGAGGAGTTCCTCCAACGACAGCCCGTCCGGTCGTACGCCGAAGCCGTCGCCGTAGGGGCCCAGGCGCAGCATCATGTCGAGCCGACGCTCGGGGCCGGTGTCGCCGGTGAGTTGTGCGGCGATCTCGTGCGGATCGCGGCCGTGGACCGGCGAGTTGGGATCGGTGACGGCCTTGCCGAGGGTCTGGTCGATGACCATCGTGTCGACGGCGGCGGGGTCGGCGCCGTGCATGCCGGTCGCGGCGAGGATCAGCCGGGCCAGGATCTCGGTCTCCGCCATCCGGCCGGGCTCCAGCGGGATCGCGGGGCGGGTGTAGCGGACCTGATTGCGGACGGCGAGGGTGTTGAACGCGAAGTCGTGGTGCGGGCTCTGGGACGGCGGGGGCGGCGGCAGCACCACGTCGGCGTGGCGGGCGGTCTCGTTGAGGTACGGGTCGACGCTCACCATGAAGTCCAGTGAGTGCAGGGCCTTGTCGAGGCGGGCGCCGTCCGGTGCGGAGAGCACCGGGTTGGAGGCCACGGCGATCAGCGCGCGGATCGGTTCGCCCTCGGCGGTCGCGGTGTCGATCTCCTCGGCGAGCGCGGAGAGCGGCAACTCGCCCTTGGCCTCGGGGTGTCGACTCACCCGTGAGTGCCAGCGCCCGAGCGCGAAGCCGCGTCCCGGTCCGGCGGGCCGGGGGGTCCGGTCGGTGGCCGCCTGCGGAAAGAGGGCGCCGCCCGGCCGGTCGAGGTTCCCGGTGAGGATGTTGAGGACGTCGACGAGCCAGCTGGCCAGGGTGCCGTGCGGGACGGTGCAGCTGCCGATCCGGCCGTACACGGCGGCAGTTGGGGCAGCCGCCAGTTCGCGGGCGAGAGCGCGGATCTCGTCGGCGGCCACGTCACAGGCTTCGGCTACGGCCTCCGGGGTGAAGTCGCCCATCTCGGCCCGGAGTTCGTCGACCCCTTGGACGTGCGGGGCCAACTCGCCCAGTTCCACGAGGTGTTCGTCGAAGAGGACGTAGGTCATCGCCGCGAGCAGCAGGGCGTCGGTGCCGGGGCGGACCGCGATGTGGCGGTCGGCGAGCTTGGCGGTGCGGGTGCGGCGCGGGTCGATGACGGTGAGGGTGCCGCCGCGCGCCTTGAGCGCCTTGAGCTTGCCGGGGAAGTCGGGGGCGGTGCACAGACTCCCGTTGGACTCAAGGGGGTTGGCGCCGATGAGGAGCAGATGGTCGGTGTGGTCGAGGTCGGGCACCGGGATCGCGTTGGCGTCGCCGTAGAGCAGTCCGCAGGAGACGTGTTTGGGCATCTGGTCGACCGTGGACGCGGTGAAGACGCTGCGGGTGCCGAGGGCGCCGAGCAGGACGGTCGGGTAGAGGGCGCCGGCCATGGTGTGCACGTTGGGGTTGCCGAGGACGACGCCGACGGCGTGGGGGCCGTAGCGCTCGACGACCGGGCGCAGGCCGGCGGCGACCGCGTCGAAGGCCTCCTCCCAGGTGGCCTCGCGCAGTTCGCCGTCCCGGCGGACGAGCGGGGTGCGCAGCCGGTCGGGGTCGCTGTCGACGGCGCCGAAGGAGGCGCCCTTGGGGCAGATGAACCCCCGGCTGAACACGTCGTCGCGATCGCCCCGGGCGCCGGTCACCCGGGTGCCCTCGATGGTGAGGGTCAGCCCGCAGGTGGCTTCGCACAGGGGGCAGATACGCAGGGCGGTGCGGGACACGGGGCCTCCCATGGGCGACATTGCCTCTTGGCGGCGAGCATACCGACCGGTATGAACGGTGGCGAGGGGTAACGGGGGTGAGGTCGGAAACCCGCGGAGCGTGGGCGTCGGGTCGCGGTCAGTCCAGCACGCGCGCCAGATACGCCCGCAGCATCGCGCGGGTCTCCCCGATGACCTGCTCGTCACCCTCCGGAGCGACCCGGAACGCCAGGTGGACGAGGGCGTCGGCGGTCTCCACGGCGACCAGGAACGTACGGCGGAGATCCTCGTCGGGTTCGCGGGACAGGTAGCCGGAGAGGAGGTCGGTGAGGCGGTCGGCGACCCGGGTGTTGGGTTCCGCGTGGCCCGAGCCGATGGGGATCTGATTGCCGAAGTCGACGAGGGAGAACCCGGGCGCGGTGCGCTTCATGGCGATGTACTCGTCCAGCACGGCGTCCACCGCCGCCCACCAGCCCTCCCCGTCACCGGCCTCCTTGAGGCGCTCGGTGACCCGCTCCGTGTAGCGCTCCAGGTTGCGCTGGGCGAGGGCGTCGGCCATCGCGCGCTTGTTCCCGAAGAAGCGGTAGACCGAGCCGATGGGGACGCCGGCGCGCTGCGCCACGGCCCGGGTGCTCAGCGCGTCGTAGCCGACCTCGTCGAGGAGGTCGGCGCAGGCGTCGAGAATCCTGGTCAGCCGTTCGGCGCTGCGCCGCTGCACGGGCGCACGACGGAGCGATGTCGTGTGGGGCACGGGCTTCATGATGCCTTTCCGCCGCGGTCAGGTGAAGCTCGCACCTCAGTACGGAACTGGGTGCCCATAACACTCATTCCGGCCCCCGCGTCGAGGCGGACGGAGGTGTCTTGCTGCCGTCCGGCGTGGCCTGCGTGGCCGACGCCGTGATGTCCGCCGTGCTCTCCACCGGCTTGCCGTGCACGGCCCACACGGTACCGTCGTCGGCGTAGAGGCGCGCGGTGACGTGGTGGGTGCCGTGCGGGACGAGGTCGGCCGCGATGCCGCACTCGGGGACGCGGAGCCGGGCGACGGTGCGGCCGTCCACCAGGAGGCGGACCGTGCCCCGGCCCGCGACGGCGACGGGCTTCACGCCGGCGGGTGAGAAGCGGAAGTCGTGGAGGGTCAGCGTGACGTCCCAGCTGTCGTCGGCGGCGTCGGGCTCCACCTCGATGCCGACCCCCGGCGCGCCCTTCTTGTTCACCTCGCGGTAGTGCCGGCCCTGCTCGTCGGTGTCGTCGAGCACCTTGCCCACCGGTGACGGCGACACCCGGTCGCCCTTCCGTTCCGGGGTGCCCCCTGAGCGGCAGCCCGCCGATCCGGCCAGCAGCAGGGCACAGACCGCGAGCGCGGTGAGAAGTGCGCGCGACCACGACATGCTGGGGAGACTAGAACACCGGTCTGACAGCCGGATCCCCCTTGAGGCTGGTTCTTCACCTCCGGAAGTCGGATTTTCGGCCGCTCCTCGTCGTCCTCTTGCGCCCGTGAAACCGCAATCCTACGGTGATGCATAGGAATCAGCCGGAGCAGAGGGCGAGGAGCAGAGATGAGCGATGGGGGTACCTCCCGCGCGAGCGGGTTCGAGCGTGCGGACATCCGCAAGACCGCCGAGGGACTGACCCACCTCACCGGTTTCGGCAATGAACACAGCTCGGAGGCGGTCCCGGGCGCCCTGCCCGAGGGCCGCAACGCCCCGCAGCGCGCCCCGCTCGGCCTCTACGCCGAGCAGCTCAGCGGTTCGGCCTTCACCGAGCCGAGGGCGCACAACCGCCGCTCGTGGCTGTACCGCATCCGCCCTTCGGCCGCACACCCGCCCTTCACCCGCGCCGACAACGGCGGAATCCGTACGGCGCCCTTCACGGAGACGGTGCCCGACCCGAACCGGCTGCGCTGGAACCCGCTCCCCGAACCCGCGCCCGGCACCGACTTCCTGGCCGGCCTGTGGACCCTCGGCGGCAACGGAGACGCGACCCAGCGCACCGGCATGGCCGTGCACCTCTACCACGCCGACGCCTCGATGGACCGGGTCTTCAGCGACGCCGACGGCGAGCTGCTGATCGTCCCGGAGCGCGGCGGACTGCTGCTGCGCACGGAGTTCGGGCTCCTCCATGTGGAGCCGGGACATATGGCGTTGATCCCTCGTGGGGTGCGCTTCCGTGTGGAGCTGCTGGATGCGGCATCCGACGGCGGGCAGAGCCCGACAGCCCGCGGATACGTGTGCGAGAACTACGGGGCGCCCTTCCGACTCCCCGACCTCGGCCCGATCGGCGCCAACGGCCTCGCCAACGCCCGGGACTTCAGGGCACCGGTCGCCGCGTACGAGGACGTCGAGGGCCCGGTCGAGGTGGTGAACAAGTTCTGCGGCAACCTCTGGACGGCGACCTACGACCACTCGCCCCTCGATGTCGTCGCCTGGCACGGCAACCATGTGCCGTACGCCTACGACCTGCGCCGCTTCAATGTGCTCGGCTCCATCTCCTACGACCATCCCGACCCGTCGATCTTCACCGTGCTGACGTCCCCGTCGGACACCCCGGGCCTGGCCGGCGTGGACTTCGTCGTGTTCGCCCCGCGCTGGCTGGTGGGCGAGGACACGTTCCGGCCGCCGTACTTCCACCGGAACGTGATGAGCGAGTACATGGGGCTCATCGAGGGCGCCTACGACGCGAAGGCCGAGGGGTTCGTGCCGGGCGGCGGCTCGCTGCACAACATGATGTCGGCGCACGGACCGGACCGGGAGACCTTCGACCGCGCGAGCGCCGCGGAGCTGCGCCCGCAGAAGATCGACGACGGCCTGGCGTTCATGTTCGAGACCCGCTGGCCGGTGACGGCCACGGCCCAGGCGGCGCACGCGGACCATCTCCAGCAGGACTACGACGGCGTATGGCGGGGCCTGCAACGCCACTTCCACCCGTCGCACTGACCCTTCGCCACCGGCCGACACCCCGCACACCGACAACTCCCCACCGGTTTACGGCCCTTGCACTGATCCCTCCCTACCGGTACGGATGGCCCCGTGACCTCCTTCGCCCCGGATTCGATCGTCCTGAACCGCAAGCTGCCGCTCTGGTACCAGGTGTCGCAGTCGCTGCGCGCCTCGATCCTCGGCCGCTCGCCCCGGGACCCGCTGCGGCTGCCCACGGAGGAGCAACTCGCGGGGCACTACGGCGTCAGCGTGCTCACCATGCGGCAGGCGCTGAAGGAGCTGGAGGACGAGGGTCTGATCACCCGCCATCGCCGCCGGGGCACGTTCATCGAGCCGGACGTCCGACGGGCCACGCCGGTACGGCTGTTGGGCTCGGTGGACGCGATCGTGGCCCAGCAGTCCGGCATGACGACGGAACTCCTCGACCACGGCAAGGCGTCGGTACCGCCCGAACTCGCCGAGCACTTCCCGGACTTGGCGGAGGTGGCGACGTACCACCGGCTGCGCAGCGACGAGAAGACCGGCGAGCCGACGAACCACGCCCGCAACCACATCCGCCCCGAACTGGCCGCCCGCCTCGACCTGGACGACCTGATCCGCTGGCCGATGACCAAGGTGCTGCGGGACGTCGTCGGCGCGGACATCAGCCGCATCACGGACACGGTGGAGGCCCGCCTCGCCGACCCGGAGACCGCCCGCCTCCTCCAGGTCCCGCTGCTCAGCCCGATCCTGCACTACACGGGCATCACCTACGACACACAGGGCAGGGTGCTGGACGTGGCGGTCATCCACTACCGGGGTGACCGCTTCTCCTTCTCCGTCACGCTCGACGCGTAGACGCTCCGCCGGATGGCCGGTGCGTCATCCGCGCGCCGATGGGGGCTGGTCGCGCCCAGGCGGCGGAGCCGCAGGTCAAACACGGCCCCGCACCCCTTTGGGGCGCGACACCCACCCCGGCCACCGGAGGCAGGTCGTACGATGCCGAGCGTGACGCACGACGACGCTCCGCTGCTCGCGGACCTGATGCCGTGGTCCGTCGCACCGATCCGGCTCGGCCGGGGGTGGCCGACGGCGCCCGACGCGGCAACCCTGAAAGCGCGCTGGGACGCCCTGGTGAAGGCCGAAGTCCCGGACCGGGAGACCCTGTTCGAGCCCAGCCGCTCGCGCACCCTGTACTCGGCGGTGACCCAACTCCCGGGCCAGTCCAGCGGCACGGAGAAGCTGATCCGTGCCAACGGCCCCTGCCCGGAGCCGGTCCGTGTCCTGCACGCCCCCTTCGACGAGCAGTGGCTGATCCCGGACCACCGCCTGATCGACGTGGCGCGACCGGAGTTGTGGCGGGTGGCGGACGAACTCCAGATCTTCGTGGTGGAGACCGCGGGCGCCCCCGGCCCGCTCCTCCTCGCCTCCTCGGTCCTCCCCCAGCTCCGCCCCGGCCGCGTCCGCCCCCTGTACCGCCGCCCCGCAGCCGAGGAACCGAACCTGGCACCGGGCCTGTTGGACCACCTCGCCACCCACCTCGGCCACTCCCCCACCCCGGCGGACGTCCTCGCCTGGACGGTGACGACGGCCCGCCCCGGACTCACCGTCCC
>NZ_JAENRY010000271.1 GCF_016612545.1 Streptomyces sp. MBT65 | reverse complement strand
GCCACCCCCACCCACCCGCACCGACGTCAGCTCAGCGAGCGCAGCGCTGCCGCGTCGTACGGCGCCAGTTCCTCCACCCGCCCCGCGAGCACCTTCGCCGCCCACTCCGGGTCCTGGAGAAGGGCGCGGCCCACGGCCACCATGTCGAACTCGTCTCGCTCCAGGCTGTCGAGGAGGTCGTCGATGCCCTTGAGCGGGGCGCCCTCGCCGCGGAAGCCCTTGAGGAAGTCGCCGTCGAGGCCGACCGAGCCGACCGTGATGGTCTGCTTGCCGGTGAGCTTCTTGGTCCAGCCCGCGAGGTTGAGGTCGGAGCCGGTCTCCTCGAACTCGGGGAGCCAGTAACGGCGGGTGGAGGCGTGGAAGACGTCGACGCCGGCCGCCGCGAGCGGGGTCAGGATCGCCTCCAGCTCCTCCGGGGTCTCGGCGAGACGGGCGCCGTAGACGTCCTGCTTCCACTGCGAGTAGCGGAAGATGATCGGGAATTCGGCGGACACGGTTTCGCGGACCGCCGCCACGATCTCCGCCGCGAACTTGGTGCGGGCCACCGGGTCGCCGCCGTAGGCGTCCGTACGGCGGTTGGTGCCCGCGTACAGGAACTGGTCGAGGAGGTAGCCGTGCGCGCCGTGGAGTTCGACGCCGTCGAAGCCGATGCGCTCGGCGGCCGCCGCGGCCTCGGCGAAGGCGCCGATGACGTCGTCCAGGTCCCGCTGGGTCATGGCCGTACCGGTGACCTCGTCGCTGCCGATGCGCAGCCCGGAGGGGCCGACGGCGGGGGCGTCCGCGTACGGCGGCTGGCCCTGCTCGCGGACCATGCCGATGTGCCACAGCTGGGGCACGATCGTGCCGCCCGCCGCGTGCACGCCCTCGGCGACCTTCGCCCAGCCCGCGAGCTGCTCCTCGCCGTGGAAGCGCGGGACGCGGTCGCTCTGCCCGGCCGAGTCGTGACCGACGTAGGTCCCCTCGGTGACGATCAGGCCCACGCCCGCGGCGGCCCGCCGGGAGTAGTAGCCGACCACGTCCTCACCGGGCACCCCGCCCGGTGAGAACTGCCGGGTCATCGGCGCCATCACGATCCGGTTCGGGACGGTCAGGCCGTTGAGGGTGATCGGACGGGCGAGCACTTCGGCCGCTCGGGATGCGGGGGCGGTCGTAGACACGTGTGGGGGCTCCTCGGGACACCAGGCACCAGGTACCAGTTGGTATGTGCGTATGCATCGATCATGCGTCAACGACAACCGTCCGGCCAAGCCCCTCATTCCGACCGGTCGGCGCCACGGCCTGTGATACCGGACACGCCCGTCCTGTGTCTTGGAGAGCCCGGCGGCAGGTGTGGCGAATAGCCGTGTGACGACCCGGAGGCAGGACAGCACGAGCCTGGGTGATCATGGAGTTCTTGACGCTCAGCGGATCGCCGACCGCCAGTGCTCAGACCGCACCATCCGACGCCGCGTCAAGTACTGGTCACAGCTGGGCATGGCCGAGCGGGTCCACGGGCCGGCCATGCAGGCGTACGACCGCATGATCGGCCTCCAACTCCATGAGCTGTCCGTCGACGGGTGCATCACCAGGGCTCCCTGCGGCGGCGAGAGAGCCGGACGCTCCCCGGTCGACCGGGGCAGGCAGGGCCTGAAGCGCTCAGTGGCCACCGAAGCCCGCGGCGTCCCGATCGGTCTCGTCCCGGCCGGGGCCAACCGTCATGACTCCCCGCCGCTCGTGCCCGCCCTGGAGGCCGCGAAGAAGCAGATCGGTGTGCCGGGGCTACGACCGTGACAAGACCCGAGCCGCGCTCGGGGAACTGGGCTTCACCGGCGAGATCGCCCGCAAGGGCGTGCCCGCACCGATCCAGGCCGGCAAGAGGTGGGTCGTGGAGCGGAGCCACGCAGGGATGAACGGCTTCGGCAAGCTCCGCCGCTGCGCCGAGAAGCGCCCTTGCGCTGGGGACTTCTGCCTCTGCCTGTCCGCCGCAATCGTCACGCTCCGCATGCTCATCCGCCGCGCGACCCCGCTCCACCGCTGGGACGGACGGCCCACCACCAAGAGGCTCACGTGACGCCTGCTGACGGGCGTCCGTCTGCGTCGGGCGGACAAGCACTGCCGCACGCCTGGGGAAGGTGCGCTGCTCAACGAGGGCAGGGCCGGCCCGCGCTCCTGGCCGTGGAGGCTGTGGTGATGATGGCGTCGAACCAGTCCCGGGTTTTCACCAGGGTGCTGACCTGGGCATCGATGCGGTCCCGCTCGGCCGACAGCCGGTCGAGCAGCACGGGGGTCACGTCACCGGTCCCGACGCACGGCAGCAGTTCCAGGGTTGCCCTGCTCGGCAGCCCTGCGGAGTACAGCTGCTGAATCAGCTGGACGCGGTCGACCGCGCTGTCCGGGTACTGCCGCTGGCCGCCGGTGCTGCGCGCCGAGGCCAGCAGGTCCTGCTCTTCGTAGGAGCGCGGTGCCCGCACGCTCACGCCCACCCTTGAGGCCAGCTCACCGATGCGCGTCAACACCCCCTCCATGACCTGGATCACATTCCTTGCCTCTGACGTCAATGTCAGGTTCTAGCGTGGCCCGTGAACAGCCCGGACAGCCCGGACAGGAATCACCTCACCACTGCCAGGAGACCCCCCATGAAGATCACCGGTTCCGTCGCCCTCGTCACCGGCGCCAACCGCGGCATCGGCCGGCACTTCGCCCAGCAGCTCCTGCTCCGGGGCGCCACCAAGGTCTACGCGACCGCACGCACCCCCCACCTCGTCGACCTCCCCGGTGTGGAGGTACTGCGGCTCGACATCACCGATCCGGCTTCGGTCGCCGCCGCGGCGGGCGCGGCCCCGGACGTCACCCTCCTGATCAACAATGCCGGCGTCTTCACCCAGCAGAACCTCGTCACCGGGGACCCCGAGAAGATCCGGCTGGAGATGGACACCAACTACTTCGGCACCCTCAACGTGGTCCGGGCGTTCGCCCCCGTCCTGGCCGCGGGCGGCGGTGGGGCCATCCTCAACGTCCTGTCGGCGATGTCCTGGCTCGCCTACGACGGGGCAGGCGCCTACAGCGCGTCGAAGGCGGCGGCGTGGAGCCTCACCAACGGCATCCGCCTCGAACTCGCGGGCCAGAAAACCGCGGTGACGGGCCTGCACCTGGCCAGCACCGACACCGACATGATGGCCGGGTGGGACGTGGAGAAGAACGATCCCGCCGATGTCGTGCGCGCCGCCCTCGACGGTATCGAGGCCGGGAAGATGGAGATCCTCGCCGACAACAACTCCGTCCAGCTCAAGGCGGCCCTGTCCGCCGACCCGAGCGCGCTCTATCCGCAGGCGGTTCCCGCCGCCTGACCCTTCAGCAGCCGCCCGCCCGGCCAGGCGTCAGCCGACGTTCGAGGATCCAGGGATCAGCCGGGCGCGGCCATGCCTACTCGTCACGCTCCGCACGCGCGTCCGCCGCGCGACCGCTGGGACACCCACCCACCACCAGAAGACCCAAGTGACGCCTGCCGCCGGGCTCTCTTAGGCGGTCCAGTAGTCGTGCAGCCACCACAACAGCAGACTGACGAACCCTGACCCGACCGCACCGGCGGCACCCAGGGCAGCCTGCCGGGCAAGCCTCCGCCAGAACACCTTCCGGGCAACACGCGACCGTTTGGCCACTTCGGACATTTTCATGCACTTCCTTCCGATCGGATCAGGGCCTGCGCCCACGTTCTGATCGTGGCCGACGAGGCCCTGGCCACGAGCCCCGAAGAGCCCCGCATGCGTTGCCGTTCCCAGTGGCAGCACGGGCAGGTGTTGCCACTGGGAACGGCAACACCTCTTTCACACCAACCGAGTTGGGGCAACGCGATACTGACCGGATGCGTGATGCCCAAGCGCCCAGCCACAGCGAGGAAGCCGCGGCCTGTCCCGCCCGGCCCGTGCGGCTGGGCCCGCTGAAAAACGACCTGCCGACGGAGAAGCGAGCACTGGCGGAGGACCTGCGACAGGTCTTCCTCAGCCTGGGGATCGGCGTGCGGCGCTATGCCGCGCGCAAGCACCTGGACGCGAGCACCGTGACTCGATACCTCAGCGGGAGGGTTCCTCCCTGGGACTTCGTCGCGGGTCTCATCGCGGATGTGCAGGAGGCCCAGACCCCGCTTACCCCCGAGGCCGCGGCTGGTCTGCGGGAGCTGCACCGGACGGCGTTGAAGTCCAACCGGCCGAACGGTGAGATGCAGGAACTCCAGGACCTCCTGGCCGAGGCCGATCAGGAAGTCCGGCGCATCACGACACGGGAGCGGGCCCTGGCCGAGACCCTGCTGGACCGTGAGGGCCAGCTCGCCCAGGTGCGCGGCTGGTGCCGGAACCTGGAAACGCAGATGGAGGAGCAGTTGCTCACCCATCGCGCCGAGGTCGAACTGTGGCGAGGTGAGCATGTGCGCTTGGAGGAGGAGTCCGGAGATCTGCAGGAACAGGTGATCTACCTACAAGAAGCGCTGGCGGTCACGCGCGCCGAACTGATCGCGGCCGAGGACCGTTGCCACCGGCTGGAGGCCCGGCTGGACGCCTTCGAGGAACTCAGCGCCCACGCCACCGAAGACGGCGGAACGCCGTCGATCATGGCCATGCTGGAGGAAGCAGACCGCCGGTCCTCGGTACCCGAATTGGTACAGGCCGTGGGAGATCTGGAACAACGCACCCGCCAGGCGATAGCGAGCGAACTGGTGCGGTCGGCCAGCCAGTCGCGCACGGTGGAGGAAGTGGCGGGCCTGCTGTCCGGGTTGCGGCAGGCAGGGTTCGACGCACACGCCCAGACTGCGCTGCCGGCCATGGTGATGGTGCGCTCCGTGGACGACACCAGCGCCCTGGCTCGGGAACTGATCTGCGCGGGGCTGGAGGACTACGTACTGATCCTTGTACAGGCCTCGGTGAAGTTCCACGAACCCGAGCACGCCGCCACCTTCGCGCTCGCACTGCATCACGCCGGGCTCACTCGATACGCCGAGAGCCTCCTGGCAGCCGTGGCCGTGATCCGCCCGGTCGCCGACGTGGTGGCAACGGCCGCAATCCTCACGGGCGGCGAGCTCGAAGGCGTCATCGGCACGGCCATGTCAGCTGCGGCGGCTCAACGCACAGTGGCCGACCTGGTGACGCTGAGCATCGCGCTGCGCGAATCCTGTCTGGACCGCTATGCCGACGCCCTCCACATGACGGCGGCAGCCGAACGGTCCGCTTCGGATGTGGCTGAGTTCATTCGCTCGCTGAGCCAGTACGGCCTCGTCCAGGACGCCGAGACCGTCTTCGACAGCACACAGAATCGCAGCATCGGGCACTTGTTCCCACTCGTCCTCGCGCTGCGGGAAGACCGGGTCTGGTCGGTGCTGTCCCGTGTCTCGGCGTACCGGCCCAGCCAGGACATCGCCGTACTGATCAGTGAGCTATACATGACGGGGCGTCACCAACTCTCAACGGACCTGCTGCTGCGTACTGTGGCCAGCAGGTCTACTGAACAGATCCGGGATGTGGTCCGGACCCTGGACAGTTTGACCCCGGGGTCGGAGCCCGTGCTGCGAGTGGCGGTCAGGACCCTCACATCTGAGAAAGTGGCACAGCTCCTCATCCGTATGGAACGGTGTGGACTGCCCGAACAGGCCGAGACGATCTTCCGATGCACGGTGCACGACGATCTCATCGGACACATCGGGCAGTTCCTCACGGCCCTCGTCCTCGGCCGTTCGCATTACGGCGGCAAGGACGTCCTGTGCCGGTACGCCAAGGAAATGACGGTATCGGCCTTGGCACCCCTGATGCTGGCACTCGACTCGGCCCCGCTGGGCAAACACCTGGACGCGGTCATCGAGTCGTGTTGCACCGACAACCCGATACTCGACGTCATGCTGCTGACGAAGCGCCTCGGCGCCGAAACCCCCATGATCCTGCGGGCCGACAGCGTGCTGCGACGTCTCCTGAAGTACATGGTTCGGGCGCGTTCCGTCGTTGATCTGACGGCACTGGTCGGCGCCCTTCAGTCGGCGGCGCTCGACAAGTATGCCGAGTTGGTCATCAGCCAGGCCCTGGAAGTCCACGGGCGACCCTTCCGTGAGCGACTGACGACAGAGCAGAAGAGGTATGAGCAGAAGGTGATGTCCCGCGCTTTCTGGAGTCCCCTTCCCGCCCCGCAGCGCCGCAGCCGACGCATGTAACACGCCCGAGGGCGGTACCCCCTGTCGGAACAGGAAGTACCGCCCTCGGTAAGACCGTTGACCAACCCGGAGGGGTCGATCAGAAGTCCATGTCACCGCCCGGCATGCCGCCGCCGGCACCCGCGCCGGCACCGGCCTTCTCGGGCTTGTCGGCGATGACGGCCTCGGTGGTGAGGAAGAGCGCGGCGATGGACGCGGCGTTCTGCAGGGCAGAGCGCGTGACCTTCGCCGGGTCGATGATGCCCTCGGCGATCATGTCCACGTACTCACCGGTGGCGGCGTTGAGGCCGTGACCGATGGGCAGGTTGCGGACCTTCTCGACGACGACTCCGCCTTCGAGACCACCGTTGACGGCGATCTGCTTCAGCGGGGCCTCGAGCGCCAGCTTGACGATCGCGGCACCGGTGGCCTCGTCACCCTCGAGCTCGAGCTTCTCGAAGACGTGACCGGCCTGGATGAGAGCGACGCCACCACCGGCGACGATGCCCTCCTCGACGGCCGCCTTCGCGTTGCGAACGGCGTCCTCGATGCGGTGCTTGCGCTCCTTGAGCTCGACCTCGGTGGCCGCGCCCGCCTTGATGACGGCGACGCCGCCGGCGAGCTTGGCGAGGCGCTCCTGGAGCTTCTCGCGGTCGTAGTCCGAGTCGCTGTTCTCGATCTCGGCGCGGATCTGGTTGACGCGACCGGCAACCTGGTCCGCCGAGCCCGAGCCGTCGACGATCGTCGTCTCGTCCTTGGTGATGACGACCTTGCGGGCGCGGCCGAGGAGATCCACGGTCGCGTTCTCCAGCTTGAGGCCGACCTCCTCGGAGATGACCTCGCCGCCCGTGAGGATGGCGATGTCGCCGAGCATGGCCTTGCGACGGTCACCGAAGCCCGGAGCCTTGACGGCGACGGACTTGAAGGTGCCGCGGATCTTGTTGACGACCAGCGTGGACAGGGCCTCGCCCTCGACGTCCTCGGCGATGATCAGCAGCGGCTTGCCCGACTGCATGACCTTCTCCAGGAGCGGGAGCAGGTCCTTGACGTTGGCGATCTTCGAGTTGGCGATCAGGATGTACGGGTCGTCGAGGACGGCCTCCATACGCTCCATGTCGGTGGCGAAGTACGCCGAGATGTAGCCCTTGTCGAAGCGCATGCCCTCGGTGAGCTCGAGCTCGAGCCCGAAGGTCTGCGACTCCTCGACGGTGATGACGCCTTCCTTGCCGACCTTGTCCATCGCCTCGGCGATGAGCTCGCCGATCTGGGTGTCGGCGGCGGAGATGGAGGCCGTCGAAGCGATCTGCTCCTTGGTCTCCACGTCCTTGGCCTGCTCCAGCAGGGCACCGGAGACGGCCTCGACGGCCTTCTCGATACCGCGCTTGAGGGCCATCGGGTTGGCGCCCGCGGCTACGTTGCGCAGACCCTCCTTGACGAGGGCCTGGGCGAGGACGGTCGCGGTGGTCGTACCGTCACCGGCGACGTCGTCCGTCTTCTTGGCGACTTCCTTGACCAGCTCGGCGCCGATCTTCTCGTACGGGTCCTCGAGCTCGATCTCCTTGGCGATGGAAACACCATCGTTGGTGATCGTGGGGGCGCCCCACTTCTTCTCGAGGACGACGTTGCGGCCCTTGGGGCCAAGAGTGACCTTGACGGCGTCGGCGAGCTGGTTCATCCCGCGCTCGAGACCGCGCCGTGCCTCCTCGTCGAACGCGATGATCTTGGCCATGTGAAGTGGTCCTCCCGGACTGGGGTGGATTGCTCCGGACCGCGCTGGCGCCCGCGACGGACGGCCTGCCTGCCCCGTGGTTCCTTGCACCACCTGGCCTGCGGGCCTCACCCACCCGGTCCTTCGTTATCACTCTCACCTTCAGAGTGCTAACGCCAATGATTAGCACTCGGCATGGTCGAGTGCAAGCGGCTCCCAGGTTCTGGCACCCTCTCCGGCCGCCCGTCACGGCCCCCTGCCACGGCCGCCCGTCACGACCGTCCGGCCCCGGGCATGCCGAAGGGCCCGTACCCCAGGAGGTGACCCCCCAGGAGTACGAGCCCTTCGGTGAGGAACGAAGAACGTCGCTGCTGTTCGTCGGCGCGTGCTTCAGCCGGTCGCGAGCCGGACCATGTCCGCCTGCGGCCCCTTCTGACCCTGCGAGATCTCGAAATCGACCCGCTGACCCTCTTCCAGGGTGCGGTAGCCGTCCATCTGAATCGCGCTGTAGTGGACGAAAACATCCGCACCACCGTCGACCGCGATGAAGCCGTACCCCTTCTCCGCGTTGAACCATTTGACGGTGCCCTGAGCCATGCCTAACTCCCCTATTACTGGCCCTTGCACGGACCCACACTTCGCGGATCCGGGTCAGACCTCACCCCCCACAGGTTTGGGGGCGTGCGCCGGAACGCGTCGACCGCGGCCGAATGTATCCGCCCAACTGCCGTCTGCAACAGGTCAATCCGACGAGAATTCCGGGCAGGACCGGTCGGGAATTTACGGAGAATTCGTCCGACTTCAGGGCAAGTCGGGCCCGATAAAGGGAACATAACGCGCAAAATGCCTACACACTTTGGCTACTTCTCATCCCACGCGGAGCCGGTACTCATATGCGTCCGGCATGCGGATTGGTGCGCGTTCCCCAACTCTACCGTGCTCAACCATACAGAATTGCCCCCTCCGTTTCTCTCACGGAGGGGGCAATTCGATGAACTCTCGGTAACCGGCGTTACCAAGGGTAATTATCAGCCGCCCGCGACGGCCGGAATGATCGAGACGCCGGCCCCGTCCGGAGTGGCCGTCTCCAGCCCCTGCTCGAACCGCACGTCGTCGTCGTTGACGTAGACGTTGACGAACCGGCGCAGCTTGCCCTGGTCGTCGAGGACGCGGGCGGAGATACCGTTGTGGTTCTTCTCGAGGTCGTTGATGACCTCGGCGAGGGTCGCGCCTTCCGCGGTCACCTCGGCCTTACCGCCGGTGTACGTGCGCAGGATGGTGGGGATACGGACGGAAACGCTCATGCTCAGGACCTCCGGTCAGGTACGGCTTGTGTCTTTGGGGGGCGCGGGGCGGTCAGGACGCGAGCCCGGCTTCCCTGAACGACTCGAGGCTGGGCCGGATCGTCGCGGTGAGCCCGGTACCGGCCACCGCGTCCAAGGTCTTCAGACCGTCCCCGGTGTTCAGCACGACCGTGGTGAGGGTCGGGTCCAGCAGACCGCTCTCGATCAGCTTCTTCGTCACGCCGACAGTCACGCCGCCCGCGGTCTCCGCGAAGATCCCCTCGGTCCGCGCCAGCAGCTTGATCGCGTCCACGCACTGCTCGTCGGTGACGTCCTCGACGGCCCCGCCCGTGCGCCGGGCGATGTCCAGCACGTAGGGCCCGTCCGCCGGGTTCCCGATCGCCAGCGACTTGGCGATCGTGTTCGGCTTCTGCGGCCGTACGACGTCGTGCCCCGCCTTGTACGCGACGGACACCGGCGAGCAGCCTTCCGCCTGCGCGCCGAAGATCTTGTACGGCTTGTCCTCGACGAGCCCGAGCTTGATCAGCTCCTGGAGCCCCTTGTCGATCTTCGTGAGCTGCGAGCCGGAGGCGATCGGCACGACCAGCTGGTCGGGGAGCTGCCAGCCGAGCTGCTCACAGATCTCGTACGCCAGTGTCTTGGAGCCCTCGGCGTAGTACGGCCGCAGGTTGACGTTGACGAAGCCCCAGCCCTCGCCGGCCGGGTCGCCGATCAGCTCGGAGCAGAAGCGGTTCACGTCGTCGTAGTTGCCCTCGATGCCGACGAGCTCGCCGCCGTAGACCGCGGCCATGACGATCTTGCCCTGCTCCAGGTCGTGCGGGATGAACACGCAGGAGCGGAAGCCGGCCCGGGCGGCTGCGGCGCCGACGGCGCCCGCGAGGTTGCCGGTGGAGGAGCAGGAGAGGGTGGTGAAGTCGAAGGCACGGGCGGCCTCGATGGCCTGCGCCACGACGCGGTCCTTGAAGGAGTGCGTCGGGTTGCCGGAGTCGTCCTTCACGAACAACTTGCCCGCGTCTACGCCGAGTTCGCGGGCGAGGTTGTCGGCCTGGACGAGCTTGGTCCAGCCGGGGTTGATGTTCGGCTTGGTCGCCACGTCGGCGGGGACGGGCAGCAGCGGTGCGTAACGCCAGATGTTCGCGGGGCCCGCTTCGATCCGCTTGCGGAGCTCTTCGGTGTCGTAGGCCGAGAAGTCGTAGGCGATCTCCAGCGGGCCGAAACACTCCTCGCAGGCGAAGACCGGGCCGAGCGGGACGCGGTGGCCGCACTCGCGGCAGGAGAGCGCGGTGGCGGGGCCCAGATCAACGGTGTTCGAGGTGGTCGGTTCCGCGGCGGTCGTGTCCGTCTTCGCGGAGTTCGTGGTGCTTGCAACAGTCTGCGCAGCCATGGAGGCGAGGCCCTTTCCTCATCTTCCTCACGACGCGTTTCGCCGTGAGACGGATTTGGCACCTTCCCGAGCCGGGAGCCTCGGCACATGGACAACATGCGACAAGACCGGCTGGAGGGTTGCCGGGGCTTCAACGGGCCGTATCCCTCTGCCCCTCTGGATGAGCGGTGTTCAGTTGTGTATGCAATTGTCTCGCCGACGGCCCCCGACATGCGATGGTCATCAGCGTTGTTCAAGACTGTAACCGAAGGCCAGGACAGTTGAGTGAGCCGTCCGAACCGCGAGATGGATCAGACATTCACTGTCTGTGACCAGCCCTCGCCGAGAGAACGCAGAGGAGCCGCGCAACGTGCTGAAGGAAGTCGAGCACTGGCTGAGCACCCGCTCCTGGTCCCTGACCGACCGGCCGCTCCACAAGATCCTGGCCGCCAAGCACCGCACGGGCCAGTCGGTCAGTGTCGTGCTGCCCGCGCTCAACGAGGAAGCGACGGTCGGCGACATCGTCGCGATCATCCGTCATGACCTCATGCAGCAGGTCCCGCTCGTCGACGAGATCGTCGTCGTCGACTCCGGGTCCACCGACCGCACCTCCGAGGTGGCCGCCGCGGCGGGCGCCCGGGTCGTGCACCGGGACGACATCCTGCCCCGTATCCCCGCCGTGCCCGGCAAGGGCGAGGTGCTGTGGCGTTCGCTGCTGGTGACGAGCGGCGACATCGTCTGTTTCATCGACGCGGACCTGAAGGAGTTCTCCTCGGACTTCGTCACCGGGATCGTGGGCCCGCTGCTCACCGACCCCGGCGTCGACCTCGTCAAGGCGATGTACGACCGCCCGCTCGGCGGCGCGGCCGGCCAGGGCGGACGGGTCACCGAGATGATGGCCCGCCCGCTGCTGAACATGCACTGGCCTCAACTGGCCGGATTCGTCCAGCCGTTGGGCGGCGAGTACGCGGCCCGCCGCTCGCTGCTGGAACAGCTCCCCTTCCCCGTCGGCTACGGCGTCGAGCTGGCCATGCTCGTCGACGCGCTGCATCTGGTGGGCCTGGACGCGCTCGCCCAGGTCGACGTCGGTGTGCGCAAGCACCGGCACCAGGACGGGCAGGCGCTGGGGCGGATGGCCGCGCAGATCTACCGCACGGCTCAGCTCCGGCTGGCCCGCGGGCATCTGATCCGGCCCTCCATGACCCAGTTCGAGCGGGGTCCGGACGGTTTCGAGCCGCGCACGTACTCCGTGGACACGGAGGAGAGGCCGCCGATGGCGGACATCACCGAGTACCAGTCCCGCAAGGTCGCGTAACCGGTCGGGCACGGTCAGGCACGGTCGGGCCGCGGACTGGGCAGGGCCCGGCCTAGGCCTGGCCGTATACGGATCCATCCGGTCCGTTGTGACCCGTCCGTACGTTTGAGCGTTTCCGGGCCGGGCTAGGTTGTGCCGTATGGCTTCTACGTCGTCCATCCCGCCCGTCCCGTCCCCCTCCGGTGCTGCTCAGGTGCTCGTCGCGTCCAATCGCGGCCCGGTCTCGTACGAGGTGGGCGACGACGGTTCGCTGCGCGCCCGGCGGGGTGGCGGCGGGCTGGTGTCCGGGCTGTCGGCGATCGGGCCGGACGCGGGGGCGCTGTGGGTGTGCTCGGCGCTGTCCGACGGCGACCGGGAGGCGGTACGGCGCGGGGTCGGCGAGGACGGCGTGCGGATGCTGGACATTCCGGCGGACGTGCACGCCGACGCGTACAACGGCATCGCCAACTCCGTGCTGTGGTTCGTCCACCACATGCTGTACCAGACCCCGCTGGAGCCGGTCTTCGACGCGGAGTTCCGGCGCCAGTGGGCGTCGTACGAGGCGTACAACCGGGCGTTCGCGGAGGCGTTGGCCCAGGAGGCGGCCGAGGGGGCGGCGGTGCTGGTGCAGGACTACCACCTGTGCCTGGTACCGGGGATGCTGCGCGAACTCCGCCCCGACCTGCGGATCAGTCACTTCTCGCACACGCCGTGGGCGCCGCCGGAGTACTTCGCGATGCTTCCGGACGACATCCGGGTGCGGCTCATGGAGGGCATGCTCGGGGCGGACCGGGTGGCGTTCCTGACCTGGCGGTGGGCGACGGCGTTCCAGAACTGTGTGCAGGGGCTCGACCCCTATCGGTGGCTCCCCCTGTGGCCGACGGGCGCTCCCCGCGCGATCGAGCATGTGCGGCGCGATCCGGACACCCGCCGTGAGCGGATCACCCGCAAGACACTCATCGGTGTGCACAGTCTCGGCGCCGACGCCGACTTCCTGCGCGCCCGCTCGCACGAGCCGGACGTGGAAGAACGGATCGTGGCGCTGCGCGAGGAGATCGGCGCGGGCCGCAAGGCCATCGTCCGGGTCGACCGCACCGAACTCTCCAAGAACATCGTGCGGGGACTGCTCGCCTACCGCCAACTCCTCGACGACCACCCGGAGTTGCTGGAGCGGGTCGTGCACGTGGCGTTCGCCTACCCCTCCCGGCAGGACCTCGCGGTCTACCGCGAGTACACGGCCGAGGTGCAGCGGGTCGCGGACGAGATCAACTCCCGGTACGGGAAGCCGGGTTGGACCCCGGTGCTGCTCCACGTCGAGGACGACTTCGCCCGCTCCCTGGCCGCGTACCGCCTCGCCGACGTGGCCCTCGTCAACCCCATCCGCGACGGCATGAACCTCGTCGCCAAGGAGGTCCCGGTCGTCTCCGACGAGGGCTGCGCCCTGGTCCTCTCCCGGGAGGCGGGCGCGTACGAGGAGTTGGGCGAGGACGCGATCACGGTCAACCCGTACGACGTCATCGCCACGGCCGACGCCCTCCACGAGGCCCTGACCATGCCGACCGAGGAACGAGCCGAACGAACCAAGCGCCTCGCGGCGGCGGCTACGGCGCTGCCGCCGGCTCAGTGGTTCCTGGAGCAGTTGAACGCGCTGCGTGAGCAGGTGAGTTGAGCGAGGGGGCGGGCAAGGGGGCTTGCGGGGAGCGGGCTTGGGAGCGGGGCGGCCTGCGGGCTGCTGGGGATCACC
>NZ_JAENRY010000270.1 GCF_016612545.1 Streptomyces sp. MBT65 | reverse complement strand
ACCGAGGGCGAAGCGGAGGCGGAGGCGGCGGGCGAGGTCGGGGCCGTAGGCGAAGGCGTCGCGGACGGGCTGTAGGCGTGTCCGTCGACGTTCTCGCCGGGGGTGCTGACCGACGCGGAGGCCGAAGCGGTCGGGAGCGGCGAGGGGGCGGTCGCGGCCGAGGACTCGGTGCCGGGCAACTGGTGGGTGGCGGCGAGCACGGCGACCGTGACGGTGCCGACGGCGAGCGCGGTCCCGGCGGCCATGCCCCGCCCGCTCCAGGTGGTCCCCGCCCCGCGCACGGCGTCGTAGGCCCGTCGCAGCCGTGGCAGCGGTACGGGATCCCGGTCGGCGTACGGGTCGTCGTTGAGGATGCGGGTGAGCAACTCGCGGACCACCGGGCGGGTCAGCCGCTCCCGGGAGTCCTTGCGCAGCAGCCCCTGCACGACCTGCGCGAGCGGCCCGGCGCGCGAGGGGCCGCGCATCGGGAGCCGGTCCACGCCCTTCATGGTCGCCTCGGGGCGGCCCGCCCCGGTCCCGGACCCCGCCCCGGTCCCGCACGAACACCTGGCCGGGGCTGAGTTCGCCGTGGGTGATGCCCTCGCTGTGCGCGGCCTCCAGGATGTCGAGCAGTTCGAGTCCGATGCGGGCGGCCCGCACATAGTGGAACGTGCCCTGCTGGGCGAGGAGTTGGCCCAGCGGTGTGCCGTCGATCCAGTCGGTGACGGTCCACAGCGTGCCGGCCTCCTCGACGGCGTCGACGACGGGGGCGACCCGGGTGGGGCACTGCAGCACCATGACGTCGGTGGTGCGCCGGATGCCGTCGGTGATCCGGACGGAACTCTCCCCGTCCGGGACGGCGGGGAGAGTCACCTGTGTGAGGAGGCAGGGGCGTTCGGCGATCGTGTCCTCGCCGTACCAGGAGACCCGGTTGGTCTCGCGGTGGGCGACCTCCATGGGCCGGTATCTGCCCGCGACCGACTCGTGTACGGAGACGTGCGTGTCGACCATGGCCATCCCTCGCTGAACCCCGGGTTCTCACCTTTCCCAGAAGTACGGTGGGTGTGACGGGCTGCGTTCAATGGAAGCCCAATTCCCCGGTGTTTCTTGCCTTTTATTCAACGGCGGCGAGCGGATGTGCGAGAAAAACGAGTCACGGGGGAGGGCCCCAGGTCGCCGCGCGTGTCCCGGTCCCGCCGAATTCGCCGGGAGGCATACGGGACGGAATACCACTGCCCCGAGCTGGCGGTAACCATCGGTAACGTTCGACTTTGCCGCCGCCGTGGCTGTGACCAGGCCCTTGAACGCGGTCGGGGCCGACCCGTGTGAGTGTCAACTTCCCTTGTCCACCCGGCAGTTCCCGGGAGTTCCGGCGGAAGTCAGTGTTGTGCGGTACCCCGTTCCGCGACCGGGTCGAGGAGTGTGTCGATGGCCTGCATGAGGTCGGCGTCCAGTTTGACCCCGGCGGCCTTGACGTTCTCGGTGACCTGTTCGGGGCGCGAGGCGCCGATGATGGCGGCGGAGACGTTGGAGTTCTGCAGCACCCAGGCCACGGCGAGTTGGGCGAGGGACAGGTCGGCCTGCTCGGCGAGGGGCTTGAGTTGCTGGACCCGCTCCAGTACGTCGTCCCGAAGGAACCGGCTCACCATGTTCGCGCCGCCCTTCTCGTCGGTGGCGCGGCTCCCGGCCGGCAGCGGGGCGCCCGGCGCGTACTTGCCCGTCAAGACGCCCTGGGCGATGGGTGACCAGACGATCTGCCCGAGCCCGAGCTCCTCGCAGGTCGGCACGATCTCGTCCTCGATCACCCGCCACAGCATCGAGTACTGCGGCTGGCTGGACACCAGCGGGAAGCGCAACTCCCGGGCGAGCGCGTGCGCTTCGCGGATCTGGTCGGCGGTCCACTCGGAGATGCCGATGTAGTGCGCCTTGCCGGAGTGGACCACGTCGGCGAACGCCTCCATGGTCTCCTCCAGCGGCACCGTCGGGTCGTAGCGGTGCGCCTGGTAGAGGTCGACGTACTCGGTCTGCAGCCTGCGCAGCGAGTTGTCGATGGACTCCATGACGTGCTTGCGGCCCAGACCGCGGTCGTTGGGTCCGGGGCCGGTCGGGAAGTAGACCTTGGTGAAGATCTCCAGGCCCTCCCGCCGTTCGCCCTTCAGCGCCCGGCCGAGCACGGATTCGGCGCGGGTCTGTGCGTAGACGTCGGCGGTGTCGAACGTGGTGATCCCCGCGTCGAGCGCGGTCCGTACGCAGGCGAGCGCCGCGTCCTCCTCGACCTGGGAGCCGTGGGTGAGCCAGTTGCCGTAAGCGATCTCACTGATCGTCAGACCGCTGCGGCCGAGTTTGCGAAATTCCATGGGGCGACTCTACTCAGGGCGCTGGAGCGGCAGTTGGATCAGTGGCCAGGGGGTGTCTGCGCAGGTGCGGGGCGTTCGGGTGGGGTGGTGGTCCTGTTGGGCGGGCTGTTGCGCGCTGCTGAGTACCACTCATGATCGTGCCAGGAGTTCTTCGGGTGCTGGTGACGGGCGGCGGACGCGCTGTGTCGGGGGAAGTGGGTGCGGTTGTGGGGACGTCGGGGTGCGGGGACGGGCTCGATGAGCTGGTGAGGGTCGTGCGGCGGAAGGGGTCCCCGGGAGAGGTGCTCGGGTGGCTCGGTCGGTGGATCGGGGCCGACGTCGCGTGGCTCGGGCGCGGGGGTGTGGTCGAGGCGGCGACGGACGGGTTCTCCGGAGAGCTTCTGGGCGCGCTGGACGGGGAGTTGGACCGTGTGGTCGGCGGGCGGCTGGCCGCTGCCGCGACACAGGTGGGCGGGATGGAGGTGCGCCTCGAGGCATTCGGCGGGCGCGAGCCGCGTGCTGTGCTGGTGACGGTCAGCGCGTCCGCGCTGTCGCGGGAGGCGGCGGCCCTGGCGTCACAGGCAGGCGGTCTCCTCGAGTTGCTGGGACGGGCGCTGGAGGCCGACGACAGTTCGCGTGGGTACGAGGAGAAGGCGCGCCAACTGCGCTTCGCGGTCCTGACGGTGCTCATGACCGGGGACGTCATGCTGGCCAGGCGGGTCAGCACCGGCGAGGTCCCGGGACTGCTGAGCGCCGAGCGTGTGCGGGTCCACGTGCTCCAGTGCCCGCCGGCCGATCGCGATCGACTGGCCCGGACCTACCAGGATCCCTCGGGATACCACGGCAAGGGCCTGATGGTGCACTGCCCCGCCTTCAGGGAGCACCTGATCTGCCCGATCGCCGAGGACGCGGACGAGGACGTCGACGAGGATCCCGGTGACGGTTTCCTGCGGGGAGAGGTACTGCGCCGTCTGGTGCGGGAGAACCCCGGGTACGCGTTGGGCATCAGCAGGCCCCATCCGCTCGCGGCCACGGGCGCGGCCTACGGCGAGGCCCTGCACGCGCTGGCCGTGGCCCGCAACTCCCCCGAGCGGCTTGCCGCTTACCCTGGCGAACCCGCGCTGATGCAGTTGCTGCCCCGAGCCGAAGCCGTCGCCTGGGCCCGCGCCTTCGTGGAACCGCTGAGCGTCCTCCCCCGGCACACGGTGGACGTCGTACGCCTGGCCGTGACCTTCCCCCGGACCGCCGTGGCCCGGCTGCTGCAGATCAGCCGCAACACCGTCGCGGCCTACTGCCGCCGGGCGGCGGAGACACTCGCACTGGACCTCGACGACGTCCACGCCCGTGCCACGCTGGACCTGGCGCTGTCGCTCGCCACCCTCTCGCCCGACCCGGCCGTGCGTGTCCCGCAAGTCGTGCCGTCTCTCGCGGAGTTGCTCCGTTGCGCACCGGCCACCACGTGGGCGGAGTCCTTCCTCCGCCCGCTCGGCGACGCCCGGCACCACAGGCTGTCGGTCACCCTGGGCGCCTGGATCGACGCCAACACCGACGCCCGGCAGACGGCCGAGCGCCTGGGCATGAGCCGGAACACCGTCCGCGTCCACCTGCGTACCGCCGAACGCCTGCTCAACCGCGATCTGCTGACGACCGGTTCGGGCATCCACGACCTCGTCCACGCCCTGCGCGTGACGGGTGAGCACCGCACACCTTGAGCAGCGTGCACACCCAGCGGTCGAACCTGAACACCGTGCACCGTAGCCTCAGTTGGACATCGTCTCTTAGCGTGATCATGGCAGGGCGAGTCGGCCGTCGCGAAAGAGCCATTGTCCGGTGCACCCGAAAACGGCTGGACCGAAGCTGTGTTCCGACGCATATTTGCCGGACGGTGACGGACCGGTCCGCACGCGACAGCTCATCGATCGGATTGTCGTTCATCCGCTGCAAGGCCCCCGACGAAGGAGGACGCGTTGAGGAAGAATCCTGACGAGATGCAGCCGGAATCGACTGCCGACGGCACGGAGCCCGCGGATGGCGATGCATGGGGCGATGGGGAGGATTTAAACCTCGGGGAAGACTATGTGGACGAACGCAGGCCAGTTCCGAATGTGCCGGAATCGGTGGGAGACGCCTTAGACGGCGAATCTTCAGATACCGCGCGGGACGCCCAGGACATCGAGGTCTACCTCATGAAGTTATTCGGCACCGACGCCTCGTGCGCCTACTCGGACGATGTCGACGAATAGCGTGGAACCTCCTGACCACACGGCTCGGTCCTCCACGACCGCGCCGCCCTGGCCGTACTGCGGACACGGCGCGGATCCGGCCGGCTCCCCGATCGGGTGTCGAGGCCGGCGCGCAGAGCCCCAGGGCGCATGCCTGGCGCATCTCAGTGAGAGCCATTGCGTCGATCTACCTGGCGAGCCTGGAGCCCGGGAGCGATCTCGATCACCGTGGCACCTCGCTCACCGAACACCTCCTGAACCGACTCCTCGACGCGGTCCGGGATCCCGTTACCCGGCGGCCGCAGCTGGGCGTGGCGCGGTTCGATACGGCGTGCTTTCTCGGTGACGCCGATTTCGGCGGAACTCGGTTCACGAAAGAAGTCGGCTTCGAGCAGTCGGTGTTTCTCGGCTACGGAATTCGGCGGTGACGCCCAGTTCGAGCGGGCACGGTTTCGCGAGGCCCAGTTCCGTGAAGCACGGTTCGACGGTCGCGCGTGGTTCGGTGAGGCCCGGTTTTCCGAGGAGGCGCGTTTCGACCGGGCGCGGTTCGCCGGCTACGCCAGGTTCGGCCTGGCCCGCTTTCTGAACAATGCCGCGTTCGACGGTGCCCAGTTCTTGGAGAACATCGGATTTCAGGGAACCAGGTTCGGTGGCCATGCCTGGTTCCACGGAGCGCGGTTCGAGCGGGAATCGCGGCTCGGCCCCCTGGTATGTGCGGGCTCCCTGGACCTGTCCGCGGTCGTCTTCGCGGCGCCCGCCGTCATCGAGGCAGCCGCGCGGAAGGTGTGGTGCGTACGGACGCGTTGGGAGGCGACGGCGGTCCTGCGCCTGCGGTACGCCACCGTCGACCTCGGCGAATCCGTTCTGACGCACCCCTGAGCATCACCGCCCAGCCCGCACCCTTCACGGACCGCACCGGCACCGACCGGAGCCAAGACGCCCTGGAGGAAGGCGACTTGGGCAGCCGTGACGCCCGGGTGCACATGGCATCGCTGCGCGGGGTGGACGCCGCCCACCTGACGCTGCACGACGTCGACCTCACCCACTGCCTGCTCTCCGGCGCCGTACACCTCGACCAGTTGCGGCTTGAGGGCGAATGCACCCTGGGGTTGCCGCCTGCGGGGGTGCTCCGGCACGGGCGGACACCGATGCGCTGGACGGCACGACGGACCCTGGCCGAGGAGCATCACTGGCGCGCGGCGCGGGGCTACGACGGGTGGACGGCGGCGTCCG
The DNA here is from genome assembly GCF_016612545.1 of Streptomyces sp. MBT65. GTDB lineage: Bacteria > Actinomycetota > Actinomycetes > Streptomycetales > Streptomycetaceae > Streptomyces. Next base: position 5,008 of record NZ_JAENRY010000270.1, on the reverse strand, counting down.
CCGGTGCGCCGGTACTGGAGCCGTCGGCGCTGGCTCCGTTGTACCGGCATCTCCGTAAGTCCTTCGAGGACGGCAGGAACGAGCCGGATTCCGCCGACTTCCACTACGGCGAGATGGAGATGCGTCGTCACGACCTGAAGCGGCCCCGCGCCGAGCGTGCGCTGCTCGCTCTCTACTGGGCGGTGTCGGGGTACGGGCTGCGCGTCCCGGGCCCTGGCCTGGCTGCTGGGTGCCATGGCCGCCACCGTGCTCGTGATGATGTTGTGGGGTCTGCCGCAGCAAGACGCAAGGCCCGGGCCCACCAACAGTGCGACCGGCGCGGGGATTTCAGGGGTCGCCGGCACGAACGATCCGGTCGACCCCGACGAGCCGCTCGCCCGGCGCATGACGTCCGACCGGTTCGAGAAATCGGCCCGGGTGGTGATCAACTCGGTGGTGTTCCGCTCGTCGACCCAATCGTTGACCACCGCCGGAACCTGCACCGAGATGCTCTCCCGTCTCGTCGAACCCGCGCTGCTCGGCCTCGGCGCCTTCGCGATCCGCGGGCGGGTCAGACGGTGAGGACGAGCTTGCCCCGGAGGTGGCCGCCGTCGAGCAACCGGTGTGCGTCGGCGACGCGTTCGAACGGGAACGTCTCCTGCACATGGACCCGGAGCCTGCCCTGTTCGACGAGGTCGACGAGACCTCGCAGGGCGACCGGATCGGGGTCGACCGCGATGCCGCTGAAGCGCATGCCGGCCGCCTCGTACCTGGCGATGAGTTCCGCGTCACCCTCGGCCACCGCCGTCACCAAGTGACCACCCGGACGCAGCACTTCGAGCGACCGCTCGACGGTGTCGCCGCCGATCGTGTCGAGCACGACGTCGATGTCACGGACCGCCTCGGCGAAGTCGACCGCCGTGTAGTCGATCACCTCGTCGGCGCCGAAGCCCTCGACGAACGTCCGTTTGCTCCCGCTCGCGGTCGCGATCACATGCGCGCCGAGCGCCTTCGCGATCTGGACCGCGACATGGCCGACCCCACCACCACCGCCGTGGACGAGGACGCGATCGCCCTCGCTCACACCGCCGAGGTCGACGAGGCCCTGCCACGCCGTCAGCCCGACGACCGGGAGCGCCGCCGCCTCGACATGCGAGAGCGACGCCGGCTTGCGCGCCAGGTGCAGGGCCGGCGCCGACACGACCTCGGCGTACGCGCTCGCCGCCCGTGGGAACAGCGGCATCCCGAACACCTCGTCGCCGGGCCTGAACCGCCAAGTCCCCGGCGCCTGTTCGACCACACCGCTGATGTCCCAGCCGAGGACGAACGGCGGTTTGCCGATCAGCGGGAACTCACCGGCGCGCAGCCGCGCCTCCAGCGGGTTCAGCCCGATCGCCTCGACGCGGACGAGAACTTCGGTCGGGAGGGGCCGGGGCACGGGCGCGTCCACGACGGTGAGCACCTCGGGACCGCCGAGCGTCTCCTGGGTGATGACTCGCATGACCGGCATGACCGGAGTGACTGGCATGGCTCTCCTGGCTTGGGAAGTGGAACAGGGGGAGAGCACCCAGGCTAGGTTTCCCATAGGAACCGGCAGGTACCTTAGGCGCCATGAGCGGATTCGGTCCCGGTGATCCCTTTCTCGCCGACTGCCCGGCGCGTCTCGCGGTCGAGCTCATCGCCGACAAGTGGACGGTCGTCGTGCTCTACGGCCTCAGCAGGGGCCCGGTACGCCACGGCGAGCTGATCGGACTGATCGGCGGCATCTCCCGCAAGATGCTCACCCAGACACTCCGTCGGCTCGAGGCGCACGGCCTCATCCGCCGCCACGCCTACGCCGAGGTGCCGCCCCGCGTCGAGTACGAACTCACCCCGCTCGGGGCGACACTGATCGACCCGATCCACACACTGACCGAGTGGGCGAGGGCGAACAGCGACGCCGTGCTCGACGCGCTCGACGCCGATTCCGAGCCGATCGCCCAAAGCGACCTGGGCCCTCGCTAGTTGTATCGCTCCGCAGGGTTGCCGACGTGACCTGGACCGAGCGCATCCGTCGATCGGTCACTGGACCCGCCGACAACTCAACTGAACCAGCCGAGGGTTGAGGGTGGACTCGCGGAATTCGTCAACACGCCTACATGCGACGGGTGTTGACGGGACGTCAGCTCAGCCCGAAGTCCTCCGACCACGCCGCGATCTCGCCGACGGTCGCGTTGCCCCCGCAGACCACGAGGCCGAGCCGGGCGTCGGGGCCGACCCGTTCCAGCACCTGGCGGGCGGCGGGCAGCAGGCAGCCCGCGGCGGGCTCGGTCCACACCTTGGCGTGTTCGGCGAGGTCGAGACAGCCTCGGACGGCGTCGCGGTCGGGGACGGTCAGCACCTCGGTGACCAGGGTCGAGACGTGGTCGTACGTCAGTCGCGACACGCTCGGCGCGCTGAGCGTGGTCACGATCGACGACGGTACGACCGGCACCGGGCCGCCCGCCGTGAGCGCCGCGGACATGGCCTCGGCGCCCTCGGTCTCCACGCCCCAGACCCGGATTCCGGGCCGACGGGCGTGCAGGGCGGCGGCGATCCCGGCGATCAGGCCACCGCCGCCGATGCTGACCAGGACGTCGGTGAGGTCACCCGCGTCCTCCGCGAACTCCAGCCCCACGGTGCCCTGTCCGGCGATCACCACCGGGTCGTCGAACGGGTGGACCAGGGTCAGCCCCTCGTCCCGCAACCGGCCCACCAGCTCGAACGCGCTCGGCATGTCGTCGGTCAACCGCAGCGAGGCGCCCGCCGCCTCCACCAGCGCGACCGACCGCGCCGGCGCCGACCGCGGCATCACCACCGTCGCCTTCACATCGAGCGCCGCCGCCATGACCGCGAGCGCGATCCCGTGGTTGCCGCCGCTGACCGCGACCACCCCGGCCGCCGACTCGGCCTCACCGAGCGACAGCAGCTTCGCCGTCGCACCGCGCGCCTTGAAGGAACCCGTGCGCTGCAACAGCTCCAGCTTCGTGGTGACCGGGGCACCGAGCAGTTCGGAGAGCCCGAAGCTGTCCACGGTCGGGGTGCGTACGACGTGTCCGGCGATCCGCTCGGCGGCGGCTTCGATGTCCGAGATGCCGATCAAGGCAGTCATCCTTCCGGCACGGGGACAGGTGACCCGTGCCGGATCGACCCTGACTCGGAAGGGACGCGCAGGTCAACACGTTTCGGAGATCGCGGCGCGCCGGGAATTCCGGGAGGGGTCGTCGCGCTGTCCCGACCGAGGGGACCTCAGTGCTGCTGCGCCTTCTGCGGGGTCTCCTCGCTGGGCCGTACGACGACGAACCCCTCGCCCTGGAGCATGAGTTGGACGGCCTCGCCGGAACCGCCGCGCAGCATCGAGCCGATGGACTGCGAACGGTGCAGCGAGGTCTGGAGGTGGGCCGACCAGCCGACCACCGCGTCCGTGTCGACGAACACCGGGTACTGCGGCGAGACGGGTATGACCAGCGGGTTGCCCTCGCAGACCAGGCCCAGCTTGCCCTGCCCGGTGAAGACGCTGTTGAAGAGACCGCCGCCCGCGATGCCGGAACCCTTCACCGTCTTGATCGAGTACGACAGGGAGGCGTCGAAACACAGGACGTTGCGGCCGTTCACGGTGAACTCGTCGCCGGGGTCGATCTCGACCACGAAACAGTTCTGCGCCTCGTGCGCGAACCATGCCTCGCCCTGGCCGCGCACCACCATCAACGGCAGTCCCTCGCCGGTGACCGCGCGCTTGAGCATGCCGCCCACGCCCTGGCCCTTGCGCTCGAACTGGAGGTTGCCGCGGTAGGCGATCATCGCCCCCTGGCGGGCGAGCATCTCGCCGTTGACCGCGTACCTGATGCACTTGGCATTCTCGACGGTCATGCCCGGCGCCGTGGCCGGCTGCACCATGTGCTCACTGGAAAACAGATCACCCTTCATGCGGGCATCCTGACCCGGAAGATCTCATTCCGCCAAGATCGTGGACGGGTCGACCGTGCCGGGCGGTCAGGCGCCGAAGAGTTGTGTCCAGTACGTCCCCATCTGTCCGCCGCCCGCGAAGCCGATGCCTATGTGGGTGAAGGCCGGCTTGAGGATGTTCGCGCGGTGGCCGGGGCTGTTCATCCAGCCCTCCACGACCTGGGCGGGCGATCGCTGACCACAGGCGATGTTCTCCCCGATCGTGCGCCTGCGCGAGCCCGCGGCGGCGGCCCGGTCCCAGGGCTGGGAGCCGTCGGGGGAGGTGTGCGAGTAGAAGGCGCGGGCCACCATGTCGGTGCTGTGCGCCTGCGCGGCGGCGGCGAGCGACGGGTCTACGGCCAGGGCGCGCAGCCCGGCCCTGGCGCGCTCCGCGTTGGTCAACTCGACGACTTCCGCCGCCGTGCGGGCCAGGTTGCCCACGGTCAACGGCCTTGCCCACAGCGCCGTCCAGTAGACGTCACCGGAGCGGGGGTCGACGGCCTGGGCGAGCCCCGCGTGCGTGAAGGCTCGCTCCAGCAGCGTCCGGCGGGGCTGTTCGGTGCGCAGGCAGTAGTCGACGAACCCGGCGGGGGAGCGCGGACCGGAGACCAGGTGCTCGCCGATGGTGAGGTAGCTGTACCCGGCCTGGACGACGCGCTGATACACGGAGACGCCGTCGCGGCTCTCGGAGCCGAGGTGTCCGGCGGCGGCCATGGCGGTGGCGTGGGCCTGCGCGGCGGAGGTGAGTCGGGGTTCGAGGGAGACGGGTGGGCAACCGGCTTCTGCGCGGGCCGAGTTGGCGAGGGTGAGGAAGCCGGTGGGGTCGGGCGCGGATCGGGGGTCCGGCGCTCGTGCTGCTGTGGCAGGAGTCCGAACTCCTGCGAGAGCGCCCGGAGTCGGCGCCGTCGTAGCGGAGGCCGGGCCGGGAGCCGCGTCCTCGGCGAGGTCCACGCCGAAGTCCCGGGCGACCCCCGCGAGTCCGTCGGCGTACCCCTGCCCCAGTGCCCGCAGCTTCCAGCCGGTGCCGCGTCGGTAGAGCTCGGCGAGGAGCAGGACGGTCTCGCGC
>NZ_JAENRY010000026.1 GCF_016612545.1 Streptomyces sp. MBT65 | reverse complement strand
TCACGTCACATACCGCCCTCTCAGTCGACAACTGCTGGCTCGATCATTGCTCGTTTGTGGAGGGCGGCTGCTTCGGGAGCGTGGTCTGCCGGGCCACGGCGTTGGCGATGGCGGCTATCAGCTCCTCGTTGTTGGCCCACAGCCAGCGCTTGAACTCCTCGCCGACAGCAGCCCCAAGGGTTTCCGGCACGCTCACCTCGTGCAGGTAGAGCCAGTCGGCGAAGGCTTTCGTCACGCCCTGTTCAACAGCGCGCGTCTCCTTGAAGGAGGCCGCTGCCGATTGCGATGGCCCAGGCTGGGCGGGCTGGCGTACGCGCTCCTTCGCTTCTTGCTGTGTGGCGGAGATCGGTGTGTCCGACGGGACAGGAAGTGGGCCGCCCCAGGCCCGTTCTGTGACCTCACCCCAGACTCCGGGGGCGACGGTTCGGGGGTCCACACCCTCGCTGGGAGTGGCGTCCTTGTAGACCCCGTCGGGGCGTTCGGAGCGGTCGTGCTCTTTGATCCAGAAGATTCGTCTGGTGAACCTGCCAGCCATGTCGTTGCTTGGGGCGTCGCGCTTGAGGGTCGAGTATCCGACTCGGCGACCGGCTCCGTGCCAGGAAACCGGGCGTGCCCGCGTGCCGGCGTCGGTGGTGAGGGACTCACGCACGTAGTCGAATCTGGCGATGTCCTCTGTCCAGACGATGCGTTCCTCGTGCTGGAGGTCGGCTGGGTCCTTGCTCATTCGGATTCTCCCCGGGTGTCTGCTGGTCGTGGTCGGGTTGGTGGGGAACCTCGGCGCTACGGCTTCTGATTCCGGCCTGCGCTGCGTAGATGCAGGCGGAACTGGTCACGCAACTGTCGGAGCGGAGCGTCGCCGCCGAGCCGTCGGAGAAACTCACCCACCTCCCACGTGATCAGGCCGCCCTGGCGGGAAAGGTAGAGGCCGACGTGGTCGATGCCGTACTGGTCGTCGTAGTCGAGGAGCAGGTATCCGGCGATCTGGTAGATCTCGTCGCGGCCCAGACGGCGAGGGTCTTTGGTGGCTTTGCAGTCCAGCAGGAGGCCGTCGAGGATGTAGTCGGCGTCGGCTCCTCCGATGTCGCGGCTGCCGGTGAACACCGGACCGCAGACGCGGGCCTTGGGCGGCAGACCGCGGAAGTCGGCGAAGGGGCTGGTGGCGAGCCGCATTTGCTGGCCGATATCGTCGAGTACGTACGTGGGGACAGCACCTGTGAGGTCGTCCAGGTTGGTCGCGGGGCTGGCCCCGGCGAGCATGCTGAATCGGCGGATCTGACCGGTGCGGGCGATGTCCTCGAAGAACCCGGCGACGAAGCACAGCCGGGTAAGTGCGTCGTCGTCCATGCTTCGCGGGGCGGCGAGGTAGGCGTCGACGGCGGCCAGAAGCTGCTGTCCCGCAGCGTGCAGGGCCTTCCGGCTCTCCGGCCCAGGGGCCCCGCGAAGAGACTCAGCGCCGTCAAGAGCCCAGACGCCAAGGGTCACAGCGGGCCCGAGCCGTCCACCGAGCGACAGACGCAGTCGGTAGTCGATGGCGTGGCCGAGTGCCGACCAGTTCGGATGCTGTACGTCGATGGGCTGGACGGGCTGCGGAAGGCGAGCGATGCGGCCCAGGTAGTCGCGCACCAGGTTTTCGCTGTAGGGGAGGCGGTGCGCCATGAACTCCGAGATGGGCGAGGTGTCGTACTTCAACTGGCCGGTCAGGCTCAGCTCGATCATCGGTCGCCCGGCCACGGTGCCGTCCTGGCCTGCGCCGGCCATGGAGGTCTCGTACGCGTCGATCCAGGTGATCCCGTCGATGTCCAACTGGTGGCGGGCGCGGGTGACCGCGACGTAGATCAGGCGGGCCTCGCTGGAGTTCAGCGGACGCTGCAGGCCGTCGTCGTCGACAGAGGGAGCCATGAAGCCCTTGCCGATCCGGACTGAAGACCACTCACGGCCCTTGGCCTTGTGGGCGGTGGACACGGTGACCTTCGCGTCCTGCTCGGGGGAAAGCCGGTCCACCGCGGAGATGATCTGGTCAGGACCGTAGGTGTCCACCAGCTGCACGATGGCTTTGAGGTCTTGGGCGGCCTTGTCCTGCTCGGCGTACTCCTGCACCTCGCCCCAGGAGCTGAACAGGAACAGCTCGGGGTGGCTGGTGCGCTTTCCGGCCTTCAACTCCATAGCGGCTTCCGCGATGCGGTGGAGTGCGCTGCCGCCGCCGGTCAGTGCCACTGGGATGCCCAGCTCCAGGAAGGCCAGGACCTCTTGCATGGCGTCGGCGTTGCCTCGGCACAACACCGCGTCCGGGTGCGCCAGCTTGTCGATGCGGGAGGAGCTGGGGCCGTGCCCGGTGAGCTGCATCTCGGACTCGGCGTGCCTGAGCCAGCGGTTGGCCACCGTGGCGATTACCGGACCGAAGCGGAAGGACTGGGTGAGGTGGAGGTGATCGGCGGGAAAGCCGGTCATCACGTCCCGCGCGCTGCGCCATCCGTAGATCTGCTGGGCCGGGTCACCGACGCAGATCCGCTGTGCCTCCTGGGCGAGGAAGACCTCCTCCAGGACGGGGTTGGTGTCCTGGGCCTCGTCGAGCAGGACGAAGTCGGTGGGCAGCACCGGCTCGGTCATCGCCCACAACTTCATGTAGTGATCGTGCTCGAACCGCAGCTTGCCCGAGACGGAGCAGATGTCCTGCCAGGCCCGATGCGCATAGGGCAGCAGAGTGCGCGCGAGGAACTCTTGTGCCTGGTCGTCGAGGCCGTTGACCCACTCCATGTGGCGCGCCATGACCTGTCGGTCGGTCGTGTAGCAGAACCTCCGGATCATGCCCATCACGAGGCGTGCCTGGTGATTGACTTTGATACGGCGGGAATTGACGTCCAAGTCGCGGGTGATGCCCAGCATCTGGGCGGTGTACTTGGCGGGGATGCGCGCCGAGTTGTTGAGGCGCTCGCGATAGTGATGCCCCACTGCCTGGAAGGCGAGGGAATGCGCGGTGCGGCATTCCACGTTCGGCCCGAAACGTCCGCGCGCGTCGTCGGCGATCGACCGGTTGAAGGCGACGTACAGCCCACGTTTACGTGTGGCGGCGCCCATCAGGATCAGCGTGGAAGTCTTGCCGGTTCCGGCCCCAGCGACCAAGGCCAGATCCCGGCCCGAGGCGAATAACTCGCGGGCGGCCTGCTGCTCTTGGGTCGGCGCAATGGCCACAGGAGTCCTCTCTGGGAAGCGCGGCCTCATGTACCGCATCCCGCAGGCTGCCCTCTCTCGTGACCAAACGTCAATATGGTCTTACGTTCAGTGCTCGGTGGTGTGTCCTGTGGATGGAGGCCAATAGCCAAGCGGGGTAGAGACGTGGGTCGGGGAGCGCGCGGTCAATTTCGGAGGATCGTCTCTCTTGCCGCGTGTGCCCAGATGGCTTGTTGGCGGGTGGTAAAGCCCATGCGATTCCAGTGGAAGAGGATGTGCCGGGCCAGGATGCTGCGTGTTCCGAGGGTGAGTTGTCCTTCCCGTCCGCAGTGGCCGAGGGCACGGCCACCGCGTTCAAATCCGGCGATCCATTCGGCCGTAGGGGCGAGCGGACCACCGGGCGCGAGGGCGGGCACGGCATCGATTGTGAGGAGCCGGTGCATTGCGCCGGTCATGGCGGTGACACGCTCGACAGGGACGTCGTCGGGGAGGGGGCGCGCTGCTTCGACGCGTGCCCAGACATCGCCCTGCTCGCTCCATTCCTGGTGGGCGGCGCGGAGGAGGAGGCTGATGACGAGGAGCGAGGTTGCCTTAGAATCGAGACGTCCGCGGTCGTCTGTGTTGTCGCGGTGGAGGTAGTCAAGGACGCCGACGCTGTCCGTGTGGAACATGTCATGGGCTATGTCCATGCCGATCGGACCTCCGAAGGCAGTGGTTTCGGGCTCGTACAGGGACGGCCACCAGCGCGTGACCACGCCTTGCGAGACCGCGTTGTCGAGGGCCGTGCTGATCGGCTTCGTCCCACCGTCGATGGTCGTGGGCGGGCCGGGGGTAACGCGAAGGCGCCAGCAGGGGTGCTTGCGGACGAACCACCACGCGACGAGCGTCCCGGTCTCAGTCTCTTGCTGCAAGAGCGGTAGGAGGTAGGCGCCGAAGACGCGCTCGGCAGTCGAGTAGTCGGCGAACTCGATGTTCACCTGGTGCCCCCGGGACAGTTCGGGTTGTGCGTCGAGGGCGGCTCGCCCGGCCGCGCGGTATCGCGCGGCGGCCTCCGTAAGGCGATCCGCGGACGAGCCCACTCGTGCGGCGGCCTCTGCGATCGAAGCGCCGGTGAGAACGGCCAGGATGGCTTGCTCGACGGCACTGTTGCCATGCGGTGGATCCATCCAGAACCCTTCAGCAGCGGGCATCAGATGAGAAGCAGACAGGCGTCCCAGTCGCCCATGGGTGTGCCTGCTTCGGCGTCTTGGAGGGCGAGGTCCGCGCCGGTTGCGCCTTCGAGGAACCCGGACTCTGTGGGAGGACCTACAGAGAGGAAACGGCGGGTGAGCCGGGGCAGGTGGTCGGTGAAGAGGTGTGGTTCGTCGGCGTCCATGGCTACGCGTTGGACGGTACGTAGGAGGCCGCCGACGCCGTGACACAGACCGCGGTTGGTGAGGTGGTCGAGTTGGAGGGGGTCGGACAAGCAGTGAAGGAGTGTTCGTTCGGCCATGCGTTGGCGCTCGGTGTTGCCCAGGGCGAGGGCGGCGAGTTGCTGGGCGCGGGCGAGGCCGGGGGTGCCGTAGCACCAGGAGGGCGCCGCTGGGTGCGCGGGGCTCGCGGTGGTATCGGTGATCCAGCGTGGCCATTGGGTTCCTCGGTGGTCGCTGACGCGTATCCGGTCCAGCCAGTGGCAGATGCGGATCATGGCCTCCTGGTGGCCGGGCACGGTGATGCCGCGCAGGTGGGCGAGTGCGAGGAGAGCCAGGGGTCCGGTGATGCCGTGGGCGAGTCCGGCGTTGGCGTGGCCGCCGGGGGTGGGGGTGCCGAGGTCGACGGGGCTGTGGCCCACCCACCAGCCGGGCCGGGGGCGCCCGTTGGGGCCGGGGAGCGGCTCGGCCAGGCGCACGAGGTATTCCAGGACGGCTTTGATCTCTGCGCCGTCGGGAGCGCGGCGCAGGAGGAGGGCGCCGAGGCCGGTGAGGCCGCGCAGTAGGTCGTACTCGGCGAAGCTGGTGGGTTGGCCGTGGTCGATGCGGGTGTGGGCTGTTTTCAGTCGGCGGCGCGTGTGGGTGGTCACGATCCGGTCGAGGGCGTTCAGGGCGCTGACATACTGGTTGCTGCCGGCGCTGGCTAAGTGCAGGACGTACGTCATCGCGGGTGCGCCGAGAAACAGTCCCGCTGTGTCTCCGTCGAACAGCGGTCCGACGGCCGTGAGTTGGCGGTGGACGTCCTGCCACGATCCATGGCCCCGGCAGGCGTGCTCGATGTGGAGCAGGGTGCCGCCGAGAGAGCCGTGGGCGAGCGACTGCCGGAAGGCGGTGTCCCGCTCGGCGTTGGGTGTGACGGCGGCGGTCACTGCGGTACTCCTTCGGTGCGTGCGTTCCAGGACAGGGCGGCGGTGCGGGCGAGGCGGCGGCAGGTGGCCTCGCTGTCGGGATCGATGCCGGCTGCCCGGTTGTGGTGCATGTGCAGCAGGGAGGGCAGGACGTCGGTGGGTTCGGCGCCGTGGTCGGCGAGGGCGGTCCGGTACGTCTTCAGCGCACGGCGGCGGTGGGCCCAGGCGGCGGCGACGTGTTCGCCGCCTGGCAGGGCTCGCAGGGCGGCGAAGTCGCCGTCTGGGGTGGTCAGTTGTATGGCCTGTGCTTGGAGATCGCGCGAAGGCATCTCGCCCTCTCCCTTGAGCAGGTGCTCGGTCAGCCAGCGGTTCCCGGCCGCCGGGCTGTTGGTGAAGGCGGCGGTGATGTCGACGAAGCTGGCAGCCGTGACGGCCGACTGCAGGTGGGGAGGAAGGCCGAGCCTCAGTTGGGCGACCGCGGCGGTGGAATCAGCGGCGAAGGCTCGTTCGGCGATGGCCAGGGTGTCGCCGGTGCCGTAGCGGCCGGTCTCCGGTTCGTCGGTGTCCCACTGGATGCGGCGGATCAGCCCATCGTTGCGGAGTTCTGCCGCCCAGTCTCCGATCTGCTGCGCGGTGGTGCCAAAGGCGTCCGGGGTCGGCAGCCGGAGCCGTAGGCGCAGGTGGGTGTCCGGATCGCTGTAGCGCGTGTACCACCACAACGGTTCGCCGCTCGCCTGGTCTTGGAACAGGATGGGCAGGTGCGTGGTGAGGATCTCCGGGGCACGTTCGGGGTGGCAGTAGATCTTCAGGTACGCCCATGCGGAGGTGCCCGGCAGACGGCCGCTGTCGCGCCGTACAACCGCCGTCGTTCGGGGGCGGTGAACCGCCGGTGCAACTGTGGAGGCAAACGGCATGGTGATCTCGTGGGCGCGGCCCAGCCAGCCGTACGCCCCCTCCTCGGGCGCCTCGTGCAGCGTCACCCTGCCGGTGCGCCTCAGTTCCATGCGCAGGAGCTGTTGGTGGGTGGGGTGGTCGAGGTCGAGGCGGAGACGCTGGTCGTCGGAGCCGAGGAACACGGTGCGGGTCACGCCGTAGCGACAGCGCCAGGTGGTGAAGTGGCGTAGCCAGTCGGGATGGTCGTCGTGAACGAGGTCGCGCGTCCGGAGGCGCCAGCAGGCGGGCGAGAGGATGGTGCGGCCTATGCGGACCTCGGGCAGGAACGGCAGTCGGGCGGCTGCTCCCCACGCGAAGGGGGCCAGTACCGCGGTGTGCGAGCGGTGCACTTCGGTGAGGAAGCGGACCAACGGGTGGGTGGCGTTGGTGAGTTCGACGGCATTCATCACCGACGGTTCGACGAGCCGGCCGGTGGACAGCGAGACCAGATAGAGGCGCTGGGAGTCCGCGGTCACGGCGAGGTCGTCCAGGTCGAGCGTGGCGGCGGGGTTGTGCTCGCCCAGCGAGAGTACGTGCCGTACGACGGCGGGGGCTCGGCTGACGTTCTGGGTGCGCAGCCGGAGCGGCGGGCTGGAGATCTGTACGCGTTCCGCGGCGGTGGTGAGGGTCGGCAGGAACGCGTACGCGGATGTCATGCGGTCGCGGTCGGCCGACTCCAGCATGGTCAGGAACCGGCCGGTCGTGGTGCCCGCCGCCTGGGAGAGACCCGCGAGGCTTAGCCTGTATCGGCCCTGGGTCAGGGCGCTCAGGGAGGTGGCGAGCACGGAGAAGCACAGCTCGACATGGGCGGGGACCTGGGAGACCTCGCCGACGGCGAGCGCGGCGAGGTCCTCTTCGGTCAGCGTGATCTCGCGTGCCTGATTGATCGCGGCGTCCTGGGCGAGGGCGAGAAGGTGTTCGTCCCGGCGGGTGGTGGCCTGGACGGGACGCTTGAGGAGGGAACCGCGGTAGCCGGCCGGGAATCCGAGGCCGATGTCGGGGTCGGTGAGGTCGCGGACGGGTACGAGGGCGCCCATGCTGTAGCGCTCCAGGAAGCGGACGCGGTAGTCCTGCCAGGCCGGAGGCCCGGCAGGGTAGGGCGAGATACGGGCCATGACCTGGAGGGCTCGTTCTGCTTCCCGTGCGACCTCGGCGGGCAGGACGACATCGCAGTCGGGCCGCAGATTCACCACCAGGGTCCGCCCGTTCACGCCGGTCGCGGCTGTCATGCGCTTCGTGGCCTCGGTGCGGAGGGTCCGCTGCTCGTCGGCCGGAGCGTGGTTGTGGCGGATCAGGAGCTGGTGGATCCGGCGGAGGTGCCCGGCTGTCTCCGTCTGGGGATCTGTGCTGAAAGAGTCGAGTTGGGCCACCAGGTGGCCGAGTGCGTCGTCGCAGGTCATGGGAGCCCGCAGGCTGGTGATGAGGATCCGGTGGGCGACGAGGTCCCGAACCATGTCCTCGATCACCGGTGTGGGTGTGCTGGGGTAGCTCGCGTGCAGCTTGGCGACGATGTCCTCGACGGTGATCGGCGCGCGGGCGAGTTCGAGGACTGCGTCGGCAGCGGGGGTGCGGCGCAGGGTGACCTTGGCAGGACCGTCCCTACCCGGTTGGTGCGGTACGGCGATTCTGGTGCCCCGGACGACGCACGTGTGATCGGCGATCACGGGCAGGTGCCGCAGCAGGTCGGTGTTCTGCTCCAGGGCGGTGACGATCTCCGTGAGCCACTCGGCGTCCGCTCGGACGGACGCCCGGTGTTCGGTACCCCATCGCACCTGGGCGCGGTCTCCGAGTTGTACGGGCGTGGGGCCGGCGAACAGACCGAAGGGCGTGGCACGGTGCTGCATCCGCAACAGGTAGCGCATCAGCGAGATGACAGCGCGCCGGACGGTGCGCGGTCGCTGGTTACGGCCGTCGAGTACGCCGTGCACGGCCTCGACCAGCAGAGGGCTGGCGACCTCGATGGCCGCCACTATGGCCTCGTCCGCCCAGACCTCGCCGATCCACTCCCGCCAACGCTCGACGTCGCCGGAGGTGTTGCCGCCGAGGTCCGGCCAGGGAGGCTGTGGGGCATCCAACGGCCGTGCGGCTGCTCTGATCAGAACCGCGTCGACGGCGTCGTACATCGCAATGCCTCCTTCGTTCGTCGTCTTGTGTGGCGAGGGGCGGGACCGGTGACCCCGGCCCCGCCCCTCAGCGGTTGATCAGCCGCCGATGCAGGTGCTGTTGGAGCAGGCGGACTGGCAGGTGGAGGTGCAGCCGTCGCCGGTGTCGTTCAGCAGGCCGGGCACGACCGGAGCGGACGCGATGGTCTCGATGTCGAGGTCGAAGTCCGTATCGGTGCCGGACGTGAAGTCCGTCGCGGCCTTGAGCGTGGTGCTGCCCTGTGGTGCCATCTCGATTCCTCCTGAGTGAGTGGGATGTGCCTTGCTGTCCTGGCCGGTGGGCGCTCTCAGCTCTACGGCCAGGTGATCAGGACCCGCGTGTGCGGGCGGTCGACGACGCGGCCCGAGGGAAGCTGCCCGTCCGGTGCGCCCGTCGGGTGGATCTCGATCCGTGCTCGGTCGCTGCGGTGCTCGCGGTCCCAGACCTGGATCTCCTCGACCAGGCGCTCGGCGACCTTCTGGCCCTGCGGCCCGTGGCCGATGGCGCCGAGCTCGAACCGGTCCGGGTTTTCGGTACGTCGAACAGTTCGATAGGCGAAGCTGTCGCCGTCGACGAGCGTGGGTACCCCGAGCGGCGAGGCCGAGGCAACCAGGCCGCGCTCGCGGGCGGCCGGGGTCGCGGCCAGGAGCGGCAGATTGTCCAGTGCGGTCGTCAGCCAGAGGTCCAAGTGCTCGCTGGACTCGTCGCCGGCGAGTGTCACTCCGGACCATGCTTTGACGCTGGGGCTGCGAAGGGCGGCCCGCAGTCCGTCGGCGTCCGGCTCAGGGTGACCGTCCAGACGCAGGCCCACTTCTTCGCCTTCGGCGTCGTGCAGGAGGACCAGGCGAACGCGGTTCTCGCCGACGCCCTGCATGGGCACGAAGCCGCACAACTCGACGCTGTCGCTCATCAGTTGGCCGCCGTGGCGGACCAGCGCGACGGTGCGGGTCATGCCACGCATCCGCAGGGGCACGACGATGCGGCCGCCGTCGACGAGCTGCTCGGTCCACGCCGGCGGGATGTCGGCGGCCTGGACGGTGACGAGAATGCGGTCGTACGGAGCGTGGTCGGCCACGCCGTATTCGCCGTCGGCGGTGACGACGCGCACCCGCTGGTCGTAGCCGGTCTCTGCCAGGAACTCCTCGGCGCGTGCGGTGACATCGTGGTCGATGTCCACGGTGACGACGAGGCCCTCGGGGCCGACGATCTCGGCCAGATAGGCGGCGTTGACGCCGCCGGAGCCGATCTCCAGTACCCGCATACCGGGCCGCAGGTCGGCCTGTTCGATCTGCATGGCCTGGATGCGGGCGGCGGACACCGAGCTGATGGCCACACCGTCGGCGTCCTTCTTCGTGATCGCGGCGAACTCCGTCTGATAGGCCGTGGCCAGGTCTAGTTCGGGGGTGGCCAGATGCCGGGGGACCTTGCGGAACGCGGCCACGACGTGCGGGCTACGGGCGGCGTCGACTTCGATCAGTTCTCGGACCATCGCGTCGCGCAATTGCTCAGCGGATGCGGGGGCTTCCTCTTGGTGGGTCGTCATGTCGAGGACGTTATTCACGAGCTCTCTCTTTCTCGGCTGTCTCTGCCGAGCCGGTCGCGACGTGGAGGAGATGTGGGTTGTGTCGGCTGGGGCTAGGGGATGGTTGCGTCGAGGGGTGCCAGCTCGGGGGGCGCGGGTTGGCCCACCTGCGAGGTAGCCACGGGGCTCAGTGATCGGCTGCACCAGACCCACTTGCCCCCACGCCTTCGTCGCGTACGGCATCCCCAGTCGTCGGAGAACGCTTCCACCAGGGATAACCCGCGGCCGGACTCGCCCTCGGTGGACTGGGTGCGGGGCACCGGCAGACTGGGAGAGGCGTCGGCGATCTCGGCCAGGATGGTGTCGTCGCGCTGCTGCAGAACCATCACGATGGGGCCCTCGCCGTGTTGCACGGCGTTCGTGACAAGCTCCGACACGATCAGGACCATGTCGTCGGCCAAGTTGCCCAGGCCCCAAGAGGTCAGGGTGTCGCGCGTCGACCTACGTGCCTTGGACGCCGCGTGCGGATCGGACTCCAACGGGATGGCGATCGCTCTCAGAACGCGGCCGGCGTTCGTGCTCTGTCGGGGAATCGCCATCATGCCCACCTGCGCAGAGCGTCCCGGACCCGCCGTACCGTCGACGTACTGTTGTCGAAGGCGCCCAGAGCAGCATGAACGTGTGCTCCACCGGCCGGAGTTGTCCATGGCTTCGCGGGCAACCGCACGGGCCAGGTCTGGCCGCACGTCCGGTGGGAGAGCGGCCGTCTGTCCTGGAGGGCCGGTGGGGGGCTTTCCTGCTTCACGGCGGTGCTCCTTGGGAAGAGACGGACTGTCCGGGCGGAGACGCCTCCAGCGGCGGGTACGTCGCAGGAGATGGTGTCCTCGCACTAGGTGACGGCGATCAGAGTGAGGCCGGGACGGATGTCGTCACCATGGCCCAGCGGGTAGCGTCTGCCGCTCTTCCAGGTGACGCACGTGGCACGCGGGTAGCTTCGAAGTGTCGTCTGCACCAAGGCGGTTGCGGCTCCCTCGTATGCCGGGGTCCCCTGAATGCGAGGGAGCCGCAGGCCAAAGGCCGACGATGGTTGGTCAGTGGTCTTCTTTGGCCGAGAGGGGCCGATGATGGATGAACGTCCCAGGACGCTGCTCAAGGCCCTGGTGGCCCAACGTCACTGGCGCTACGGCGACTTCGTGGGCCACTTCACCCGCACCGCCGAGAAGGTCATCAGGAAGGGCACCGCGAACCCGACGATCTCCGAGGCGCAGTTCCGCCGTTGGACCGCGGGCACCATCCGGACCCTGCCCGGCCCGGATGCCTGCCGGGTACTGGAGGAGATGTTCGGCGTCAGCGCAACTGCCCTGTTTCAGGCGCCTCCCTCAGCCGAGTCACCCGCACCCGCGTTCAGCCTGAAAGACGAGATCGACATGACCGCACGCGACGCGTCCAACGAGGCCGGTGCTGCCGCCTCCGCGTCCATCTCCGACACCACACTCGACCAGCTGCGCGACGACGTCGCCGAACTCGCCCGCCGCTACCACTTCTTCTCGGCATTCGAAATCCTCCAGACCGCACGGAAGTTGAGGGAGGAAGCCGAACAGCACCGCGACCGCACCCAGGTACCCGCCCAGCAGCAGGACCTGCTGGTCATCGCCGGACAAGCCTGCGCGCTGCTGTCCGCCGCAGCCTTCGACCTCGGCTCGCTCGACGGCGCCACCCGTCTCGCCAGGGCCGCCGCCCTGTACGGCGAGACCGCCCGCTTCACCCCGCTGCGGGCCTTCGCCGGCGGTGCCCTCGCCTATATCGCCTACTTCTCCGGTCGGCCCGCCGAAGCGGCCCAGATCGCCCAGCGCGCGCAGATGTTCACCGGGCTAGGCGATGTCGCACACCGTCGCCTGGCGGCCATCGAGGCACGCGCGCACGGCCACCGAGGCGACGCGGCCTCGGCCCAGCAGGCGCTCAACGCCTCTCGCCAGGAAGGGCCTGGAGACATCGACGACCTGCATGACGGCGCGGCGGGCGAGTTCGGCTTCCCCGACGACCGACTGGCCATGTCCAACGCCTCGACCTGTCTGCTGCTCGGCGACGGCGAACAGGCCGAGGCCGCTGCCCGGACGGCGCTCGACCTGGTGGCCGGCAAGCCCGAGGCCCT
Source organism: Streptomyces sp. MBT65 (assembly GCF_016612545.1). Lineage (GTDB taxonomy): Bacteria > Actinomycetota > Actinomycetes > Streptomycetales > Streptomycetaceae > Streptomyces. Next base: position 33,812 of record NZ_JAENRY010000026.1, on the reverse strand, counting down.
CCGCTCCGCACGCGTCGTGGGTGGGGCTGCTGCGGACCTGGCCGCGGCCCGGCTCCTGTGCGGTGACCTCGACGGCGCCGCCGATGCTCTCGAACGCGTCTGGATCGTGCCCGGTGAGCAGCGCGCCACCGGTCTCTTGACCCGTACCGCGCGCGTCCGCCGCGCATTGACCGACGAGCGGTTCCGACGGGCGCCCCTCGCCGACGAAATGGGCGAGCGCCTGGAACACTTCAGTCGCCTCGCCGCTCAGCACCAACTGGGCGTGGGGGTCGGCGCGTTGGCCGTTCTGGAGGGATGAGCCGACTCAGGAGGTGGAGGCCAGAGCAGCGAGGATCTTGGCCTCCTTTTCAGGTGCGATTCCGTGCTCCGCCCAGCGAGGGTGATCCACCGGACGCCCGTCGGCCCGCAGCCAGGCCCACGTGTCCGTGATCGTCTCGGTCAGCGGCCGGCACCGCAGCCCGGCCGCCACCGCCTTGGTGGAGTCCACCGACCACACGCCTGCGTGGGTACGCCAGAGCGGCAACTCGGTCCACTGTCGGACCTTGTGCTCGATGAGCACCTCGGGCTCCACCCACACCGGGTGACCCTTCGACTCGGTGACGGCAAGGCAGGCGAGCAGGAAGTCGCCGAACCCCATTCCCTCCGGATGGGCCAGGTTGTAGGCGCCGCCGGCGCTGGCAGCCGCCTGGTCCAGGGCGAAGGCCGCGACATCGCGCACGTCGACCGGCTGGATGATCCGGTCGGCCGGAGCAGGCGCCAGCATCGGTCCGCCCCGGCTGGCCCGGTTCAGCCACCATGGCAGCCTGCCCACGTATTCACCCGGCCCGAGGATGACCCCTGGCCGCAGGAACACCGCCCCATCGCCGAACGCCTCGGCGACCGCCCGCTCCCCGCCGGCCTTCTGGAACCCGTACTTGGTGGGCGACCCGTCCGCGCCGGTGTAACCGAAGGACTCGTCCGCGTCCGACGGGCACTCCAGCACCTCGGACTCCTCGGTCAACGTGTGGTGCGGCCACCCCGTGTACACCGACACTGTGGACACGTGCACCCACCGCGCCACCGCGTTGCGCAGGGCCTGTGCGGCCAGCCGCACGTCGCGTGGCGGAAACTCGGAACTCGACGTATCGATCACCGCGTCCCAAGGGCCCTGGGTAGCAAGCCGGTTGAGATCCGCCGCCTCCGTACGATCACCGCGGACCGTACGCACCCCCGGCACATCCCGACCGGACCGGCCGCGACTGAACGTCGTCACATCCCAGCCACGGAGCAGCGCTCCTTCGACGACGCACTTGCCCAGGAACCAGGTGCCACCCAAGACCAGAATCCTCATACCCAAGATCCTGCCCTCCCGCAGGACAAAGGGAGAAGAGGGGCGCCCGTTGTCTGTTGTCATCGAACCCAGTCGGCGTGCTATCGAAGACAGTCGATGGGTCGATCTGGTCCCGTAGTAGCCGCAGCGGCATGAGCAAGGCGGTCTGTCGCTCGGCCAGTTGGGATCTCTACGCTCTGCCCATGTCGAAGCAGAAGCGAGGCAGGAAGCACCGCACGCCGCAGAAGCGGGCACCGCGCCGTCCCTCGGCACCGCACTCCCGCGCGGCAGGTCCGGTGTTACCGGGCGGCGGATCGCCGCTGAGGGGGAGTTTGGACATGACCGCGACATTGTTGCAGCACGCGAAGCCGGACCAGTTGGTGGAGCTGTTGTTGCCGCACCTGTGGGTGTCGATCGTTGACGGCAGCGTCCCGGCGAACGTCTGCGTGGACGCGTGCCTGACGTTGCGGAACGCCTACGGGCAGCTGGGGGTACGGGCCGAACTACAGCCGGTAGACCTGGTGATCCGGAGCAGAAACGGCGACCGGATCCGCTACGGCTCGCTGAAACCGTCCTGGACGGGCACATCCTGGAACGGGCACTGCGTGCTGGTCCTGCCCGATTCCGAGCGGATCGTGGACGCCACCGTGGAGCAGTTTGATGAGGTACGTGAGATCGGCGCGGGCCCGATGATCGGCAAGGTGGCCTTGTCGGTGGATGCGACGCAAGACGGCGGGCTCATGGAGCCGGGCGCCCAGGTAGTACTACAGCGCGGGGACCTGGTGCTGACCTACACCGTCGCCGGGCCGGAAGCACTGGCCTCCATCCTGGACCACCCGGAAGTGGTGGCTCATGCGGATGGCCACCGGCGAACCGGGGTGAACGTCGCTTCGCTGGCGCTGGCTGCCTTGCGCGGTGAGGGCGTGCATGAACGGGCGGTGCAGGCTCCCTATCCGAGGTTGCGGGCCCTGCTGCGGGCGGTCGGGGATACCGCGTACGAGCCGGACGAAGGCAGGGACATCCGGTTCCGCCTGCCCGACACTGACGGGCACGAGCGATGGCTGAGGCTGGACGAGATCCCGCTGCCGCCAGGCACCCCGGCCGCCTGGCCACGCTCCTAGGCGGCACCGGCGGCAGGACGGCACGGCGACACGGAGCCTCCGGTGGTATGCCGGGAATGCCAGGGGCTCTGCGTCGTCATCAAATCCAGTCGTCGCAGGTCAAGAGGCTGCAGTCGGCTAACTACGGTGACAAAGGACACCAGTTCGCTCGGGGCAGACAGGAAAGCCCCTGATAGGACTGGTGTGCTGCTGCAGACCATGTCACCGTACAACGCTCTGCCAGAGCACCTACCCCCGAACCCATGGAGGCGCCCCTGTACCCGCACCACTCCAGCGACTCTCTCCACCCCGACTCGCATCAGCCGTTGTACTGGGTCACCCCGTGCCACCTGGCCGGTGACGACGGTGTTCTCGCCGAGCAGGTCGGGGCCATCTTGACCGGCCTCGGCTGGGGCATGTGGCCCACCTCCCGCAACACCTTGATGTACGTCAGTCCGGATGGGCTGTACGGCGCTGAGTGGATCCTCGCGGCCTACCCGTTCGAGTTGGGCGGCCTGCCTGTTGCGTGGCAGCTGAGCTCCCGCTCGCACGCCACGTCCGTGATGACGGAGTGGAACGCCTACTTCACCGCCGGCCTCCCGTACGAGGTCCTTGCTGACCTCCTCGTGGCGATCGACGCCCGTGAGACCCCCGACATCAGCTACGAGGGACCCGCGGCAGTCCTTGATGCGCTGGGTGCTCAGGGCTGGGTCCGTGACGTCGACTGCCCCCACACCACCGCCATGGACCCCGGGTTCTCCGCCACGGTCTCGCTGGGACTGCAGCCACCGCTTGTCCAGGACGCGAATCCGCGCCCTGACTCGGTGGGATGGCAGGCATGGGCGGAACCCGTTCTCGGCGCCCCCTATCTGTGGTGCGCCAGCTTCAGCGCCAGCGTCCCCCATGACATGGTCGCCACCTTCGCATCCTCCCTGGCCTCTCCGGCCCTGGTGTCGCGCCGCACCCTGCCCCAGGGCGCAGAGAACCGGCTCACGGTGGTTCGCCGTAGTTGAGGGCCCGTACCTCGGCAGTACCTGTCGTACTGCTTCTCGCCGATCGCCGATTCCCCCTGAGCGGTTTGTTCGCTGCACCCGCCAGGCGAGAGAGATGGAGACCATATGTTCCGAATATTCACACGGCGTCGTCGCGCCGATCGTGAGTTCCGTGATGCCCAGCGCGCGAGCTACGCGTTGCTCCTGCAGCTACAGGTCACGCGGCCGTGGCCCGAGTTCACCGAGCCGACCACACCGGCTCCGGCTGCGGAGGAAGCGGTGGCACCCGACTTCCTGCCACCGGACTTGCGGGTGCTGTCTCGGCAGGAGGTGGCCGGGTTGATGATGCGCTGGCAGCAGCCGCTCGTCGTCGGCGGAGAGGTCCGTTCGTGCCCTGGGTGCGGCGCGTACCGGGACTGGATCGTTTTCTGCATGAGCGACGACTCGGTGTGGTTGCGCTGCAAGGCCGGCCACGAGACGAAGGAGAGCGGCCTGGATGCGGCCTGGTACAACCGCAACTCCGGTCCGGTGGACGGGTTCCACCCCACCCTCGAAGAGGGCCTGCGCCACCTCGGCCACTGAACCCCGGAATCCCCTTGGCTCCCTTCTCCCTGTCGGCGCTTGGAGGGCCGGCTTGGTCAACCTGTCCGTTTCGCAGATCACCAAGGGGTTCGAATGCGCCTTCACACCACGACCGTCCTCAGCCTCACCGCCCTTGCCCTGACAGGCTGTTCGACCAGCAGTGCTGGTTCCAGCGACCCGACTCCCTCGACGGCTGTCTCGGCACACACGGACGGCGACAATGCCCCGGCGTCCGCTCCGCTGTCCTCGGCCGCGCTGGCCGAGCGGCTCCTGGACGAGAGGGATCTGGGTGAGGACTACATCCGGCAGCCGCAGCGCGCAGAGCGGCACGATGACATCTCCGTGATCGGCTGCCCGGCGCTGGAGAAGCTCGGCGGCGAGGCTGCGGTCGGTGGCAGCCTCGCCTTCTCCCACAAGGCGAAGGTGTCCTTCACCTACGCCGGTGGCGGTGGTTCCCAGGTGAGCGAGGAGCTGTACAGCGACACCGAGGCAAAGCTTTCGAAGGGCGTGGGCCGGATCTTCGACGCTATGACCTCCTGCCCCACGTACCAGGTCCTCGGCGGCAGTACCTCCGTCACTGTCACGGCTCAGAAGGTGCTCGCCGCCCGGTTGGGCGACGAGCAGTGGAGTCAGTGGCTGACCTTCTTCTCTGGAGGGCACAACAGCATCGTCAAGCAGACAGCCGTCCGCACCGGGACGGTGGTCGTCGTGGTCTCCGGTAGCCCCGGTCTTGTCGATGCTTACGTGCGCACGGCGGTCGCCAAGGCCAGGGTGGTGAGGTCTACCGGGCGATGAGGAGGGATCGGCAGGCGAAGCAGCGGCGTGCCACCGGAGTTGATCACGGGCGGGTAACTCCCGCCCGTGGTCACACCCCCCAGTGCAGGTGGTCGACACAGAAACGGCAGAAGCCCATACACGTCGTGCTTGTACTCGGTCACTGATTCAGAACGGGACCTTGATGGAGAAGGTGCCGGGCCGTCCTTGCCGGGCTGTGACCTCGGATGCCCTCTTCTTCATGTCGTCGCGGTTTGTGTCGTAGACCAAGGACAGGGCCTGGTCCAAGAACTCGACTCCCTCCAGGACGTCAGGGATGCGGAGAACGTCCTCGTGGCTGCCGACGTTTCCGATCCACTTGACGGCAAGGAGCAGGTCAGCGGCGTCCGCGTGCTGCGGTAGCGCGGTCTTGAAAGTAGCGATCCGGTTGTCGAGGCTAAGCCTGACGGCCTTCGCCGCGCGATTGAGCTTCGTACGGATGACTCCCTGGTCGTCCATCAGGGCCTCGACCGCCGCCCGGATCCTGTTCGCGGCAGCGTTGGGGTCGAGCCAAAGGATCTTGGCTGCGGCGTCCACGCGCTCCCCGACCTCCGAGGGGCAAAGGCCGCGACTTTCGAGCAGGGGCAGCGCAGGGAAAAACATGGTCGGCGTCCAGTGCTGCTCGTACTGGACGTCGTCCCGGCCTCCCCAGCCGACAGTCATCTCCCCGATGACGCGCACGTGGTCGCAGGTCTCTTTCCTGCACGTGAGCAGGCAGTGGAAAGTACCCCGAATCCACTCGGGTTCCCACGCATCGTGGTCGTGCAAGGACTTGCTGGTTACCGACTCCTCTGCCACGAACGAGTCGGGGACTGGGAGCAAGACCCCTCGCGTGCACGTGGGGCACGGGACGTGGGGCCAGTCATCCAGGCTCTCGGGGAAGCCTTTAGCGATTTCCCGTAGATCCTTAATTAAGAGGTTTGCCATGGTGCCGTATCTTGCCAGCGCCAACGACCCCACGGGAGAGGTTTTCGAGTAGGTCGAATGCGGCTCGCAGGGTGCAGCTGAGCCGCAAGGGCATGATCGTTCTCGTCGGCATTTTCTGTACCGGAAAGACTCACGTCCGGGGCAGGTCAGCAGACAGCAGGTCAGCCGTGAATGGCCCACGGTTGACCTCTCGACTGCCCCTTCGATCACGCGCTCGCTGTTGACCCAGAACGCAACTGGGCAGCGAGCCGGAGTCCCGGCGGCTCCAAATGATCGAACGTCAGATCACCCTGTGGGGCGTGCTGAAGTTGGCGCGTGGCCCAGCTGACATCGACCTCTGCCTGGCCGAAGGAGCGGCGACGAGGTGCCTACCGTCCTCGTGAACATTGACCACGGCCGGGGCGCCTCCCGAAATTGTCCACATATGCCGTGGGAACTCGTGAACAGAACCACCTCGGCGGCAACGCCACCCCAGCGAGGCGGAGCGTGCCGGGTGGCGCTGGAGTGGTCGGCAGCTCGGACCCGACGTCGATCCGACATCGGTCGTGATATTCCGACACGAAATTCGAGATCCAACTGGGTCCCAGGCTATGGCTGCGCCATATCGACGAAGCGCGAGTAGTGACCCTGAAAGGCGACCGTGAGTGTGGCCGTCGGACCGTGCCGGTGCTTCGCAACGATCAGATCGGCCTCGCCGGCGCGGGGCGACTCCTTCTCGTAGGCGTCCTCGCGGTGGAGCAGGATGACCACGTCGGCGTTGTCTTCAAGCGCTCCGGAGTCTCGCAGGTCGTTGATCATGGGCTTCTTGTCCGTGCGCTGCTCCGGTCCCCGGTTGAGAGTGGAGATGGCGACAATCGGCAGCCGCAGCTCCTTGGCGAGCAGTTTCAGGCACCGGGCGATCTCGGAGATTTCCTCGTAGCGCGAGCCGAGCTGCCTCGTACCGAAGGTGAGCATGTGGATGGCGTCGACCACGATGAGCTGGACGCCCATACGGCCGTGCAGGTATCGGCAGTGGGCTCGAAGGTCGTGCAGGTTGGCGTAGGCGCCGTCCTGGATGTAGATGGGCGCGGCGCTGACTTCCGGCATCCGGCGAGCCATCCGGGTCCAGTCCTCATCGGTGCACGTGCCGGAGCGGAGGTGGTGCAGGGCGACCCGGGCTTCGGCTGACAGGATCCGCATGCCGACTTCCTTGCGGTCGGCTTCGAGCGTGAACAGAGCCGTGGGCAGGTTGTGTTGGATGCTGGCTGTGCGTAGGAAGTCCAGCGCGAGTGTGGACTTGCCCATGGCCGGTCGGGCCGCGACGACGATGAGTTGGCCGGGGTGGAGTCCGCCAGTCAGAGCGTCCAGATCGGTGAAGCCCGTGGGGACTCCTGGCAGCGGGGCGTTGCGGCTGCCGGCGGCTTCGATCCAGTCGAGAGTGCCTTCGATGACGTCACTCAGTGGACTTGCTGGGGGCAGCAGGGGACGTCGTGTGGTCGCTGCGAAGATCTCTGCCTGCGCAGCGTCCGCGATCCGGTCTGCGGAGTCCGGCTGCGCATCGGTGGTCAGGTCTTCGATGTGGACAGCAGCGGCCTTGGTGCGGCGCAACAGGGCTGCGTTTTCTACGCGTTCGGCGTCGGCAATCCACTTTCGAGAAGGCGAAGGGCCGTCAATCAGCGCGGTGATATAGGCAGCGCCCCCTGCTTCGTCCAACTGTTCGTGCTCGCTAAGGCGGGCGATCACCGCAGCGGGCTCGGTTGGATGGTTGCGCCCGTACAGGTCGAGGATCGTGTCGTAGAGCAGGGCGTGACCAGGCCGATAGAAGTCGTCACCGCTGAGGACTTCGACGATGTCGGCGATCGCGTCCTTTGACCGCAGCATCGCCTTCAGGACGCCTTTCTCGGCGAGCAGATCGTGTGGGTGGTGCAGCGCGGTATCAGTGTCCTCGACGGTCATTCTGGAATCCCCCTCCTTGTGGCTTCTCCCCCGGGTGACCAGCCAAGTGGTCACCCGGGGAGAGTATCTGCGATGCCCCGGCGGGAGGGGTTGACCGTCTCTATGGCCATCGTGGGGATGAAGCCCCTCACTTCACGTTGCGGTGCTGGGCGAAGAGCCTGATGGTTCACGTCAGGCGAGCAGGTTCTCGCGGAAGGCACTGGTTTTGGCGGTGAACTGCGGCCTGGATGGCCGGGTCGGGAAACGCTGGTACTGGCTGCCATCGCTGTGCCTGAGGGCCGTCCAGTAGGGCGGTGGGTGGTAGAGAGTCGGCTACGTCTTCCTTCACCAGTCGGATCCGGCGCACGGTCTGGGAGCCGAGTTCGTCGTTGATCCGTTGGATAAGTACGTCCGCGAGGAGCTTGAGCTGGGTGATCCAGGCAGTGGAGGATCCGCACAGGGTGAGGGTTCCAGATTCGCGGTCGAATCCCGCCAGGTCCACGTGCCTGGCTATCGGGCCGGCCACGGACGTCCAGCAGTTGAGCAGCGTCCCTTCGGCCTCGCTCCAGAGTCCGTGCTCGGAGAACATGTCCAGCAGCGCTCTTCCGATCTGCACGGGCGGCGTCCGCCCGCGCGGTTGTCTACGGACGGCACGGGAAGAGGATCGCTCGGTGAAACGGTACCGACGGGCGTCCTCTTTGGCTCGTCGCAGCATGAGCAGGGCGAGATCTGGGAGCTGCTCACCGCCCGCCGGCCTTTCCCGAGTCACAGGTCGGCCTGTTGACGGAGGGTGGGGGTGCCCCAGGTGCGCACGACGTTGTGGTCCGTGAACGCGTACACCAGCCGGTAGGCGAGCGCCGGGTTCGGCCCTTGCCAAAGCTGCGCCAGGTACTGATGTGCGTCTGCTTCGCTGCGTCGAGGTGTTCCGCAGACCTGCCAGGCTTGGCCGTTCCACAACTCGGGGATCCACCGCTTTTGCGGCTCCGGCTGTTCGGCGCGCAGCCGGTGCTGAGACTGCACCCGCGCTGCGGGGCCATCGTCATCGCGGTCTGCGGAGCGCGGCCCAGGAGGGGTGTGTCGGCCTGCCCGGCGACGGGTCTCGCAGAGCAGACACAGGTCGGTGGCGTCCTGATCGACCGGTCCGCTCGGATGCTCGGAGCATCGGGTGACTGGCTTGGGTGTGCTGATCGTCTCGTCCAGCTGGGCCACCGCGCGTTCGAGGTCCTGGCGGATCTCCTCCACATTGAGGACGGCCTCGCCGCTGATGAGCCGCTCTTCGTGTTCACCGGCGACGCGCAAGGCACGGCCCAGCGCTACGAGTTGGGCATGGTTCATGGAAGGGCTTCTCTTTCATGTCCGGCACCGACCGGGGATTCGTCGTGCGGCTGTGCGAGGGCTAGTCCTTGGTCAGCTGCTCTTTCGTGGGCTTCGGGCCAGCCGGAGTCGCATCGCCCGCCACAGCTCGCCCGCGCCGGGGCTGCTGGTGGGCGGGCTACTGTGCAGGCCCGGACAGCATGCGTCGTGAGCCACCTGCGCGGTGCCGTAATCACGGTGGTGAGGTCCAGGCCAGGCGATCCCGCCGGCGAGATGGTAGACCTCGACATCGGCGAAGCGCCGTGCCGGGTAATCACCCGGAATCAGGGCGATCCACGCCACCTCCATGTCAGGTTCACTGCCCTCGATCGCGGAAACAGGGGCGGCCCCTGCCTGGGGCCGGTAGATATTGACCCCGTCGTAGTGCAAGGTCCGGTGACGGTGCGTTGGAAGACCACAGGCCGGACACGGCACCGTCAGCCTGCGACCCCACGACGGCACGCGATCATCTGCCGGGCCTTGCTGGGGAGGGACGCTCGTTGCCATCCACCACCTCCGATGCGTGAGGGACCGTAGGGCTGGCTCGCCCCAGGCGGCAACATCCAGATTAGCGGCCCGAGTTGGCACCATTGCGACAATCTGCACGCCCGATTGCGTAGTTGGCCGACTGGCATCAGGAACTGAGCACACGGCGGCTTCTTCGGTAGGGGCGTTGGGCGGAGCCCGACGGGGGATGCGAAGCGCGCTCGGCCGCCGTGGATGGGAGCCGTGCTTATCGTGACCGGTGCACGCGGGGTGGCAGCGGTGTGGAGGTGGAGGGCGCCGCGGTGGTGGTCCGCGCATTGGACGAGACACGGGGAGTGCGGTCCAGCGCGCCCCACCTTCGGGAGCTGGACACGTGCCGGTCGCCGAGGCGTTGGACGCGCCAGACGAGGACTTCGGATACTGACTTCGCGTCGTCCAAGGGGCGGTGCTGGGCTGCCTGTTGGAGGACGGTAGCCGGGTTGTGGCCAGCGGCTTCGACGGCGGCGAGAGTGGCGATGAGCGCGGGCCAGTCGCCTTCGGTGAGGATCTGTTCGGCGTGGCGGGGCAGGACCTCGTGCAGGGTGAGGGCGTACCGGTGCACCGTGCTGTCGGAGGGACTGTGCCTGGCGAGTGCGGCGAGGCTGGCAGGGGCTATCTGGGCGTAGGCGGCTTGCAGGTGCGTGAGCGTCTGACGGGCGGCGGCCACCTGCCGGTCGTGGTGGTGCAGTGCGCTGTGGCGCTGGACTGCGAGGACGACGAGGACGGCGGCGTCCAAGAACATGGCGAGCCCGGTGTGGTCCGCAGGCTGGTAGCGCATGGCCTTCAGCGCGCCCCGCAGTGCGCGGGCGTGCTGGTGGTCGGCGCGGGCGCGGGTGTGGGCGGCGTGTTCGAAGGCGACAGCCGCACGGTGGAGTTCGGCCTGGAGTCGGACAGGAGCATGGGCAGGGAGCGCGTAGAGGACTTCGCCGAAGACGGTCAGGTGGGCCTGGATGGCACCGTCGTCGGCGCGGGTGAGGTGGTGGGGGATGCGTTCGGCGGCAGCGGTTGCGACGTGCCACGGGCTGGGGCGGTGAGGGCGAGCTGATGAGGCTGCGGTGGGCTGTGCCTCGGCGGCGGCCAGGCGCTGTCGGATCTGGGGGAGGGACAGGTCGGTGGCGAGGCTGGAGCCGGAGAACCAGACGGTCGTGCCGGCGTCAGCCAGGGCTACCTTGTAGCCCTGGAGGTCACCGGAGGGCAGGGTGCGGGTCTCGACCTGAAGGCCGGCATCGGCGAGCAGGTTGAAGAACTCATTCAGATCCTTCGCGTGGGACAGCGCGGTACGCACGGCGTGCCGCAGCCGTTCACGCGCGGTCTTGTCGTGGCCCTGCCGCTTGGCTTTCTCCTCCTCGGCCCGGGTGGAGCGCTTCACCGCCGAGGTGCCAGCAGCAGCTTCGGGACCATGCGGAACCTGGGTGAGGCCGAAGTCTTCCTCGACGGCTCTGAGTTCGTTCATGGCGCGGTGGTAGTCGTTCCAGTTCCGCGGCGGGCGCAGATCACCGCGCACCTTGGTGGCGACGATGTGGATGTGGTCCTCCGCGTGCCGCACGGCAACCCACCGGCAGCCGTCCGGGTCGCTGTCGGGTGCGATGCCGGTCGCGTGCAGCACGCGCCGGGCGATGGTGGCCCACTCGGCGTCGGTGAGGATGTGGTCCTGGGGCGCGGCGCGGATCGAGCAGTGCCACACGTGTCCCTCAGGTGCCTTGTCGCCGGCTTGCTTGACCCGCAGATCCAGGGCCTGGGTGAGCTGGCCGAGCCGTTGCTTGTGGCCGGGGGTGTCCCAGGGGCCGGGGTCGGGGACGAAGTCGTCCCAGGAGGCGACGATGTGCTGGTCGGTGTGTTCGTTGGCGCGGCCTTTGTCGAAGAGGTAGGCGAGTACGCCGTAGGTGTGGTTGCCCGGCTTGACGATGTTCGCGATCACCTCAGACCGCCCACTTCTGCCCGGCTGCCCGGAAGGCGGCGTCGTCGATCGCCCGGACTGTGTCGTGGGCGGTGGTGAGCAGGCGGTCCGCCCGGTGGAGGATCGCGGCGTCCACAGGGTGTGGATCGCCGTCCGCATTGAGGCGGCGGGCGATCTGGTTGACGTTGTTGCCGATCCGGGCGATCTGCGCCCGCATAGCGGCGAGCTCGTCGACCGCATCGTCGTAGACCGTGCGCTCGGCAGCGACGGTGATCTCACCGCGGACGCGGGCCATGGTGGCGTCGGCAATGTAGCGGGCCATGGTCACGTGAGCGGTCTTCGCCGACGACTGGATGTCGTGCTTCTCGTGCGGCGCGAAGCGCGCGGTGACGTGCTCGGAGCGCTGCGCATCGAGGTTCGCGCGGCGGTACGGCGCACGCTGCGTGGCCCCAACGGAGGGATCGCGCGGCTGCTCGCCGGCGCCCACCCGTTCCTGCTCCGGCACGCCCTCGTGCCGGAGCTCCTCCTCCGCCACCCCCGGGGCGGAGGGGTCCGCGATGGACCGGCCTATGGACGGTCCATCGCCATTGCTTGCTGGCGTTGAGGCTGGGGTAGCCATCTCCCTGTGTCCGGTGGGGAGTTCGTGGTGCGAGTCGTGCATTGGGCGAGTCTTCCTCGGGCGTTGTGGGTGGGGCGGTTCAGTGGGGGTGGCCGGTGCGAGCGGCCCTCAACTCGGCCTTGACGGTGCGCACGACCTCGCCGGCGGTGTCGCTGGCGACGCTGTAGCCGTCCTCGCGCACGGTGTCCTCAAGCAGATCGCGGGAGAGACGTCCGGTCTCGCCGTGGATGCGGTGGGCGTAGGCGGTGAGAGCTTCCCGTGTCGCCCGAGGTTTGGGGCCCGGGCGGTTCGGCTTCGCCCGTGCGGCCTTGCCCGGATCGGCATCGGGCTCTTCCTCGCCCGGTTCCGGTGCGGGGCTCGTGGGGGTGTGGGCGGGCGTGTGCGGGCGGGTTTCGGGCTCCTGGTGGGCAGCCCGGTGGGCCGTGTCATCGCCCGCGTCGTTCTCGGGCGGGCGGCCCGGATTCTCTGCCCGCCTCGTCGCTGTGGCGCGCGGGCGGGCAGGTGCGGAACCGCTCGGCGTGCCCGCGGTAAGGGCGGGCCAGCGCCGGGGCAGCGGAATGGAGGCCAGAGTGAGGGCCTGTTGCCGGGTGGCGAGCTTGCGCAGCAGCAGCTCGTCCTGGCGCTTGTCGCGGTCGACGTCGGCCTGCTCCAGTGCCTGGTGCAGACGGCGGGTGAGGCGCCGGCCTCGCGGCTTGTCGCGTTTCTCGGGCTTCATGACCTCTGCCCGGAGGATCAGGGTCACGGCCCGGTCGAGGGCGCGCTCGCGGATGATTCGGGCGGCGTCCGCGTCCTGGTCGGCAATCCCCAGACGGGCCAACAGCCGTTCCCGCATCTGTCGGGCGAGGACGGCTGTGAGGCTGCGGGAGTCGGCGTGCGGGCTGCGGTTGCGCAGCTCGATGCCCATGGCCAGGTGCCAGAGCACGGCCGCCAGGACCGGGCCGACGAAGGCCCGCACGGTTCCGCCCACCAGACCGGACTCGGCGTAGGCGGGCACGATCTGCACGCCGGTGATCACCCAGGTGAGGGTGCCGGGCGCCCCGGGCGCCTGCTTCGGGCCGTTGAGGTTCTGCCGGGCCATCAGCGCGGTGGCGAACAGGGCGAGTTCCGCGACGGCGAACATCGCGGCCCGTTCGATGGTGCCGCCCATGTCGAGGTAGTCGGCGGCGAACCGCCAGCTGGTGTCCGCGCTGTAAGCGGTGCAGCCGATCGCGGCGACGGCGGCGACTGGGATGGCGGCCGTGCCACGTCGCCGCCCGGTACCGGGCTTCTGGGCGCGTCGGCGTAGCAGCCATGCAGCGAGCAGGGCTACGACGAGGGGCAGGACTACGTCGGCCGCAGACGAAGTAGTCCAGTCAGGCAAGAGCGACATGGTGTCGATGGCGGCGTCTATTTGTGCGGTGCTGCCGAGCGTCATGCAGACGGTCTCCAAGGGGAGGAAGGGGAGGGAGTGAGGGGTGTTCAGGGAGGGGGCGTACACGCGGGGCCCCTTCTAAAGGGGGCCCCGCGCGTGATCGCTTGGACGCGTGTACGGCGTGGACGCTCGCGTGATCGCTTGACCTGCGGTTTTGCGGTGAGCGTGCGCGCTGTGAGCGGTTCACGGCGGTGTCTGCGCGCAGGGGCCGCGTGTACGGTCGCGTGATCGCTTCGCGAGGGCCCGTGGGGCTCAGCCGACGGCGGTGAGGTGGCGTGCGGAGGCGTAGTAGCGGGTCTGCTGTCCGCCTCCGGCACCTCCGGCGATCCCGTCGGCTTTGGTGGCCAGGCCGCTATCGACGAGGCGGCCGAGGTGGCGGCGTGCCTTCTCCACGTCGGCGCGGTCGGGGTCGCCTCCACCGAGCAGGGCGACTGCCAGGTCTCGGGCGGTCATCCCGTTCGGGGCGTTGCCGATCAGGACGGCGGGGTCCTTGGTGGGGTCGACCGTGGTGGTGCCACGCACGTGGTCGTGGGTGACGTCCAGCGGGCCGACCTCGCCGGTGGGGGTCTTGAGGTGGTGCAGGGTGACGGCGGGGTCGCCGGCCTTGCCTGTGACGAACAGGACGCTGCCTGCGCCGGAGACGTACCAGGTGGAGCCGTAGACCTGGTCCAGGCTGGGGCGTTGACCGTGCGGGGCGTCGGCGGTGGCCTTGCGCTGGTGGTGCAGCTCCAGGATCTCCACGCCGCCTCGCAGGGCGCGGTTGCGGGCGTTGTGGAAGGCGACCGCGAGGCTGTCGTCGACCATCGTGCTCACGGCGTCCTTGAGGCTGTCGATCACGATGGTGTCGGCCCGGTGGGCGGCGGCGAGGTCGGCGAGGAGGTCCGGTTCCTTGTCCAGGCTGGCGGGCAGCGGGCCTTGCCAGACGACGAGTCCGTCGCGCAGGATCTTCTCGTCGGTGTCGAAGACCCGACGGGCCATGGCCTTGGCGATCTGCTTAGGGCGGTCCATGGCCAGATAGAGCACCCGCCTGCTGGGCGCGACCGGCATCTCCAGGACCGTCTCCTGCAGACCGAGGCGGGCGAAGATCACCTGGTGGGCCAGGGTGGTCTTGCCGACCCCGGGTGCGCCGACGATCATCAGGCTCTCGCCAGAGGCCCAGACGGTCTTGTCGCGCGTTCCCCACAAGGGTTCGGTGTCGGCGCCGGTCTCCTTGACGAAGACCCACCCGTCGACAGCGAAGCGGGACAAGCGGCCCTGTCCCGATGCGAGGGCACGCTCGCACTCGGCGCGCACCTCCGCTTCGATCTCGCTGCGTATCTCGTCGGGGTCGGCGCCCGGCTCCTGGGCACGCTGGACGGTCCGCACGGCCGAGGCGAGCAGGCGGCGCAGGTTGGCCTTCTTGCGGATGATCTCCGCGTGGTGCTGCGCGCTGCCGGCGTCGTAGAGCGCACTGGCGAGCTGGTGCAGGTAGGCGGCTCCGCCGACACGCGCCAGATCGCCCTGCTCCTGGAGCAGCTCGCTGAGGACGATCGGGTCGGTCGGCCTGCCCTCGCGGTGCTGGGCGAGCAGCGCGCGCCAGACCGTTTCGTGCGCGGGCCGGTAGAAGGCGTCCTCGCCGAGGATGGGTCGAACCGTGTCGATGACGTCGCTGTGGTGCATGCAGGCGCCGAGCACTGCGCACTCGGCCTCCAGGTTGAAAGGAGTCTGCGCCGGCTCGTCCGGATACGGCGCGGACCGGTATCCGGAGTGGGATGGCATCTCGTGCATGTGACCCGTATTCTGGGTCAATAGGACTCCTCTCCCGGCAGGCTACATGGAGCGCCAACTCCGGCCACCGGTCCAGATCGTCATGGTTGGGCGGTTGAGGGTTTCCGCTTCGCCCCCGGTGTTCACAGCACCGGGGGTTTCTGCTTGTCCAGCCGCGTTCGCCGCCGGACGCCATAAGTCTACCCTAGGCATTTGAGAGACGTCTAGTTGCATTCGTCTTCCAAATGATGTTAACTAGTTCACCGTAGGCCGCAGCTGTACGGCAGGCCCGCCCGACGAGGAGGTGAAGATGGCCAACGGCAAGGGCGACGACGACGCGAGCGCCACGAACGCGCGGCCACCGGTCGAGGACAACATCGCCGAGCGCGTGAAGCTGGAGCGCGAAGCGCGCGGCTGGAGTTCGGTCACCCTGGCCGAGAAGATGGCCGAGGTCGGCCACCCCATCGGTCAGTCCGCTATCTGGCGCATCGAGAGTGGCAAGCCGCGCCGCCGCGTCAACACCGACGAGGCGCTCGGCTTCTGCAAGGTCTTCGACATGACCCTCGACGAACTGGCCAGTCCGCCAGGGCAGATGGCCAACCCGATCATCCGTCGGCTGGTCGGCGAGTACGTCGAGCTGTGGAAGGAATGGCGTTCCCTGGGCAAGTCGATGGACGCGATCCAGGACCAGCTCCGGGAGTACACCAAGGCCAACCCGGACCAGGACACCATGGTCCGCAACCTGCTTGCCTACGAACTGGACGCGGCCTCCAACGGCGACTTCCACCGCCACAAGGGAGCCCGCTCCCGGCTGATCCGCTGGCTCGGCGACGCCTTCAATCCGTCGACCACCGACGCTCCCGTCGACGTCGACGAGTAACCCCCCCCGCCGCCGGGCCCTCGGTGCTGCGAACACCCAGGACCTACCCCTGCGGCACCTTCGCGCGTCTGCGCAACCGCCCAACCACCACCCACACCACCATGACCGGTCCGACCGGAGTTGGCGCTCCGTACGTGACCGGGTGAGGAGCCCTCTTGCCCGAGTTTCCCCTGCCCGTAACCCAGATCGCCCAGCTGCTCGGCATCTCCGAGGGCGCCCTGCGCGCCCTGATGCCCGCGCGGGACGACGTACCAGGCGATCCCACCCTCGTCGGGCTCACCGTCGAGGAGGCCGGCCGCCGTCTCGGCATCGGCCGGACGAAGATGTACGAGTACGTCTCGTCCGGCGAGATCCGCTCCGTGAAGATCGGCAGCCTGCGCCGCATACCCGCCGAGGCGGTCGGAGAATTCCTGGCCCGCCGCTACCGGCCCTCGGACTTCGGCACCGCGGCCTGAGTGGGGCGCGCATGACGCAGCCGAAGAAGCCCCGCACGTCCCGGCAGCCCAACGGCGCCTCCACCATCTACCTTGGCAAGGACGGTCGTTGGCACGGCCGCGTCACCGTCGGCGTCAAGGACGACGGCAGCCCGGACCGCCGTCACGCCAGTCGCAAGACGCGCGCCGAGATCACCAAGGTCGTACGCGAGCTGGAACGCAAGCGCGACGCCGGAAGCGTCCGCAAGGCCGGCCAGCACTGGACGGTGGAGACCTGGCTCACGCACTGGGTGGAGAACATCGCCGCACCGAGCGTTGGCGAGTACACGATCGACGGCTACCGAGTCGCCGTCTACCGCCACCTCATTCCCGGCTTGGGCGCCCATCGCTTGGAGAAGCTCGAACCCGAGCACATCGAGCGGTTCTACAAGAAGATGCAGGAGGCAGGCAGCGCCGCCGGCACCGCACACCAGGTCCACCGCACCCTGAATACCTCCCTCAACGAGGCTGTGCGGCGGCGGCACATCACCCTCAACCCCGTCTCGATCGCCAAGGCGCCGAAACTGGAGGAAGAGGAGGTCGAGCCCTACACGATCGAGGAGGTCCAGCGGCTCCTGCTCGAAGCGGACAAGCATCGCAACACCGCCCGGTGGGTCATCGCCCTGGCCCTCGGTCTGCGCCAGGGCGAGGTCTTGGGCCTGAAGTGGGAGGACGTCCACTTCGACGCCGGTGTGATTCGGGTACGACAGAGCCGCCTGCGGCCTCGCTACAAGCACGGCTGCGGCAACCGCTGCGGCCGTATGCCCGGTTACTGCCCGCAGAAGATCAACACCCGCAAGGAGACCAAGGGAACGAAGTCCAAGGCGGGCAAGCGCCCGATCGGTGTCCCCGAGGAACTCCTGAAGCTGCTCCAGCAGCACAAGGAGGAGCAGGCCCGCGAGCGCACCCTCGCCCGCAACCTGTGGGTCGAGAAGGGGTACGTGTTCACCTCGCCGACCGGCGAACCGCTCAACCCCAACACCGATTACCACCGGTGGAAGGACCTGTTGAAGGCTGCCGCCGTCCGCGACGGCCGCCTCCACGACGCTCGCCACACGGCCGCGACCGTGCTGCTCATCCTCGGTGTCCCCGATGCCGTGGTGGACCGGATCATGGGCTGGGAGCCCGGCAACTCGGCCCGGATGCGCCGCCGTTACCAGCACCTGACCGGTCGCGTGCTGAGGGACACGGCCGCCAAGGTCAGCGGACTGCTGTGGCCTATGGCCGCTGGCCGAGGAAGGGAGGCTACCGATGAGGCGGGTGCTTCCGCCGAGGTGTTGGTGTACGTCGCTCGCATCGGCGAATACCTCGTCCCCTTCCGCGACCGTGGGCACGCCGACTCCCTCGTGGAACGCTGGCGCTCCGAACGGCCAGGTCAGATGGCTGAGGTTGAGGAGTGGGACCGGTGGAAGTGGGAGCGGGAAGGGGCTGGTGGCCCGGGCTCCGTCCGCGACCGCCTTCCCGACCGCCGCGTCGTTCACCATGCCCACGCAGCCTTCCTGCCCGGCGGCGCGCGTGAGTCGGCTACTCGTCCCGATCCGTGGTCGGTGGATGCCTGGGAGTTCGAGACGGATCTCTACACCGACCAGGTGGTGCGCTGGAGCACCGCTCGCCGTCTGGGAGGAGAGATCGACGTTCGGGCGAGCGGCACGGACGAAGGAGCGGTGACGGCGGCCTTTGCGGCGGCCTGCGCACAGGCTGCGGATCGCGCGAAGGATCCGGGAAAGTACGGCGACAGTGAGAAGCGGTAGCCGTAGATGAGTTAGGTGGGCTGTTCCGGGAACGGTGCAGCCCACCGGCCATTACGGGCTCGTAGACGTCCCGTCGGCACCGTGCTGTGAACGGCTCGGGGTCCCTCCAGCCACGAAGAGGGCTGCCGCGACGGAGGCCAACGCAAGCACGATGAACAGGCGGGGATACCCGCCGAGCGGTCCGGCCAGAGCGGCTCCCGCGAACGGCGCCAGAGCAGACGCGATGGTGGCAGGCGCAGCCAACAGCCCGGATAGGCGCCCGTAGTGGGTCGTGCCCCAGCGGTCGGTGACGGCGGTGGCCTGGAGCAGGGTGAGGTTGCCCCGCACTATTCCGGCCGCGATCGTGATGCCCATGAGCAAGGGGAAGGGGCCGGAGACCATCGCGAACCCGGCGGTCGTGATCCCGCCGAGCCCGATCAGGGCGACAGCGCGGGTGGTGACGCCGGTGCGGCGGGCGAGGGTCGCGTACAGGGTGCGGCCGAGGGTCTGGCCCAGGCCGCCGAGTCCGAGGGCCCAGGCAGCGGCGGTGGGGCTGGCGCCGCGTGCGATCAGCAGAGGGACGAGGGCGATGACGACCGCGTACATGGCGAAGCTGTTCAACGTGAGTGCGGTGGCGAGCATCAGGAACGGCCGGCTGCGGGTCACTGAGCCGCTGTTGGTGGCCTGTCGGGACGGCGGCGCCGGGGCGGATGGCCAGGGTCCTCGGAGCGCGAGGGCATGGGCGGGGATGGTCACGAGGGCCAGGATCACCGCGAGTACGGCGTACGTGCTGCGCCAGCTCAGGTGCTCGGCGAGCGTCGCGGTCAGGGGTGCGAAGGCGGTGGAGGCCAGGCCGCCGGCGAGGGTGACGATGGTGAGCGCGCGGACGCGGTCCTCGCCCCACCATCGGGTGAGGGCGGCGAAGGCAGGCTGGTAGAAGGTGGCGGCGATGGCGAGGCCGGCCAGGAGCCAGGCGGCAGTGAAGGCGATCAGGTTGGGCGCGAAGGCGATGGCCAGCACGGCGACGACGCCCAGGACGGAGCCGGTGGTCATCACAGCGCGCGGGCCTCGGCGGTCGATGATGCGGCCGATGGGTATGCCGGTGAGGGCGGAGATCAGGAGCGCGCCCGAGAAGGCGGCGGTGGTGGCGGTCGTCGACCAGCCGGTGGCGGCGGTGATCTGCGGATTGAGGACCGGGAAGGCGTAGTAGACGATGCCCCAGCTGGTGATCTGGGTGGCGCACAGGGCGGGCAGGGCGGCGCGGGGCCGTGACCGGTCTCCCGTCCCGGTCACGGCCCCGCTGGTGTGAAGGTGGGTCATCGGCGGATCAGCAGCAGCCGCCCGCGGCGACCGGTTCCTTCGCCCCGGTGCCGGCTGCGGAGTCGGCTGTGCCGGTGCAGCAGGTGCTGCCTCGCTGCTTGGCCAGGGAGTCGGCGTCGGCCTTGACGACGTAGACCTCCCAGGATTCCTGGCCGGGGCCGTGGACCCAGACCTTGTCCTGGAGGGCGTAGCAGCAGGTGGTGTCGTTCTCCACGTCGGTGGCCAGACCCGCCTCGCCCAGGAGGGCGGTGGCTGCCTTGACCGCCTCGGTCGTCTCGACTTCGACGCCGAGGTGGTCCATGCGGGTCGCCTCGCCTGCGGTGCCTTCGATGAGGACGAGCTTGAGCGGGGGCTCGGTGATGGCGAAGTTGGCGTAGCCGTCGCGGAGTTTGGCGGGCTCGGTGCCGAAGAGCTTCGTGTAGAAGGCGACGGACGCGTCGAGGTCGGGGACGCGCAGAGCGAGCTGTACGCGGGACATGGCGAATCTCCTGGGGTGGATGGGGAGTTCAGCAGCCGCCGGACGCGGTTGCGGGAGTGCCGATGCCGATCTGCAGGGTGGCCGGGGCGGCGCAGCAGCCGCCGCCTTCGCTGCTCTGGGCGGCGTCGGGGTCGTCGAACAGGCCCGCGCCGCCGCAGACGCCGGTCTCCGGCAGGGTCAGCTCGACGCGCTCGGCGGCCTCGTGGTCGCCGGCGAGGGCGGCGGTGATGGAGCGGACCTGCTCGTAGCCGGTCATCGCGAGGAACGTGGGCGCGCGGCCGTAGGACTTCATGCCGACCAGGTAGACGCCCTGCTCCGGATGAGAAAGCTCGTTCACGCCGTGCGGGTAGACCGTTCCGCAGGAGTGGACGTTCGGGTCGATGAGCGGGGCCAGCGCGGTGGGGGCCTGGAGGCGCTCGTCGAGGCCGAGGCGGAGTTCGGAGAGGAAGGACAGGTCGGGGCGGAAGCCGGTCAGGACGATGACCTCGTCGACCGGGTCAAGGCGGCGGCCGTCCTCAGCGACGAGGACCAGCAGGTCACCCTCCCGCTCCACAGCCTGTGTGCGGAAGCCGGTGACCGCGCTCGCGTGGCCGGCCTCGACGGCCGCCTTGGCACGCAGGCCCAGCGCGCCGCGCGCGGGCAGCTCGTCCGCCTCGCCACCGCCGTACGTGCTCGCGCCGATGCCCCGGCGCAGGATCCACACCGCGTGGGTCCCCTTCTCCTCCTTGGCGAGATCAGCGAGGTAGGCGAGGGCGGTGAAGGCGGAGGCACCCGAACCGATGACAGCGGTGCGCCTGCCCGCGTACCGGGCGCGGACGGCCGGGTTGCCCAGGTCGGGGACCTGGTAGGAGATGCGCTCGGCGGCCGTCTTCTCGCCGAGGGCGGGCAGGCCGTCGGCGCCCAGCGGGCTGGGGGTCGACCAGGTGCCGGAGGCGTCGATGACGGCGCGGGCGGCAAGCAGTTCCTCGCGGCCGTCGGCGAACTGGAGGTGGACGGTGAAGGGCTGCTCGTCGCGGCCGGAGTCGACGATGCGGTCCCGGCCCGCGCGGGCGACTCCGGTCACCTGCGTGCCGTAGCGGACCTTGTCGCCGATGACGTCGGCGAGCGGCTGCAGGTACTTCTCGGCCCAGTCACCGCCGGTGGGGTAGGCGGCGCCGTCCGGGCGGACCCAGCCGGTGGGGGCGAGGAGCTTCTCCGCGGCCGGGTCGGTGACCTCGGCCCAGGGGGAGAACAGCCGCACATGCGACCAGGCCCGCACCGCGGTGCCGGCGGACGGCCCGGCCTCCAGGACGAGCGGTTCGAGCCCGCGCTCGATGAGGCGGGCGGCGGCGGCCAGGCCAATCGGGCCGGCTCCGATGACCACGACGGGCAGCTGGTCGGTGGTGGGCGCGTTCACGAGACTCCCCTTTGTTTCGACGTTTGTCGATGTCTTCTCCGCCCAGGGTGACACCTGATTAGACAGCAGTCAACATAGACATTCATCGAATCTGGACCGTCGGCACACTCTCGCCAGCCTGGTTCGATGTGTGTCAACATAGATGCATGTCTAATACGAAGGTGCTGCCGCTGCTTGAGCCCGAGGTCTCCGAGACCGTGGCGCCGTGCTGCCCTCCGCTGACCGAGCGCCCCTTCACGGCCGGTGAGGCCGAGACGGCCGCGCGGATGTTCAAGGCACTCGGCGACCCGGTGCGGCTGCGGCTGTTCTCGTCGGTGGCCTCGCACGAGGGCGGTGAGGCGTGCGTGTGCGACATCTCCGACGTCGGGGTGTCCCAGCCGACCGTCTCCCACCACTTGAAGAAGCTCAAGGAGGCCGGGCTGCTCTCCTCGGAGCGGCGCGGCACGTGGGTGTACTACCGGGTGGAGCCGGCGGTCCTCGCTGCGATGGGTCAGCTGCTGACCAAGGCCGCGCCAGCCACCTGACCTGCACGGATCAGCTCGCCCGCATCCTGAGGTTTCACAGCTTGCTGGTGCGGGGGCTCAGTCGTGGCGGGCGAGCTTGACCGCGGAAACGACCAGGATCAGGGCCAGTGCGGGAATGAGCACCAGGTCCGGGAAGACGCCGAGCAGCAGGCCGCCCAGCAGCGCACCTGCGACCGAACCCGCGGCCATGACCCCGGTGAAGCGCAGATTGGCACCCAGCACGGCGAAGCTGCCGTCACTGCTGTAGCGGGCGAAGGCCACCAGCATCGTCGGCAATGACACCAGCAGGGGCAGGCTGCCCGCGGTCTTGATGTCCACCGCGAACAGCAGCACGATCGTCGGGATCAGCAACTCACCCCCGGCTACGCCCATGACCGCCGCGACCACCCCGATCCCGAAGCCCGCCACGACCCCGCAGGGCACCCGGGCCCACAGCGGGAGCGCGAGCGTCCCCACGGTCGCGAGGTGCGTAGCCATCAGGGCCGCGGCCATCAGCACCATCAACGCCGCCAGCACTTTGTACAGGGTGGAGCTGCGCATCCGCACCGCCCACGAGGCCCCGGCCCAAGCGCCCAGCAGACTCCCGGCCAGCAGGTTGACCGCGACAGACCAGTGCGCGGCCACTTCAGAGGCGGAGACGGCTGCCAGGCGGGCGGGCAGCGCGGCCAGGACCACGACCAGGCTCATCGCCTTGTTCAGGATGACCGCGGCGAGCGCGGCGAACCCGAACAAGCCGATCAGCAGCGGCAGACGGAACTCCGCGCCGCCCAGACCGATCATCCCGCCCAGCACGCCGATGCCTGCTCCCGCGCCGAACACCAAGGGCGTCGCGTGTATCGAACGTGCGGGAGCGAGATCCCTGCCGGTGGTCATGATGGGCATCTTTGCTGGCAGCGACCCCTGCCCGCTACGGCGCCTACTCACCTTTCAGGGAAACGCACCAGCCGCACTCCGTGCGGTGGACGGCTTCGAGCCGGCTGGCCAGCTCCTGGCGGGCGGTCGAGGCAGGGGCATATCCGATCCGGTTCCGAGAGGACTTCAGCCAACGGCGACCTGCGGAAACGTGATCACTCCGGGGCCCGCGCGCCCGTCCCGTCCCGGGAGTCGCGGAACATGACCGCTTACTGCCGGACCGCGGCCGGCGCCGCTTCGGCCGCGGGGGCGTCGCGCAGGCCGAGTCGTAGGTGCTCGACGTGGAAGAGGGCCTGTTCCAACAGCTCGGCGACGTGGTTGTCGTAGAGGGCGTAGACGATGGAACGGCCGTGGCGTTCTCCGGTGACGAGTCCGAGGTTGCGCAGCAGGCGGAGCTGGTGGGAGCAGGCGGAGGCTTCCATGCCCACGGCCTCGGCGAGGTCGCCGACCGCGCAGGGGCCTTCCTGGAGGCGGGCCAGGATGTAGAGGCGCGAAGGGGTGGCAAGGGCCTGGAGGGTGGCGGCGACGTCACTGGCCCCCGCCGCGTCCAGGCGCTCGCGGGGGGTGACGTGGTTGTTGTTGTCCTCGGCTCCGTGACCCATGCCGCCCATCCTACCGGCTACATCTGAAGACCTGTTCAGGTGTTCCTGTACGGTGGATGTATTGCCGCCTTCCATCCCTGAAGGGTTGTTTTGTCATGCCTTCCGACCTGCTCCAGCGCCCCGAAAGGGCAGCTCCGGCCGCCCTCCGTATGGCGCCGAAGCGCCGTACCCGGGTGTTCGCCCTGGCCGAGGCCCGCTGGGCCGCCGCGGCGCTGGTGCTGTTCCTGACCGCGCTGCCCCTTCAGCTGACCGGCGCTCCCGCCTGGGTGTGGAGTCCGCTGTACGCCGCCGCCTACGTCACCGGCGGGTGGGAACCGGCCTGGGCGGGCCTGACGGCGCTGCGGGAGAAGACCCTGGATGTGGACCTGCTGATGATCGTGGCCGCGATCGGTGCGGCGTCGATCGGGCAAGTGATGGACGGCGCGCTGCTGATCGTCATCTTCGCCACCTCCGGCGCCCTGGAGGCGCTGGCGACCGCCCGCACCCAGGACGCGGTCCGCGGTCTGCTCGACCTCGCCCCCGCCACCGCGACCCGGCTGGCCGATGACGGGAGCGAGGAGAGCGTCGCGACCGGGGACCTGGTGGTCGGCGACATGATCCTGGTCCGGCCCGGGGAGCGGGTCGGTGCGGACGGCCGGGTACTGGAGGGGGCCAGCGACGTCGACCAGGCCACCATCACCGGCGAGCCGCTGCCGGTCGCGAAGGAGATGGGGGACGAGGTCTTCGCCGGGACGCTGAACGGCACCGGTGCCGTGCGGGTCAAGGTCGAGCGGGACGCTTCGGACTCGGTGATCGCCCGTATCGTGGCGATGGTCGAGGAGGCTTCCGTCACCAAGGCGCCCACCCAGCTGTTCATCGAGAAGGTCGAGCAGCGGTACAGCCTGGGCATGGTCGTCGCGACTCTGGCGGTTTTCCTGGTCCCCCTCGTGTTCGGCGCGGACCTCACCGGCTCGTTGCTGCGGGCGATGACCTTCATGATCGTGGCCTCGCCGTGCGCGGTGGTCCTGGCGACGATGCCGCCGCTGCTCTCGGCCATCGCCAACGCCGGACGTCACGGCGTCCTGGTGAAGTCCGCCGTGGTCATGGAGCGTCTCGGGCAGGTCGACGCGGTCGCACTCGACAAGACCGGCACCCTCACCGAGGGCACCCCCCGCGTCACCGACATCCGCCCCCTGGACGGCTCCGGCCTGAACGAGGACACCCTCCTGGCACTCGCCGCCGCAGCCGAGCACCCCAGCGAACACCCCCTGGCCCGCGCCGTCGTCGACGCCGCCCGCACCCACGGCCTGGCCATCGCCGAGATGCGGGACTTCACCTCCACCCCCGGCGTCGGTGTCACGGCTGTCGTCGACGGCCGCATGGTTGCGGTCGGCGCCCCCGCCCGCCTCCTCGACGGCAACGACGACACCGCCTCGGTCCGTGCCGCCGACGTCGCGGCCGAGCTGGAGGACGGCGGCCGCACGGCCGTCCTGGTCCTGCGCGACGGCTCTCCGGTCGGCGTGCTGGGCATCGCCGACCGGCTGCGTCCCGACGCCGCCGCGACCGTCGCCGCCCTGACCACCCTGACCGGCAGCATGCCGATGCTGGTGACGGGCGACAACCCGCGCGCCGCCGCCCGCCTGGCCGCCGAGGTCGGCATCCCCGGCGACGAGGTCCACGCCGGCCTGCTGCCCCAGGACAAGGTAGAAGCCGTACGGCGCCTGGAGGCCCGGGGGCGCAAGGTCCTGGTCATCGGCGACGGCGTCAACGACGCCCCCGCCCTGGCCGCCGCCCACACCGGCATCGCCATGGGCCGCGCCGGCTCCGACCTCGCCCTGGAGACCGCCGACGCCGTCATCGTCCGCGACGAACTCGCCACCATCCCCACCGTCGTGAGCCTGTCGCGGGCCGGCCGCCGCCTGGTGGTGCAGAACCTGGTCATCGCCGCAGTGTTCATCTCCGGCCTGGTCATCTGGGACCTGGCGG
Organism: Streptomyces sp. MBT65; assembly: GCF_016612545.1. Lineage (GTDB taxonomy): Bacteria > Actinomycetota > Actinomycetes > Streptomycetales > Streptomycetaceae > Streptomyces. The sequence continues at coordinate 8,344 of NZ_JAENRY010000026.1, read as the reverse complement.
GCCACCTGCCGCTGCCGCTCGGTGTGCTCGGCCACGAGGGCTCGACCGTCATCGTCGGCCTCAACGGGCTGCGCCTGCTCCGCGACGCCGCCTGGAACCGCGCCGCGAAGGACGTGCGGTGAGCCGCCGCAACAAGAAGGCCGCCCCAGCCCGGGGGCGGCCCGGCCCACCGTCACAGTCTGCCGAGGCTGCTGCTGCGGCACCCCGGCCAAAGTGCCGCGCCTGGACCACGAAGCCCAGCTCACCGACCTGCGCGCTCAGCTGGCCGCAGTCGCCATGGTCCGGCGAACCGACTGCCTGGACGCATGCGAGCGCGCCAACGTCATCGTCATCCAGCCCTCAGCCGAAGGCCGCAGAGCTGGCGGACGCCCGGTATGGCTCGGGCAGGTCAACGACCCCGGCGCCGCTGCCGACATCGCTGCCTGGGTCAGGGACGGCGGCCCCGGCCTCGCCGAGGCGCCCGGCATCCTCGACCTCTACACGTTCAGCCCGTCCCGACGCGTCCGCCACGAACTCGAAGACTGACCCGACCCCAGCCGGGGTGCTGTCGCCTCCAGCCGCACACCGGCGGCGAGCCTGACCTGGCCGCCGCCGATCACCACCACCTTGGTCGTGCTGGTCACTCGGCCGATCGTCCGGGCATGAAGATGAGCGCGACCAGCGCCAGCCCGACCACGCCGCCGACGACCTGCATGCCGATGAACCCCGCAAGCGAGCCGGGGGCGATGCCAGCGAACGTGTCGGTGAACGCGCGGCCGATGGTCACCGCCGGATTCGCGAAGGACGTGGACGAGGTGAACCAGTACGCGGCGCCGATGTAGGAGGCGACCGCGACCGGCGCGAAGCGCAGCTGGTCCGCCCTGGCCAGGCCGAAGATCAGCAGGATCAGGCCGGCCGTCGCGACGACCTCGCCCAGCAGCAGATGCCCCGCCGACCGGTCGTGGGTGGACCACTTCACCAGCGGCTCGCTGAACATCGCGTCCGCCAGGATCGCGCCCGCGATCGCGCCGACGATCTGCGCGGGCACGTACACCGCCACCTCGCGCGGGGTGACCCCGGGACCGCCGCGCCGGGCGGTCCACCACTCGGCGAGCGTGACGACCGGGTTGAAGTGGGCGCCGGAGACCGGGCCGAGCAGGAGGATCAGGATGCCGAGGCCGAAGACGGTGGCGGTGGAGTTGGCCAGCAGCTGGAGGCCGACGTCCTTGGTGAGTTCGGTGGCCTGGATGCCGGAGCCGACCACGACCGCTACGAGCAGGGCGGTGCCTATGAGTTCGGCGGCGGCCCGGGCGACCAGCGGGGTGCGCGGCGGAGTGGCGCCCGGCGCGGACCCGACGGTTGCGGGTGCTGGAGCGGGTGTCGCGGACTCCGCGGTCGGGGCGGCTTCGGCGGCGGTCATGGACAGGCCCTCTTGTTCTCTGCGGCGGCGCGCGCGGACTCGGCCAGCTCGGCGAACTGGCCGGCGAGTGAGGCGAGGACGTCGGGCTTGAGCCGGTAGTAGATGTACCGGCCGCACGGCTCCGTCTCGACGAGCCCGGCCTCGCGCAGCACCTTCATGTGGTTGGACAGGTTGGTCTGCTTGGCACCGGTCTTTTCCACGAGGTGGGTGGTGCACAGCGTCTCTTGGGCGAGCAGGGTCACGATCTGGAGCCTGAGCGGGTCGGCCAGAACCCGGATCAGATCAGTGTCGACTGACGTCAGCATGGACTGATACTTTCATATCAGTGGTGGCTGACACCACCAGGTACTGATGTCATTCGCACCTGATGCCGCCTGATCCCGTCGTGAGACAAGAGAGACCTCTGATGTCCGACAAGCCCTCCGTGCTGTTCGTCTGCGTCCACAACGCCGGCCGTTCCCAGATGGCCGCCGCGTGGCTGACCCACCTGGCCGGTGACCGCGTCGAGGTCCGCTCCGCCGGCTCCAACCCCGGCGCGGGCGTCAACCCGGCCGCCGTCGAGGCCATGGCCGAGGTCGGCATCGACATCTCCGCCGAGGTCCCGAAGATCCTCACCGTGGACGCGGTGAAGGAGTCGGACGTCTGCATCACCATGGGCTGCGGCGACACCTGCCCCGTCTTCCCCGGCAAGCGGTACCTCGACTGGCAGCTGGAGGACCCGGCGGGCCAGGGCGTCGCGGCGGTCCGTCCGATCCGCGACGAGATCAAGGTGCTCGTCGAGGGCCTGATCAAGGAGATTGCGCCCGAGCCGCAGGCATGAGCACCGCGACCGACACGGTCGGGGACGTCCGCAACGTCATCGTCATCGGCTCAGGTCCGGCCGGATACACCGCCGCCCTCTACGCCGCCCGTGCCTCGCTGAAGCCGCTGGTCTTCGAGGGCGCGGTCACGGCCGGCGGCGCGCTCGTGCAGACGACCGAGGTGGAGAACTTCCCCGGCTTCCCGGGCGGCATCATGGGCCCGGACCTGATGGACAACATGCGGGCCCAGGCCGCACACTTCGGCGCCGAGCTGATCCCCGACGACATCGTCGCCGTCGACCTCACCGGCACCGTCAAGACCGTCACCGACTCGGCGGGGACGGTCCACCGGGCGAAGGCCGTCATCGTGGCGACCGGCTCGCAGCACCGGAAGCTGGGACTGCCCGGCGAGGACGCGCTCTCCGGCCGAGGTGTGTCGTACTGCGCGACCTGCGACGGCTTCTTCTTCCGCGAGCACGACATCGTGGTGGTCGGCGGCGGCGACACGGCGATGGAGGAAGCCACCTTCCTCTCCCGCTTCGCCCGCTCCGTGACGATCGTCCACCGCCGCGACACCCTGCGCGCGTCCAAGACCATGCAGGACCGCGCGCTCGCGGACCCGAAGATCTCCTTCGCCTGGAACAGCGAGGTCGCCGCAATCCGCGAGGACGGCGGCAAGCTCGCCGGGCTCACCCTGCGCGACACCGTCACCGGCGAGACCACCCGCCTCCCGGCTACGGGTCTGTTCGTCGCCATCGGCCACGACCCGCGCACCGACCTGGTCACCGGCCAGCTCGACCTGGACGACGAGGGCTACCTCAAGGTCGCCTCCCCCTCCACCCGTACCAACATCACGGGCGTCTTCGGCGCGGGCGACGTGGTCGACCACACCTACCGCCAGGCCATCACCGCGGCCGGGTCCGGCTGCGCCGCCGCCCTCGACGCCGAGCGATACCTCGCCGCCCTGAGCGACACCGACACCGCCGACGAAGCAGTCACAGCCGCTGTCTGACGCTCCCTGGAGAAACACCATGGCTCTCAAGAACGTCACCGAGGACTCCTTCGACCAGGACGTCCTCGCCAGCGACAAACCCGTCCTGGTCGACTTCTGGGCCGCCTGGTGCGGCCCCTGCCGCCAGATCGCCCCGTCGCTGGAGGCGATCGCCGCCGAGCCCGGCGACAAGATCGAGATCGTCAAGCTCAACATCGACGAGAACCCGGGCGTCGCCGCCCGCTACGGCGTGATGTCCATCCCGACGCTGAACCTCTACAAGGGCGGCGAGATCGTACAGACCATCGTGGGCGCGAAGCCGAAGGCCGCCCTCGAACGCGAACTCGCCGACCACCTCGCCTGACCCGCAACGCCGGTGGGGGCGCGAACAGCAGCCCCCACCACCTCCCCTTCTCCGATCTCCGACGGAGGTTTCCCGATGGCCAGCAAACGCATCGTCGCCATCGGCGGGAGCGACGCAGGCATCAGTGCGGCCCTGCGCGCCCGCGAGCTGGATCCCGAGGGCGAGGTCACCGTGGTGGTGGCCGACGCCTACCCGAACTTCTCCATCTGCGGCATCCCGTACTACGTCTCCGGCGAGGTCGACCACTGGAGCAATCTGGCCCACCGCACCCTCGACGACCTCAAGGCCACCGGCATGCAGGTGCGCACCAACACGCTCGCCACCGGCATCGACGTGACCGGCAAGCGCGTGATGGTGCGCGACGCGGACGGATGGATCGGGGAACTGCCGTACGACGCACTGATCGTGGGCACCGGAGCCGTCAGCTCCCGCCCGCCCATCGAGGGGCTGACAGGACCCGACGCGCTCGGCCCGCAGGACGGCGTCCATCTCCTGCACAACATGGGCGACACCTTCGGGGTCATGCAGTCCATCGCCGCGCGCCACCCCAAGTCGGCCGTCGTCATCGGCGCCGGCTACATCGGCCTGGAGATGGCCGAGGCCCTCACCACCCGCGGCCTCCAGGTCACGCAGATCGAGGCTCTCCCCGAGGTCCTGCCGACCGTCGATCCTGAGCTGGGCGCGCTGGTTCACGCCGAGCTGGAAGCGCACGGCGTCGAGGTCATCACCGGTACCCAGGTCTCCGCGATCACCCGCGACCCCGCCGGCGACGCCCTTCACGTACAGGCCAGCGGACCAGACGGTCAGCCGATCAGCCGCAGCGCCGACCTCGTCCTGGTCGTCGTCGGCGTACGACCCGACACCACCCTCGCCGCCACCGCCGGAGCCCGGCTCGGCGTGAAGGGCGCGATCGACGTCGACGAGTACATGCGCACCTCCCTGCCCGACGTCTACGCGGCCGGAGACTGCGCCGTCACCCACCACCGCCTTCTCGGCAAGACCTGGCTGCCGCTCGGAACGACCGCCCACAAGCAGGGCCGGATCGCCGGCGAGAACACCCTCGGCGGCAGCCGCTGGTTCGCCGGCAGTCTCGGCACGCAGGTGGTCAAGGTCTTCGACCTCGTCGCCGCTCGCACCGGCCTGCGCGACCACGAAGCCGCCGACGCCGGACGGGGCTGGGCACCGGCGACCACCGCGAGCCACCCCGACGACCACAAGGCTTACTACCCCGGCGCCACCCCGATCTCCATCCGCATCACCGGCGACACCGAAAGCGGCCTCCTGCTCGGCGCCCAACTCGTCGGACGGCGCGGCGCCGAGATCGCCAAGCGCGTGGACACGTACGCAACCGCCCTCTTCCACGGCATGCCGGTCGACAGCCTCAGCGAACTCGACCTCTCCTACACCCCACCCCTCGGCTCACCCTGGGACGCGGTCCAGATCGCAGCCCAGGCATGGATGAACGAGCACCACCTCGACGTACAGCGCCGCATGCTGGGCGTCTTCTGACACTGGGCATCGCCCTCTGGCTCTCATGGAACCCTTGACACCAAGGCATTAGCTCAATGAAAATTGAGTCAATGAATACTGAGTGGTCTGCATCGGTGGTGGCGCGAGCACAACGGCACGCGGCCCTGGGGGAGCCCGCACGTCTGGCGATCATCGACCGGCTGCTGCTGAGCGATGCCTCGCCCGGCGAACTGGGCCAGGAACTGGGCCTTCCCAGCAATCTCCTGGCCCACCACCTCAAGCTGCTCGAACAGGTCGGCCTGATCGAGCGGTCCCGCTCCGAGGGAGACCGGCGGCGCACCTATCTGCGTCTGCGCGTGGAAACCCTGGCCGACACCATGCCAGCCCTCCTGCGGACAGCGCCCCGTGTGGTGTTCGTCTGCACCCACAACTCCGCCCGCTCGCACCTCGCCGCCGCCCTCTGGAAACGCCACAGCACCATCCCGACCGCCTCGGCGGGAACAGAGCCCGCACGGCGCATCCACCCCCGCGCCGTCGCGACCGCCCGCAAACACGGCCTCTCCCTGACCCCGGCTTGCACCGCCCACATCGACGAGACGTTGCGCCCGGACGACCTCGTGGTCGCCGTCTGCGACAACGCTCACGAGCAGCTCGGCCCCCGGGTCCCCGACCGCCTGCACTGGTCGGTCCCCGACCCCACCCGCACCGGCACCGACGACGCCTTCGCCGACGCCCTGAGTGATCTCGCCGACCGGATCGACCGGCTGGCGCCCGCCGTCCGACCTCCTGGAGGCACCGATGACTGAGACCGCGCCCACCCCGCACCGCGACCTGAGCATCGACCAGCAACTCGCCCTGCGAACCGCCGCCACCCACCTGAGCCGCGAGTTCGACGGCGTCTTCGGCCACGAGACCATCGAACGATTCCTGCACACCAGCTACGACCAGTTCGCCGGCCGCAGCACCATCCCCAACTTCCTCCCGCTCATGGCCGAACGCTTCGCCCGCCAGCGCCTGCGCGCCCTCGCCAAGGTCGAAGGCCACCACGCCGACGGCAAGCCCGTCGTGCTCTTCCTCTGTGTCCACAACGCCGGACGCAGTCAGATGGCCATGGGCTTCTTCCAGCACCTCGCCGGCGAGAGCGCCGTCGCATGGTCGGGCGGCTCCGAACCCGGAAACGAGGTCAACCCGGCCGCCATCGACGCGATGAGCGAACGCGGCATCGACATCTCCCGCGAGTTCACCAAGCCCTGGACCGACGAGATCGTCCGCGCCGCCGACGTAGTCGTCAGCATGGGCTGCGGCGACGCCTGCCCCGTCTTCCCCGGCAAGCGCTACCTCGACTGGACCCTGGACGACCCCGCGGGCGAAACCGTCGACAACGTCCGCCCCATCCGCGACGACATCGAGCGCCGCGTCCGCGGACTTCTCGACGACCTCGGAGTTCCGGCACAGCATTGAAGGGAGACGGTGAACCAGATCACTGTTCACCGGAGTCCGTCCGGGTCCAATCACAGGAACTGAGACCAAAACTGAGACCACGCACGACGAAGGGCCCCACCACGAATGGTGGGGCCCTTCGACATCGTGCCCGGTGAGGCACTGGCGGAGGATACGAGATTCGAACTCGTGAGGGGTTGCCCCCAACACGCTTTCCAAGCGTGCGCCCTAGGCCACTAGGCGAATCCTCCGCGGCAAACAATACAAGACGTTGAGGAGTGCTCGCGAACTCGTTCCCCCCGCTCAGATCCTGTAGCCTGTGCGGAGCCCCTCACGCGGCGCTATCTGACTGAACTCCCCCAGGGCCGGAAGGCAGCAAGGGTAGGTTGGCTCTGGCGGGTGCGTGGGGGGCGCTTGCGTTCCCGGCGCCCGTGGCCGTGGCTGCGCCCGTAGCCGTAACCGCGGTTGCGGCCGAGGTTGCGGCAAGCTCGCCACCGGCCCCCGTTGTCAGTGCGCGCCTATAACCTCGTACGCGTGTCGTCTCTCGCGCTGTACCGCCGTTATCGCCCGGAGTCGTTCGCCGAGGTCATCGGGCAGGAGCATGTAACCGACCCGTTGCAGCAGGCGCTGCGGAACAACCGGGTCAATCACGCGTACCTGTTCAGCGGGCCGCGAGGCTGCGGCAAGACCACGAGCGCGCGCATCCTGGCCCGCTGTCTGAACTGCGAGAAGGGCCCCACCCCCACCCCCTGCGGCGAGTGCCTGTCCTGCCGCGACCTCGCGCGCAACGGACCCGGTTCCATCGACGTCATCGAGATCGACGCCGCGTCGCACGGTGGTGTGGACGACGCCCGTGAGCTGCGCGAGAAGGCCTTCTTCGGGCCCGCGAGCAGCCGTTACAAGATCTACATCATCGACGAGGCCCACATGGTCACGCCGGCCGGCTTCAACGCGCTGCTCAAGGTCGTCGAAGAGCCGCCGGAGCACCTCAAGTTCATCTTCGCGACCACCGAGCCCGAGAAGGTCATCGGGACGATCCGGTCGCGCACCCATCACTACCCCTTCCGGCTCGTGCCGCCCAGCACCCTGCGCGACTACCTGGGTCAGGTCTGCGGGCAGGAGGACATCCCCGTCGAGGACGGCGTACTGCCGCTCGTCGTGCGGGCGGGTGCCGGTTCCGTGCGTGACTCCATGTCCGTCATGGACCAGTTGCTCGCGGGCGCGAGCACCGACGGTGTGACATACGCCATGGCCACCTCGCTGCTCGGCTACACCGACGCCTCGCTCCTCGACTCCGTCATCGAGGCCTTCGCCACCGGTGACGGCGCCGCCGCCTTCGAGGTAGTCGACCGCATCATCGAGGGCGGCAACGACCCGCGCCGCTTTGTCGCCGACCTGCTGGAGCGCCTCCGCGACCTGGTGATCCTCGCCGCCGTCCCCGACGCCCTCGACAAGGGCCTCATCGACGCCCCCGCCGACGTACTGGAACGCATGCAGGCCCAGGCCGGCACCTTCGGCGCGGCCGAGCTCAGCCGCGCCGCCGACCTCGTCAACACCGGCCTGACCGAGATGCGCGGCACCACCTCCCCCCGCCTCCAACTCGAGCTCATCTGCGCCCGTGTGATGCTCCCCGCCGCCTACGGCGACGAGCAGTCGGTCATGGCCCGCCTCGACCGACTGGAACGGGGCGTCAACTTCTCGGGTGGCGGCGCAGCGCCCGCCATGGGCTACGCCCCCGGACCCGACGCCCACGCCCACAACCCGGTCCACACTCCTGCCCCTGCCCACGCGGGTGCCGCACCCGTCCCGCCGGGCAGTGGCGCCGCCGCCGCACGCGCAGCCGTACGAGGTCCAGGGGCACCCGCGTGGGCAGGGGCAGG
>NZ_JAENRY010000269.1 GCF_016612545.1 Streptomyces sp. MBT65 | reverse complement strand
GACCTGGATCAGCTGGTGAGGGCGCGGGCGGTTCATACGGGGTGGGCCTCGCTGAGGTGTTTGCGGAGCAGTACGTTCGCGTCGGTCTCGGCGCTGTGGTCGCGCGCCGCCCGGGCCGTCGTCCGGAGGTCGGCCAGTTCCGCGCACCTCGCGCAGTCGGGGGCGGGTTGCGGCGCGGCCGCGACCAGGAACGGGGCGTCGGTGCGCGGCCGGTAGTTCGCCGCGCGCACCCCCGCGCTCATCCGCTCCTGGTCCGTCGCCGGCCGCAGGGACTCGGGGTCGGCCTGCCACTCACGCCCACCACCGACCGGCCGCAGCAACGCGTAGGGCCCTGCCTTGTCCTGGTACTCGCCGACGGTGTCGGTCGCGGGGTCGTAGAGAAGCGTTCCCGGTTCCATCGCGCTTCCTCCTCTTCCTTTTTGTGTAACTTCCATACAGAATGCGACAGTTGGACTACTCTGTGCATTCCTGGGTGTTACGAGGATGACCCAGGGCGGAGGCGAACGCAGCGGCAACGGGCTCAACTTCCGCGCGGGGCGCGCCAAATTCCACAAATTCCACAGCAACGGGAGGTTCGCGATGCCGCAACGGCTGGTGGTCACGGAGCGCAGCCATGAGCCAAGGAAGCGGTTTGCCGAGGAGTTGCGGCGGTTGAGGGTCGAACGGGGCCTCAGTCTGCGGGACTTGTCGAGGGAGGTCGGCTGGGACTCGTCGCTGTTCGGGAAGATGGAGAGCGGCAGCACGCTGGGTGGGCCAGAGGTCGTGCAGGCGCTGGATCAGTACTACGGGTCGGGCGAGCTGCTACTCACCTTGTGGGAGCTGGCGTTGGGGGACCCGACCCAGTTCAAGGAGCAGTACCGCCGGTACATGATGCTTGAGGGCGAGGCGACGAGCCTGTGGCAGTACTCCGTGAGCATCGTGCCTGGCCTGCTCCAGACGGACGAGTACGCACGCGAGGTTCTCTCGCTGGGTGGCTACCGGGGCAAGGAATTGGACCGGCAGGTCGAAGCGCGCACCGGTCGGCGGAAGTTGTTGGAGAGGATGGATGACTCGCCGCCGTTCCGCGCTCTCCTCTCCGAGGCGGTGCTGCGCACGCCCCTGCGGGACAAGCAAGCGTGGCGGCGCCAGCTTCAGTACCTGGCGGACGCGGCGGAGCGACCGGACGTCAACATCCAAGTCGTGCCGTACAGCGCCGGACTGTCAGGGCTGGTGAGTACCGACGTGATGTTCCTGCGGCTGCTCGACGGCACTACGGTGGCTTACACGGAGAACGCGCACCGTGGCGAACTCATCGAGGAAAATGCCGCAGTTGAGCAGCTACAACGTGCGTACGATGCGATGCGTGATGTGGCGTTGTCCCTGCCTGAGTCGCGACTGTTCATCCTGCGGATGTTGGAGGAAGTACCGTGCGAGCCATCGACCTGACCAACGTGACGTGGCGCAAGAGCAGCTACAGCAACCCCGACGGCGGCAACTGCGTCGAGTTCGCCCCCAACCTCCCCGCCGTAGTCCCCGTCCGTGACACGAAGAACCCCGCCCACGGAACCCTCATCTTCGGCCTGGCCGCGTGGTCGGAGTTCGTCGGGTCGGTGAAGGGTCAGTAGACGAGGGCCTGCGTACCGTCGGCCATCGCCTCCTGGACGAACACCTGCGCCCCGGCGATCCGCACGCCCTCGATGACGTCCTTCTCCGTGATGTCCCGGCGGGCCGCGCACTGCGTGCACAACGTGACGCGGCCGGCCGCGAGGATCGAGTCGATCAGGTCGGGCAACGGCGCCGCGTGCGGGAGTTGGAACTCGGCGGCACGGCCCGGCAGGGCGAACCAGGCGGACTCGCCGGTGAGCCACAGGGAGACGTCCACTCCGCTGGCGACGGCGACCGCGGCGACCGTGAACGCCTGTGAGCAGCGTTCGGGGGAGTCGGATCCTGCCGTCACCTTGATCACGAGCTTCTTCGACATGACCGAATCGTAATCAACTCCCTTACAACTCCCTGCACCAGCCACGGGTCTTCTGTGCGCGCATATGGAATGCGCATGCCATGGTCCGTGGGGGACGTTGTGGAAGTACCCGAAGAAACACCCTCAGAAGTACCCGGGGATGCACCCGAAGAGGTACCTGAGGCAGAACCAATCAAGAAGAAGCGAGCCCGTGGCCGTACGACGCTGCTGATCGCGGTCGCCGCGGTGCTCGGTGTCGTGGCCGGCGGGTGCACGGGTTTCCTGATCCAGGCGGGCCGCGCGCCCGACCGGCTGCCGTCGCTGTCGCAGAGCACGCTGACGCAGGCGAAGGGGCCGGCTCCGGAGCCGTTGTCCGCCGCGCAGGACCGTCAGGTCAAGGTCGACGGCGACCTGCGCAAGCTCCTGCTGAAGAAGCCGAGCGGGGCGCGGGCGGCGGACTACACCGTGGGCGAGGACGGCTGGATGGGCCTCACCGAGTACGCGGAGACGTTCGGCAAGCCGGCCGAGGCCTTCGGTGACCTGAGCTCGGAACAGTTCCGGCGCGCGGCGGTCACCAACTGGCAGCTCAGCGGCAACCGTACGGTCGAGATCCGGCTGGTGCAGTACCGCCAGGAGGTGGATCTCACGGCGTCCCAGGCGGCCGAGGACGCGTACTACTGGTCCGAGCGCGAGTCCCACACCGACAAGTGGGCGATCCCCGGTACCGGGGACGGGATGGCGTATGTCCACAACTCCCCGAAGCGGGAGGCGGGTTACCTGGACGAGTACCAGGCCGAGGCGCATGCGTGGCGGGGTGACGTCGTCATGGAGATGTGGATCAGCGACACGAAGCCGGTCTCGAAGAAGGCGATCATGGATCTGGCCCGGCGGCAGATGGAGCGGTTGTGACCGAGAACCAGGTCGGCGAGGTCGGACCGGTGGAGTCGGCGGCACTGACGACAACTCCGGTGCCGGAAGCGGTAGTTGCGGCGGGTGGCGTGCCCCGGAGTCCGGAGCGGCGCGCTCGGCGTCGTCGTATCGCGGCCGTTGCGGGCTGCGCCCTGCTCGCCCTCGCTGTCGCGGGCGGGGTCGGGTACACGGTGGTGACGGTGAAGGGTGCGGACCGGGACGCGGGTGCGCCTGTGTGGAAGTTCCCGAAGGACGCGGCGGAGCCGAAGGCGGTGGCGGCGAAGGGGCTGGCGGCGGTGCTCCAGCCGTACAGGGAGAGCGGGTATGTCCAGGGTCCGGACATCGCCGAGTTCGGTTCCGACGCGGAACTCACCGGACGCGAGGCGACGGCCCTGCGCAAACAGGAGATCAGCGGCCTGCCCCGTTCCCAGCGGCTCCTCCTGGAGAAGCAGATCGACCGGGAGAAGATCAAGGGCATAGCGATGCGCAGCTACCTCTACCCCGCCGCGCAGGAGGTCAACTCCTATACCGTCCAGGTCCAGTTGGCCCAGATGGACGAGAAGGTGGCCCGGAACATCACCACGTACGAGAACCAACTCCTCGCGGCCGTCACCGTGTTCCGCAAGGGCCCCGCCGTCCCCGGCCACAAGACCGCCAAGTGCTTCCTCCCCAAGCCCGAGGCCGGCGAGAAACTCACCGCCATGGTCTGCTTCGCCTCCGTCTCCGACGTCATGATCACCCTCAACGCCGCCGGCACGAAGGCGATGGACACAAAGGAGATCGCGTCCTTCCTGGGCGCACAACTGGACCGGATCAAGACGACGGGGGAAGCGGTATGAGCGAGCTGGGGAGTGGGACGGACCTGGCGGGGACGCCGGTGGGGACCCCTGAGGGGGCTGCGGCGGAGGCTTTGACGGGGACCCCGGTGGGGGCTGCGGCGGAGACTTCGGTGGAGGCTTTTGCGGGGATTCCGGCGGAGACTCTGGGTGTGACTTCGGTGGAGGCGCCGGTGGGGATTCCGGCTGTGACTTCGGAGGCCGTCCCGGCCGAGATTCCGGTATCGGCGTCGACGCTGGACGCGGCTGCGCCTTCGGACGTGGTGCCGGTCTTGGGTGCGGCGCCGAGTTCCGGTGAGACTCCGGTCTCGGCGGTGGCTTCGGGCGCGGCCCTGGGCTCGGACGTGGGCACGGCCCTGGATGCGGATGCGGCCTCGGCCCTGGCGCCGATCTCGGATGGGGCTCCGGCTTCGGACGAGGCCCGGAACTCGGCGGCGGCCCCGGACGCGATCCTGGATGCGGCTTCGGCTTCGGCTTCGGCTTCGGCCTTGGACGCGGTCTCGGACGTAGCCCCGGCCCTGGAGCCGGTCTCGGGCGCGGTCCCGAGTTCTGACGAACCCCCGAGCCTGGCTGCGACCTCGGCTCCGGCCTCGGACGCGGGTCCGGTCCTGGTCTCAGGTGCGGGTTCGGCTGCCGACGAGACCTTGAACCCGGGTGCGGCCTCGGCTGGGACCCCGGCCTCGGCTGTGGCGCCGGTCCTGGATGCGGTTCCGGCCTCGGGTGTGACCCCCGTCCTGGATGCGGCCTCGGCCCCGCTCGTGATTCCGCCCATGCCCGAAGCACCCCCGTCGGTACCACCGGCGGAGCCTCCCGTGGGTAAGAAGGATCGGCGGGTGTTGCGTGCTGTTCTTCGGTGGACGGCCGCCGTCGTGGTGTTCGCGGTGGGCGGGGTGGGGACTGCGTACGGGATCACGGAGATGAAGCGGACGGATGTGCCCGGGCTTGCCACCGCGTCGGACGGGCGGTGGGACTATCCCGTGATCGTGAAGCCGCCGCTGCCCTCGGGGAGCCCGGGGCCGTTCGCCGCGGCCAACAAGGTGAACGCCCACTACGCGGATCTGCGTGCGCTGGTGTTGCCGGCGCCGAAGGGGGCGCGGGGGGACGCGGCGTTGCGTGGTGCGGACGGGTGGTTGGCCACGAAGACCTTCCTCGCGCAGTACGCCGACCCGGACGACCGCAAGGAACTGGCCCAGAAACTCACCGACCAGGGCCTGCGGCACATCGCGGCCGGCGGCTGGACGACGTCGGACGGCACCCGCACGAGGATCTACCTCCTCCAGTTCGACACCGCGATCGCCGCCGACGCGCTGTTCTCGAACGGCCTCGTCTCCTACGACAGCCCGGTCTACCCCCTGACCGGCGCCCCGGCCACCACCTACGACGACGCCGTCCGGTCCGAGAACCTCGCCGGCAACGTCAGGGCCTCGGCATACACGGAGGACAAGCCCTACGGTGCCGAGGAAGTCCGCCAGGCCTACCTCTCGGCCGGCGACACCCTCGCCCTGGTCGTCCAGTCCAGGAAGGGCACGGCGAAGGCGGTCCCCTTCGAACAGACGTTGACGCTCCAGAGCCAGCTCCTGGGCTGAGCCCGCGCTGAGCCGCACCTCGCAGAGAGCACCGGGCCCCGGCCGACTAAGCTGGGGCCCGGCCTACGTACACGAACCGCTCGCACCGCCCGTGCCGCCGTACCGCTCAAGGAGCACCCGTGTTGGAGATCTTCTTCGAAACCCTGCTGGTCCTGGTCTGCGTCGGCGTCCTCGCCTTCGCCGGACTGAGCGTGAAGAAGCTGTACCAGGGCCAGCGCTGACCCCCACCGAGGAACTGCTGACGTCATGATCGAGATCCCCTCCGACCTCCACAAGGGCCTGGTCCCCCTCGTCTTCCTGCTCGGCGAGTGGGCCGGCGCGGGCGTGCACGACTTCCCGGGCTCCGAGAAGTGCAACTTCGGCCAGGAGGTCTCCTTCACGCACGACGGCCGCGACTTCCTGGAGTACCGCTCCCACACCTGGGTCCTGGACAACGACGGCAACAAGGTCCGCCCCCTGGAGACCGAGTCCGGCTTCTGGCGCATCGACGCGGACCGCAAGGTCGAGGTCACGATGACCCGCGACGACGGAGTCGTCGAGATCTGGTACGGCGAGCTCGCCAAGCAGAAGCCCCAGATCGACCTCGTCACGGACGCCGTCGCCCGCACCGCCGCCTCCGGCCCGTACACCGGCGGCAAGCGCCTCTACGGCTACGTCAAGAGCGACCTCATGTGGGTCGGCGAGAAGCAGACCCCCGAGGTCGAACTCCGCCCCTACATGTCCGCCCACCTGAAGAAGATCGTCACCCCGGACGACGTCGAACGCTGGGCGAAGGCCCTCCCGGACGACATGCCGGACGACGGAATCGCATTCTTCAAGTAGGCCTAGACTCGTGGGTGTGGTGAGCACCCAAGGCACTGACCAAGGCACGGACTGGAAGAGTGATCTGCGGCAGCGCGGCTACCGGCTGACGCCGCAGCGGCAGCTCGTGCTCGAAGCCGTGGACACCTTGGAGCACGCGACCCCCGACGACATCCTCATCGAGGTGAGGAAGACGGCGTCGGGGGTCAACATCTCGACCGTCTACAGAACCCTGGAGCTGCTCGAGGAGCTTCAGCTGGTCAGCCACGCGCACCTGGGGCACGGTGCGCCGACGTACCACCTCGCCGACCGGCACCACCACATCCACCTGGTCTGCCGTGACTGCACGAACGTCATCGAGGCCGATGTCGAGGTCGCCGCCGAGTTCCGGGCCAAGCTGCGGGACACCTTCGGCTTCGAGACCGACATGAAGCACTTCGCGATCTTCGGCAGATGCCGGGACTGTTCCATGAAGACTTCGACGAAGACATCGACGACGACTTCGACGACGACTTCAACTGAGTCTTCAATTACCGAGTCGTAGGCTTACCTGTATGAAGAGCCCCCTGCTGTCCCTGCCCGGCGCCGTCTCCGCCGAAGGAGTGGACGAAGGCGTCGCCGCCCACTACGGCGACCTGTTCCGTGAGCAGCGCACCCTCGCAGACGGCACCGGTTTCGTGGACCTCTCGCACCGCGCGGTGGTCGCCGTCACCGGCGACGACCGGCTGAGCTGGCTGCACCTCCTGCTCACCCAGCACGTCAGCGACCTCCCCACCGGCGTCGCCACCGAAGCGCTGATCCTCTCCGCGCACGGTCACATCGAGCACGCCCTGTACCTCGTCGACGACGGCACCACGGTGTGGATGCACACCGAACCCGACACCCAGGACGCGCTGATCGCCTACCTGGAGTCGATGAAGTTCTTCTACCGGGTCGAAGTCGCCGACCGCACAAGCGAGTTCGCCGTCGTCCACGTCCCCGCCGGTTCCATCGCCGAGGTCCCGCCCGGCGTCGTCGTACGCGAGACGCCGTACGGCCGCGACCTGTTCCTCCCGCGCGAGGACCTGGAGTCGTACGCCGAGAAGTCCGGCCCCCCGGCCGGGATCCTCGCCTACGAGGCGCTCCGCGTCGAACACCACCGCCCTCGCCTCGGCTTCGAGACCGACCACCGCACCATCCCGCACGAACTGGGCTGGATCGGCACGGCAGTTCACCTCCAGAAGGGCTGCTACCGCGGCCAGGAGACGGTCGCCCGCGTCCAGAACCTGGGCAAGCCCCCGCGCCGCCTCGTCTTCCTCCACCTCGACGGCAGCGAGGTCCATCTCCCGGGCCACGGCACGGAGTTGCGCCTCGCGGAGGAGGGCGCGGAGGGCCGGAAGATCGGCTTCATCACGACGTCCGTACGGCACCACGAACTGGGCCCGATCGCCCTGGCCCTGGTGAAGCGGAACGTACCGCTGGACGCGCCGCTGCTGGCCGACACGACGGCCGCGGCGCAGGAAGTCGTCGTAGAACCTTAGGAGTTGTCCCGCGCGGGGGAGTCGTCCTGTGCGGGACCCGCCAGGAGGATCCGGGATCGTTCGAGGTCGACGGCGACGATCCGCACGGAGACCTCCTGGCCCTCGCGGAAGGCATCGCTCTCCGAACGCGCCGTGAGGGGGACGAGTCCCTCGACGCAGTCGGCGAGGCGGACAAAGACCCCGATCGGCGCGACCTTCGAGACCCGCCCGGCGACGGCCTGACCGACGCGGTCCGCGAACCGGGGCAGCAGGTCCTCGTGCTCGGCCCATTCACCGAGCAGGACGCCCACTTGGTGGTTGTACTCGGCGTGGAAGACGACCTCACCGGTGACGCGCTGCCCCACCACCGGCAGTTCCAGGCACCGGGGTTTCCGGTCGACCCGGGCCAGGCCGAGCGCGTCGGGGTGGCCGTCGATGGCGAGGAAGGCCCCGAAGGGCTGCCGCCCGACGACCTCACCGGTGATCCGGGTGCCGACGGGCAGGGCGCAGACGGTCTCGCTCCAGGCCGCGGCGGCGTCGACCGGCCGGTAGTCGGCGTGTTCCGAGGGCCACGAGTACTCGCTCAGAGGTCCACCACCACGGTGAACGGGCCGTCGTTCGTGAGTGAGACGCGCATCTGGGCGCCGAAGCGGCCCGTCGCCACCGTGGCGCCCAGGGCGCGGAGTCGGGCGACGACCTCGTCGACGAGGGGCTCGGCGATGTCGCCCGGGGCGGCGGCGTTCCAGGTGGGCCTGCGGCCCTTGCGAGCATCTCCGTACAGAGTGAACTGGCTGATGACGAGCAGCGGGGCGTCGATGTCACTGCACGACTTCTCGTCGTGCAGCATGCGGATCGACCATAGTTTGCGGGCCAGTTGGGCCGCCTTCTCCTTGGTGTCCTCGTGGGTGACGCCGACGAGGACGCACAGCCCTTCGCCCTCGATGGCCCCGACCGTCTCGCCGTCGACGACGACACTCGCGCTGTCCACGCGCTGCACCACTGCTCGCATGGGTCCCATGATGCCGTGCGGGCGGGAGCGGCTCGGAAGGGGCCGTAGGAGAACTGTTTTTGATGCTTAACCCCCCATCTGGGGCCGTTCGGGGGCACTCGGTCACATAGTGGCCACCGGGGGTGGCACGATGCTGTCCACACGCCGGTCGAGGGGACGGGTAGAGGCCACATGAGCACACCGAGTACCGGGCAGCCCCCTGGGTCTGTCTCGCTGATCCGCGCGGGAGGACCGGCCGGCCGCCGCCCGCCCGTGCAGCGCGTCGACAGCCCGCTGCTGCCCGCCGAACCGCCCGCGCCCGACCTGCCCGCGCTACGGCTCCCGGAACTGCGCGCGCTGCGCCGCGACGCCCAGCGGGACGAGGCCGACCTGAGTTACGTACGACGGCTGCTCCAGGGCCGTATCGACATCCTGCGCGCGGAACTGGCCCGCCGTTCCCCGGCGGGCGCGGCCTCCGTGGTGGACCGCCTGTCGGAGATCCTGACCGACGCCCCCGCCCGGCACCGCTCTTCGGCCCGGCACGTGACGCTGGGCACCCCGCACAGCGAGGAGTACCGGCTGCTGGCCGCCGAGATGCTCGCCGAGGTCGAACTCTCCGACCTGGAGGCCCGCACCGACCTGGAGTTGACCACCGCGATGGGCCGCCTGGTGCGCTACGAACAGCAGGTGTCCCGCCGCCGTCAGGTCCTCCAACACACGGCCGACGGCTGTAGCGCGGAGATCGCCCGCAGGTACCGTGAGGGAGAGGCACAGGTGGACGACTTGCTGATGTGACGCGCTGATGTGAGGGGACCAGAAGTGACGGTTGCCGACGAGGATTCTCAGTTCTCCTCCCTGTCCCCTCCGGTGCTCGCGGAGGTCGTCCGCTCCGGCTTCGTCGAGAGCCGGCACCGGGGCAGCCTGGTGATCCTGGCGCCGGACGGTTCCGTGGAACGGTCCCTGGGCGACACGACCACCCCCGTCTTCCCCCGCTCCTCCAACAAGCCGATGCAGGCGGCCGGAGTCCTCCACGCGGGCCTCGACCTCACCGGCGAACGCCTGGCGATCGCCGCGGCCAGCCACTCCGGCGAACTCTTCCACCGCGACCTCGTACGCCGACTCCTCACCGAACACGGCCTGGACGCAAGCCAGTTGCAGTGCCCGCCGGACCTCCCCCTGGACCCGGTCGAAATGGAGTCATACCTGGCGTCGGGCGCCGTACGCGACCGCGTCACCATGAACTGCTCCGGCAAACACACGGCCATGCTGGCGGCGGCGGCCCTGCGCGGCTGGCCCCTGGACTCGTACCTGGACCCGGACCACCCCCTCCAAAAACTTATCCACAGGGTTGTGGAAAAAGTTTCGGGTGAGCAGGTGGCAGCAGTCGGCACGGACGGCTGCGGCGCCCCACTCCTGGCCATCACCCTCACCGGCCTGGCCCGCGCCTTCCGCACCTTCGTCCTGGCCACCCCCGGCACCCCCGAACGCCGAGTAGCCGACGCCATGCGCACCCACCCCGAGTACGTAGCCGGCACCCGCCGCCCCGACACCCACCTCATGCGAGCGGTACCGGGCCTCCTGTCGAAGATGGGCGCGGAGGCGGTCCAGGCGGTCGCCCTCCCGGACGGCCGGGCCCTGGCGTTCAAGGTGGAGGCCGGGGCGGGGGGTGCGGGCTACGTACTCGGGGTGGGTGCGCATGGCGTCGGCTACTCGGCGTTCGGGGGTGCCGGGGG
>NZ_JAENRY010000268.1 GCF_016612545.1 Streptomyces sp. MBT65 | reverse complement strand
CCCCTGGAACTCGGGCAGCACACCCCACCCGGTCTCCCACACCGGCTCGCCCCGCCACTCCCGCTCCCAGTACCCGATCGAGCCGACGGTCTCCCCGCTCGCCGCCAACTCGACCCGGTACATGCACCCCCGCTCCAGACCGCCGTACCGCCGATGCCGGGCAGCGAGCCGCTCCTCGTCCTCGGGACCCCCCAAGTGCTCGGTCATCTCAGGGCTGTTGAGCCGCTCCAGCAACCAGAGGTCACCTTCCGCCCAGGGCCGGAGCCTCACCTGTCCCTCGTCCATGCCCGGCACACTAGGCGGGCCCACTGACATCCGCGGCCGCCCTGGGGACGGCGGACATCACGCGGTACATGCCGATCGAGCCGTGCCCGGCGGTGTCGGCGAAGCCGAACTTCTCGTAGAGGAAGCGCGCGGGGCCGTCGGCGATGAGCGAGACGTACGCGGTGGCGGGCGCCCGGCGTTCCAACTCCGCGGTGAGCGCGGCCATGATGCGCCGGCCGAGCCCTCGCCCCTGGTGCGCGGGATGCACACAGATGTCGACGACCTGGAACGCCGTACCGCCGTCCCCGATGATCCGCCCCATGCCGATGGGGTCGCCCGCGTACCGCAGCACCACGCCGTACCAGGTGTTGGGCAGCGCGAGCGCGACCGCCTCGGGGTCCTTGTCGGAGAGTCCCGCATCGGTGCGCAGCCGCCGGAAGACGTCGACGGACGGCACACCTGCGACCAGTTCGTAATGGTCACCAGCCATTGTCATGCATTACATGCTAGAGCAGGGGCTGACCGATGTCGGAGTGGATGTTCACTCCGTCCACCGTGCCGGGGGCGGTGCGCGCTGGAACGTGTCAGTCGAACAGCACGACGGCGTCGGGGCGCCACATGCGAAGCGCGACGGTCGGCGTGCCGCCCCACGGGAATCCGGCTTTCCATGGAGGCATAGCGCCAGTTCAGCGGTGCGTGGCGATGGGACGGCCCGAGACGCCCGGGGCTCCCCGCTCGACCTTCGACAGGCCACCCCCCTCCCTCCACAGCCCACGCCCGTTCGAATCCGACCCACACCCGTTCGCATGAAGTCCCGGAAGGAACTCGCGACCCAAATTCGAACAGGCGTAGCATTAGCGCGTGCCTACGACCTACGACTTCCCGAGTGACCTCCTCGCCGGACAGGAGGAGCTGCATCAGGTCCGGGCCGAGCTTTCGGCCCTGCTGAAGCGGCTGCCCTGGTCGGTCGAGCCCCTGGACGGGTTCAGTGACGGGGGCGGCTGGCGCAAGGTGGAGCGCCCGGCCTCCCCCGGCTGGACGCCCGACGAACAGGCCGAGGTGGAGAAGCTCCGGCAGCGGGAGCACGAACTCGCGGTCTTCGTCAGCGGCCACCGTTTCTGGACGGAGGTGGCGGCGACGGAGCGCGTGGAGGGCCGGATGAAGCTGAAGCACGCCCACGAGGCGACACCGGTGGGCGACAAGGCGGACAATGGGTGAGTTGAGCCTCATATCGCCGAAGCAACCGAGAGGCGGCGATCGGTCATGGCCGACCACCCGCACGCACTCCTCGTCCGCAAGGGCTACGACGCCTTCGTCCGTGGCGACATGGACACCCTGCGCGGGCTGATGTCCTCGGACGTCACGCACCACGTGCCCGGCACCCACCCGCTGTCCGGCGACTTCAAGGGCCAGGACGCGGCTATCGACATGTACGGACAGCTCTTCGCGCAGACGAACGGAACCCTGCGCGTCGAACTGCGCAACGTCCTCGTCGACGGCCGGGGCCACGCGGTCACGCTCCACCGCTTCACGGCCGAGCGTGACGGCAAGCACATCGACGAGACCGGCGGCATCGTCTTCCGCATCCTCGGTGACAAGATCACGGACCTGGACGAGTGCGTCGAGGACATCGACAGGGCCAACGAGTTCTGGTCCTGAACCCGAACACCCCAGCCGTCAACTACGGCTTCCGCAGCGCCCGTTGGGCCACCGCCAGGGCCGCCACAGCCCCGACGACTCCTGCGACCCGCACCGCCCCCACGACCGGCACCCCACCGAAAAGGACCCCTTCACCGTCCCCGACGGCCCGGAAGCCGCGCGTCGCACGCCACGACAGCACCGACCACCGCGACTGCGCGGACAGCACGGACCCCGTACTCAGCCACGACCCGGCCGACACCAACGACAGCGCCGACCCGATCGACCCCACCGACAACGAACTCCCGATCGACCCGACGGACAACGCCGACCCGACGGACCCGATGGACAACACCGACCCCACCGACCCGATCGACAACACCGAGTCGTGCGACCACAGGGACAAGACGGAGCGCGAGGGTGTGGTGCCGGTGTCCGTGCCGGATTCAGTCATGGGGTCATCCTGCCCATCGCCCCGGGAAAACGTGATACCGCCGCCTGACGGGCCCGTACGGAAAGAGGCCTCCCGGGGATCTCCCCGGGAGGCCTCTGACCTGGTGTTCATCCTGGTGGGCGCGGACGGTTTCGAACCGCCGACATTCGCCTTGTAAGGGCGACGCTCTACCCCTGAGCTACGCGCCCAGAACGAGTTGACAGCCTACATTGCCGGGGGGCCTGTCCTGCAAACCCGTATCGGCACGGAAGACAGGTCAGGGCACGGTCGGGGGTTTTCCCCACCCCGGGTCCGGGAGTGCGCCGGATGCCCCGGAGGAGCGTCGCTGCCTACGGTCGAGGGGAGCCGTAGGAGTCATCGGGACTCCGCGTCCGTCCCAGGGGGAAATCACCGTGACCCGCACCCGCACCACCCGCCGTGTCCTCACCGCGACCGCCGGTGTCGCCCTGCTTCTCGCGGGTGCCACCGCCTGCGGCACCGCCTCGGCCGGGGACGACAAGCACCCCGATCACCGCGCCTTCGCACTGCCCGGTCGTACCCTCACCATCGACTCCGACGACTCCGCGCTCGAGGTCGTCGCCTCGGACGCGAACCCGGCGGGGAAGATCGAGGTCACCCGGTGGTGGCAGGGCAAGGTGGCGATCGGTTCGGATCCCGAGGTGAGCTGGGCGATGGACGGCGACCGGCTGGTGCTGCGGATGAAGTGTTCCGGAGTGATCGCCGACTGCTCGGTCAAGCACCGGATCGAGGTGCCGCGCGGGGTCGCCGTGAAGGTGGAGGACGGGGACGGGAGTGTGCGGGCGCGGGGGTTCACGGATGCGCTGAATATCCGTACGCACGACGGGTCCGTGCGCGTGACCGACTCCACCGGGGTGCTGACGCTGCACAGCGGGGACGGGTCCGTGCACGCCGAGGTGTCGTCCCGGGAGGTCCACGCGACCACCGGTGACGGGTCGGTGCACCTCGAACTCGGCGCCGTACCGGACCTGGTGGAGTCCCGCAGCGGCGACGGGTCGGTGACGATCGCGCTGCCCAAGGGCGACGGCACGAAGTACCGCGTGACGACCACGACCGGGGACGGCGGGGTGGATGTGTCGGTGCCCCGGGACTCGTCGAGTTCTCATGTGGTGACCGCCCACACCGGCGACGGGAAAGTCACGGTGCGGAACGCGAACTGACCGGCTCGTGTGTTCGTCCTCTACCGGTGGGAGAATGACAACGGTCAGGACGGACAACACGGGAGAGGGATGTGACGGCGACACCTGCGCAGCCGTATTCGCCGCTCACACGGTCCAGGCGCGGTTCGACCGCCGCCCGTGCCGCCTTCGACACCCTCGCGCTCATGGGCCTGCCGCTGCTCGTCGCGCTCGCGCTGCCCGCCGCGTTCGCCGGCGGCGGCACCCGGCGCTGGTTCGGCGGCCGGGCGGAGAGTCAGCGGGCCGAGGCGCAGGCGGCGAAGGACGCGGCCGCGGCCGCGTTCTACGAGCTGGACACCGCCCAGCGGGATCTGCGGATCTCGATAGACACCATCACCGCGGTCGACGACTCGCCGGCCGCCCGCCGCGCGGTGACCGACTTCGAGTCGCTGGGCCGGCGGATCGACGAGGCGAGCGGCCGGTACATCAACGCCGTCGACGCGCACGACCTCGACCGCGACGACCTGGAGGCCGCCGCCGCGAACCGCGCCCGCACCGAACTGACCGCCGCCAAGGACCAGTTGGGGCAGGTCAAGCAGGAGCTGGACCGGTTCGAGAGCGGGCTCGGGCCGCTGCTCGGCAAGGCCGAGACGCAGCTCGCCCGGCTGGCGCCCGCCGTCGAGCGGGCCCGGCAGGCGCTGCTCGCCGCGAGCAACGCGCTCGACGCCGTACGGGCGTCGGGGCTGCGCGCCGACGATCTCGCCGGGCGGCTCGCCAAGCTGGGGCCGGAGCTGACGAAGCTGAACCAGGGCGCCGGACAGCACGGCGTACCGCAGACGCTGGAGCGGGCCACGCAGGTCGCCCGGGAGGCGGAGGCCATCCGGGCCGAGGCCGACGGGCTGCCCGAGCGGGCTGCCGAGATCGACCACCGGCTGGTGTCGCTGCGCACCCGCGCCCAGGCGCTGACCACCCGCGCCGGGCAGGTCGACCCGGTGCTGAGCGAGTTGCGGCGGCGCTTCTCCGCCGCCTGCTGGCAGGACCTCCAGCACGTGCCCGACCAGGCCGGCGAGAACGTACGGCAGGCCGAGGCGAAGCTGAAGGAGGCGCAGGCCGCCCGGGACGCGCAGCGCTGGCCGGACGCCACGTCGCTGCTGTCGACCGTACGGGCGCTGCTGAACACCACCGACGAGGCCGTGTCGGCCGCCGGTGACCGCCTGCGCCGGCTGAACGCCGTACAGAAGGACCCCCAGCAGGAGATCGACCGCACCCGCTTCGCGATCCGCGACGCCCAGCGCCTCGCGATGTCCGGCCGCTCCACCCCCGACCCGCGCGACGCCCGCCCCCTCGACGACGCCGTCGCCCGCCTCGACCGCGCGATCGCCACGCTGGAGGGCCGCCACCCCGACTACTGGCACTTCCTGACGGAGACGGAGGCCGTACGGCAGTCCGTGTCCCGGGTGGTCTCCCGGATCCGCGAGGAACGCGGGACGCCCGGACACTGAGCCCGGTCACGTGAGTACGTCCCGCAGCGGCGGCCGGGCCCTTGATCGCGTCCTGAGACTGGTGGGCGAGGGCGAGGCGGACCTGAACGCGGATCGGCCCCCGGTCGCGTACCGAAGCGACGGGGGGCCGATGACGTGCTGCCGAGCCGTGAGGCTCAGGTGCGGTACGCGTAGTAGTACGCGTTCGGGTACGACGCGATGAGGCTCGACAGGGACCTGCGGTAGGTGTTGTTCGAGTGGTACGTGACGTACGGGATGCCGTTGGCCTTGTACGTCACGATCATCGTGTGGTCCTTGGCGCCGTCCCGGTCGAAGTCGACCTGGATGACGTCGCCGACCTCGGCCTGGTAGACGTTGGCGAGCGGGGTGGTGCGCTTGGAGTTCTGCGCGAACCAGGACCACTCGTTGACGCCGATGAAGGAGTCCGACTGGATGTCGGCGGTGCCGAACCACTTCGTGTAGTCGTACACGTAGCCCGGGACGTGCTTCCAGCCGCCGGCCTTCAGGGACTGGCTGACGAAGTTGGTGCAGTCGCCGCCGTCCGCATGGCCGTTGAAGTTCGGGTAGGCCGTGTTGTAGACGTTCCAGTACTTCTCGGCGTAGGTCGCCATCGCCTTGTAGTCGTACGTCGTGCTCGTCTTCGGGACCGCCACCGGGTTGCGGGTGGTGGCCGCGCGCGGCGCGTCCGGCGTGGTGTTGCCGTCGTCGGCCGGGGCGGGCGACGCCTTGACCGCGGGCTTGGCCACCGTGTTGACGGCGAGGCCACCGGTGTCGGTGTCCTCGATCTTCGACAGCTGCCAGGTGCCCTGCTGGTCGGCCTTGAAGGTCAGCTCGTGGTGGGCCTGGAAGCCGGTGGTCTTCGGCTCGTTCCCCGTGGTCTTCGCATACGTCAGCGTGGTCGTCTCGGTGACATCGGCCTTGGCGGTACGGCCGGTGACCCGGGTCGCGTCGAGCGTGACCTTGGTGGCACCCGTGCTGTACGTCTCGCCGAGCTTCGCGATGCTGCTCTGCCGGCCGCGCAGCTGGGTCAGCGCGGCCTTCTCGTCGCGCGACTGGGTGCTGGAGAGGCGGACGTCGCCCGAGAAGCGCGAGGTGCTCTGCTTCGTACCGGCCCCGTGCACCAGCGCCTGGGTGCGGTCGGTGAAGACCGCGTCGGCCAGCTTCTGGAAGGTCGCCTTGGTCGCGGCGTTCACGGTCGGGTCGTCGACGACGGCCGCGCCCGCGCTCCAGTTGGGCACGAGGGCGACGCCGGCGACGACCGAGGCGGCGGCCGCCGAGACTATGGCCGTGCGGCTCCGCTTACGGCTCAGTTTTCTGGATTTCAATGGTGTTCCCCTCTACGCCGGTACGCCTACCGGGCGAGGGCATCTTCGCACGCCATGTGTGGCTCCTGTGAAGGGGGTTGCACTTGGTCAGTTCACCAGTCCCGAGAGGTCACTTGACCACCGTCGACCAGTCCGGCGACTGGGCCGGGTCCAGGCTGCGCAACTGCTGCAAAGTCTGCGGCGACTGGACGTCCATCCAGTCCGACAACTCCTTGAAGGACACGCACTTCACGCCCGCCTTGGTGCAGATCTTCGGGATGATCGTGTCGATCGCCTTCATGTAGATGCTGCCGTTCCAGTTCTCGAAGTGGTTTCCGATGAACAGGGGCGCACGGCTGCCGTAGTAGACCCGGTTGAAGCCGGCCATGTACGAGTCGACGGTCTTCTTCTCCCAGTCGGCGAACTTCGCGGGGTCGCCCTGGGTGGCGCCGCCCGACTGGTTGTAGAGGAAGTTGAAGTCCATCGACAGGGCCTGGATGTTGTCCCCGTAGGGGAGCAGTTCGAGCGGGAAGTCCCAGAGGCCGTCCTTCTTGGTGGGCCATATCTGGAAGTCGCCCGGGGAGCTGGCGTCGTACTTCCAGCCGTAACCCTTCAGCGCCTTCAGGAGGTTGGGCTGGCCCTCCAGGCAGGGGGCGCGGCCGCCGACGACCTCCTTCTTGAAGTCGAAGGGCAGGGCCGGGATGTCGGTGTAGCCGGTGTTGGTCTTCCAGTTCTCGACGAAGGAGAAGAACTGGTCGATCTCGCTCTTCCACTGCGCGACGCTCCAGTCACCGCCGCCCTTGGCCTCGCAGAAGTGGCCGTTGAAGTGGGTGCCGATGTCGTTGCCCTGCTCGTAGGCCAGGCGGAGTTGCTCCAGGGTGTCGCGGATGTGCTGGTCGGTCGGGAAGTCGATCGCGGCCGAGCCCACCGAGTGCATCGGCGGGTGGTACAGGTCCCTCTTGCTCTTGGGCAGCAGATAGATGCCCGTGAGGAAGAAGGTCATATGGGCGTTGTACTCCTTGGCCATCTCCCGGTAGTGCGAGAAGAGTTTGTCGTCCCCCTGAAGCGCCCCGTCCCAGGAGAAGACCACGAACTGGGGTGGTTTCTCACCGGGCTTGAGCGGCACCGCCTTCAACTGGTCCGTCTGCGGCCCCGTGTACGAGGTCGAGCCGTCCCCCAGCACCTTCGTCTTGCCGTCCCAGACGGGTTCCTTGGTCGACTTGGGCGTGGTGCTTCTGCCGGCCGACGCGGTCGGCGTCGTGTTGTCCCGGTTCAACGCCAGATACCCGGTCACCAGTGAGGCGACGACAAGGAACACGGCCAGGGTGAGGAACCCCGGCTTCGGGGTACGACGACGTGGTTCAGGTGCTCTGCGGCGGCGGCCGGACGGCGCCTTCGTCGGGGGCTTCATGGGCGGCTCATTCTGCGAGGAGGTGGCGGTTGCGCTGCGGTGGTCAGCCGAGCTCAGCCGAGCGGGGTCATGGCTCTCGACCAGATGCCGTAGGGGACGTCGGTGACTGGGGTGCCGGAAACTCCCTTCAGGGGCAGAGGTTCCAGGCTCTTGGTCAGATCGATGCGGTAGACGACGACCGCCGTCGACACGGACTTGGCCGTGCCGACGTACCAGGCGGCGGTGTCGTCCTGCGTGGTGCCGGTCTTGCCCGCCACCTCGGTCCCGGCGGTCTTGGCGGCGGTGGGATGCGCGAGGCCGAAGGAGTCCGTGAGCGCCTCCGTCACCTCACGCGCGGTCTCCTTGCTGATCGCCCGGTTCGGCTCCGGCCGCGCCAGGGCGACCGCGGCGCCGTTGCGGGTGATACGGCGGACCGAGTACGGCTCGGTGTGGACGCCCCCGGCGTCGAACGTGCCGTACGCGCTCGCCATGCGCAGCGCACTGGGCGTGGCGTTGCCCAGGGACAGCGCGGGCACCTGGGCCCCGAAACTGGACGAGAGGAGTCCGGCCTTCTCGGCGGTCGCCCGCACGGTCGTCAGGCCGGTGTCCATCCCGAGCTGCATGAACGGGGTGTTCACGGACTGGGCGAGGGCCTGGCGCAGACTGATCTGCCCGTAGGACTTGTTGCCGTCGTTGTGCGCGGACACCTTCTTGCCGCTGCGGTCCCAGTACGGCCCCTCCGGTGTGGTGACCGGCACGGCGTCGTTCCCGTCGTACAGCGTGTCCGGGGTGACCGAGGTCGGCGGACTGCCACGGGTCTTGGTGACCCCGTGCTCCAGCGCGGCGGCGTAGACGAAGGGCTCGAAGGCCGAACCGGCGGGGACGGTGGTGGAGTTGGAGTCGTTGTAGCCCTGCGTACGGTGGTCGGGGCCGCCGTAGACGGCGAGGATCCGGCCGTCGGAGGCCACCGAGGAGGCGCCGTAGTGCGCGGTCTTCGCCTTGGCGGAGTCCTTCTCGACCGCGTCCTTGCGGGCCTTGTTCACGGCGTTGGTCAGCTTGGTCTCGCGGTCGCGGTCGAAGGTCGTGTAGATCTGGTAGCCGCCGAGGTCGAAGTCCTTGTCCGAGATGTGCGCGGTCTTCTTCACGTACTGGGTGGCCAGTTCGACCAGGTAGTCGCTCTGCTTACCGGTGTCGTACGTCCTCGACTGCTTGAGCGGCTCGGGGAAGGTCTTGTACTTGGCGCGCTCGGTCGGCGACAGCTTGCCGATCTTCACCATGCGGTCCAGGATCCAGGACCAACGGGCCACCGCCCGGGCGTGGTTGGCCTTGCTGATCGTCGGGTCGTAGAGGCCCGCGCCCTTCAACAGCGAGGCGAGGAAAGCGCCTTGGCTCGCGTTGAGCTGGCTGACGTCCTTGCCGTAGTACGCCTGCGAGGCGCGCTGGAGTCCGTAGGTGCCGCGGCCGAACCAGCTGGTGTTGAGATAGCCCTCGAGGATCTTGTCCTTGCTCATCTTGTTGTCGAGCTTGAGGGAGATCATCGCCTCGGTGAATTTGCGGCTCACCGTCTGGTTCTGGGTCAGATAGACGTTCTTGACGTACTGCTGGGTGATCGTCGAGCCGCCCTCGGTGTCCCCCTCACCGACCGTGCGGTAGAGGGCGCGGGCGATGCCCTTCATGGAGATGCCGGGGTCGCTGTAGAAGCTCTCGTTCTCGGCGGCGAGCACCGCCCAGCGGACGTCCTCGGGGATGTCCTTCAGCGGCATCGCCTGCCGCTGCACCCAGCCGGTACGGGCCATGGGCGTCCCGTCCGACCAGAAGTACACGTTGTCCTGCTGGGTCGCGTACGTGTTGAGGTTCGAGGGGATGTCGGTGGTCGCGTAGGCGACGACCAGGAACAGTCCGCTGAGGCCGAAGGAGGCGAGCACGCCCCCGAGCCCCTGCCGCCAGGAGGGTATCCAGCGGCGCCAGTCCGTACGGCCCGGGCGCGGGTACTGCGGGCGCATCCTGCGGACGTACGGAGTGAGGAAGATCACGACCGGGGCGAGGCGGGCGACGACCGGAGCGAAGCGGGGGCCGAGGGCGACGGCGAGACGGGAGAGACGGGTGCGGAGGGACGGGCGGGGGGCTTTGCGGCCCCGGTGCCGTACCGGTTTCGTCTCCCCCTCGGGTATCTCCGGCGCGCGGGGGATCTCCAGGTCGGACAACCGCAGCTGCATGGTCTCGTCCGGCCTGAACCCGGCGGGGAGCTTCAACTGCATGGTCTCGTCCGGTGCCTGGCGCTCCTCCCCGTCCCCCTCGTGGGTCACGACGCGACTCCCCTCCGCACTCCGTATTGCTCGCACAGGCAGACGCATTGACGTACGAGGGTCTGAAAAGGTTGCCGTGAACACGACTGCAAATCCCGGTTCCCCCCGGTCTCACAGATCACTCGGCGCCCTCAAATTACCAGTGGTCTTCGCAAGTTCTCCATATAAGAAAACGACAGAACAGGACACAGCCGAAACCTTCATGAAAAAACAAGGTGCCGTACTCATGTGAGGGCGGCGCTAGCCTGGGGGCATGCCTCGCTACGAGTACCGCTGCCGTGTCTGTGGGTCCACGTTCGAAGTCAGCCGGCCGATGGCGGAGTCGTCCGCGCCGGCGGACAGCAACTTCACGGTGTCGTCGTGGCCCGAAGGGCAGTCCGCCGGCGCGGACGACT
>NZ_JAENRY010000267.1 GCF_016612545.1 Streptomyces sp. MBT65 | reverse complement strand
CAACTGCCATACCAGTTCGGCGACTTGGGCGATCCCGGTGGCCCCCAGCGGATGCCCCTTGGAGATCAGCCCGCCGGACGGGTTGACCACCCACCGCCCGCCGTAGGTCGTCCCCCCGGACTCGACGAGCTTCCCGGACTCCCCGGGCTCG
The DNA here is from genome assembly GCF_016612545.1 of Streptomyces sp. MBT65. Classification (GTDB taxonomy): domain Bacteria; phylum Actinomycetota; class Actinomycetes; order Streptomycetales; family Streptomycetaceae; genus Streptomyces. Next base: position 19,964 of record NZ_JAENRY010000267.1, on the reverse strand, counting down.
CACATGCCGAGCGCCTCGTACGTCAGCAGCTCGTTGATCGAGAAGCAGTCGTGGAGTTCTACGACGTCCACGTCCTCGATGCCGAGTCCGGACAGTTCGTAGACCTGGCGGGCGGCGGCCCGGGACATCGGCTGTCCGACGACGTCGACGCAGGAGCCGGAGGCGAAGGAGTCCTCGGTGTCGGTGGTCATCGCCTGGGCGACGATCTCGACGAGCGAGCCCGCACCCAACTGCCGCTCCTCCGCGAAGCGTTCGGAGACCACGACCGCCGCCGCGGCTCCGTCCGAGGTCGGTGAGCACTGGAGTTTCGTCAGCGGGTGGTGGACGACCCGCGCCGCGAGGATGTCGTCGACGTCGTACACGTCCTGGAACTGGGCGTACGGGTTGTGGGCCGAGTGCCGGTGGTTCTTGGCGGCGACGGCGGCGAGCTGCGCCTCGGTCGTGCCGTACTTCTCCATGTGCTCGCGGGCCGCGTCGCCGAAGATCTGGGCGGTGGGCGGGGTCATCTCGAAGCCGTGCCGGGCGGCCATGATGCCGTAGTGCCGGGCGACGGGGGAGGTGGCGAAGTCGCCACCATCGGTACCACCCCCGAGAGCCCCCCTCTTCATCTTCTCGAAGCCCACCGCCAGCACGCAGTCGGCGGCGCCACCCTCGACGAGTTGCCGGGCGAGCATCAGCGCGGTCGAACCCGTGGCGCAGTTGTTGTTGACGTTGTAGACGGGGATGCCGGTGAGACCGAGTTCATAGGCGGCGCGCTGGCCGGCGGTCGAGGGCTGGAAGCAGTAGCCGATCGGAACCTGTTCTACATCGCCGTAGGAGATCCCGGCGTCCGCGAGGGCGGCACTGCCCGCCTCCCTCACCATGTCCCAGTACTGCCACTCCCGGCTCTCGGGCTTCTCGAACTTCGTCATCCCGACGCCGGCGACATAGGCCTTCATGGCGGGCGAGATTAGAACACGTTCCAGTAAATGACCAGAGCTGACAGAGGGTCAGATATTCATGGGACGGTCAAGGATTCGTTAGTACGCCGAAGCATCGGAATAGTTGCCCATGCATACGAGGTTTACCGTGCACTTATCCCGCACGGTTCCACTGTCCCGCACGGTTCCACCCGTCCCGCTGCTCCACTCCTCTGGCCTGGAGGCCTCACTTCATGACGCACACGTCGACCGACCAGCCCGCACGGAGGCCGTCCGGCGCCGTCGTGCCGGTGCTCGCCTTCGCGGGCATCGTTGTCGCGGTGATGCAGACCCTGCTCGTCCCGGTCATCAAGGACCTGCCGCAGCTGCTGAGCACCGAGCCCAGCAACGCCACCTGGGTCCTGACCTCGACACTCCTCTCCGGAGCCGTCGCCACACCGATTATGGGCCGCCTCGGCGACCTCTACGGCAAGCGCCGGATGCTGATCGTCAGCCTGGCCGTGATGGTCGTAGGAGCACTGGTCAGCGCCCTCACCAGCGACCTGCTCACGATGATCGCGGGCCGTGCGCTCCAGGGCTTCGCGATGGGCGCGATACCGCTGGGCATCGGCCTGATGCGCGACATGCTGCCCCGCGAGAAGCTCGGCTCGGCCATGGCCCTGATGAGTTCCTCGATCGGCGTCGGTGGCGGCCTCGCGCTGCCCGCCGCGGCCCTGGTCGCCCAGCACGCCGACTGGCACGCCCTCTTCTACGGCGCCGCCGGCCTCGGTGTCCTCGCGATCGTGCTCACCCTCCTCGTCGTACCGGAGTCCCCGATGCGCGCCGAGGGCACCTTCGACGTGCTCGGCGCGATCGGCCTCTCCGCCGGACTCGTCCTCTTCCTGCTCCCCATCACCAAGGGCAGCGACTGGGGCTGGACCTCCGGCACCACGCTCGGCCTGTTCGCGGCCGCGGCCGTCGTCCTGGTCCTGTGGGGCGTGATGGAGCTGCGCCTGAAGGCCCCGCTGGTCGACCTGCGCACCACGGCCCGCCCGGCGGTCCTCTTCACCAACCTCGCCTCGATCATGGTCGGCGTCTCCTTCTACGTCGTCTCCCTCGTCCTGCCCCAGCTCCTCCAGCTCCCCAAGTCCACCGGCTACGGCCTCGGCCAGTCGATGGTCACCGCCGGTCTGCTGGTCGCGCCGCTGGGCCTGACGATGATGTTCACCGCCCCCGTCTACGCCCGTCTCTCCGCGAAGTACGGCCCGAAGGTCACCCTGATCATCGGCATGGTGATCATCGGCATCGGCTACGGCGCGGGCATCGGCCTCATGAGCGCGGCCTGGCAGAGCCTGGTCATCGCGGTCGTGCTGGGCGCGGGGATCGGTCTCGCGTACTCGTCGCTGCCCGCGTTGATCGTGGGTGCGGTGCCGGCGTCCGAGACCGGTGCGGCGAACGGGCTCAACACCCTGATGCGGTCCATCGGTACGTCCGTCTCCAGCGCGGTGATCGGCATGGTGCTGGCGAACACCGCGAACCATGTGGGCGGGGTCGCCGTCCCGACGATGCACGGGTTCCGGGTGTCGTTCCTGATCGCTACCGGTGCGGTGGCCGTCGGGCTGTTGATGGCGTTGTTCCTTCCCAAGCCGAACCGTGCGCCGCAGTTGAACTTCAGCAGCGAGGAGGAGGCCAACCTCGAGCGCGCGGAGGAGGTTCTCCGGGGGTTCCGGGGGCGGGTGCTCGGGGCGGACGGTTCGCCTGTCGCTCGGGCCAAGGTCACGTTGATCGACCGTCGGGGGCGGCAGGCCGGAGCGACGCTCTCCGAGGAGGACGGTAGTTACGTGCTCGCGGTGCCGTCCCAGGGGGCGTATGTGCTGGCCGCACGGGCCAGTGGGCATGGGCCGCTTGCCTCTTCCGCGTCGCACGCGGGGGACGAGGTTGCGGTTGACCTGGATCTTTTGTTGCCCGGGGAGACCGTTAGCGCGTAGTCGGGTTCGTTGGTTTCTGCGGGTGTGTGGGGGCTGGCCGCGCAGTTCCCCGCGCCCCTCAAACGCGTACCCTGGCGGCGCTCACAAGTCGCCAGTACCGAAGGAAGCGTCATGCCCCTGGCACCCAAGCCCTCCATCCTCGCCGCGTTCGAGGAAGCCAAGGGATTCATGCCGGTCGACGAAGGGCTCGCCCTCTACTCCGCCGCCGTGGAAGCCGGTGGGCTCGGGCTGGCGTTGCTCGAAGTGGGGACGTACTGCGGGCGGTCGACCGTCCTGCTCGCCGATGCCGCCCGCGAGACCGGCGTGACCGCGCTCACCCTCGATCATCATCGCGGCAGCGAGGAGCAGCAGCCGGGGTGGGAGTACCACGACCCGGAGACCGTCGACCCGGAACTCGGGTTGATGGACACGTTGCCCACGTTCCGCAGGACGCTCCACCGGGCCGGTCTGGAGGAGCACGTGGTGGCCCTCGTCGGGCGGTCGCCGCAGGTCGCCCGGATCTGGGGGACGCCGCTCGGGCTCGTCTTCGTCGACGGCGGTCACACCGACGAGCACGCGAACGGTGACTACGAGGGGTGGGCGCCCCATGTCGCCGAGGGCGGGCTGCTCGTCATCCATGACGTGTTCCCGGTCGTCGAGGACGAGTTCACCGGCCAGGCGCCCTACCGCGTGTATCTACGGGCCCTGGAGTCGGGCGCGTTCACGGAGGTCTCGGCGACCGGCTCCCTGCGTGTCCTACGGCGCACCGGTACCGGCATCTGACCTCAACTCGGCAGCCCGGCCAGCCACTTGACCAGGTGCTCGTTGACCTCCGCGGGACGCTCCTGCTGGATCCAGTGCCCGCAGCCCTCCAGGATGTGCGAGCCGCGCAGTCCGGGGAGGGTCACGGGGTAGGCGGCGATCGCGTCGGACAGCCAGGTGGTGGAGGCGTCCAGGGAACCGCCCAGGAACAGGGACGGCTGGGTGATCGGGGCGCCGTCGTGGTCGGCGAGGTCCTCCCAGTCGCGGTCCATGTTCCGGTAGCGGTTCAGGGCGCCGGTCAGGCCCGTGCGCTCGAACTCCCCGGCGTAGACGTCGAGTTCGGCCTCGTTCAGCCAGGTGGGAAGTGCGGTCGCCGACGGGAACCGTTCCCGCAGCGTCCCGCCCTCGCGGCTCACGAAGTGCGGGTCGGGCGTGCCGGGGGCGGGCATGGTGTCGGCGGAGAACGCGGCGTAGAAACCGGCCAGCCAGCCGCGTACATCGGGTTCGATCTCGGCCTCGGCGCGGCCGGGTCGCTGGAAGTAGGAGACGTAGAACTCCTCGGCCCCGCCCATCCCGGCGAAGATCTCGCCGGGGCGCGGGCCGCCGCGCGGGGTGTAGGGGACGCTCAGCAGTCCTACGGCGCGGAAGACGTCCGGCCGCAGGAGGGCGGAGTGGGCGGCGATGCCCGCGCCCCAGTCGTGCCCGACGATCACCGCCGACCGCTCACCGAGCGCGTGCACCACGGCCACGGCGTCCTCGACGAGGTCGAGCATCCGGTACGCCGACACGTCCGCGGGCCTCGACGAGCGGCCGTAGCCGCGTACGTCGACGGCGACCGCGCGGTGGCCCGCCGCGGCCAGCACGGGGAGCTGGTGGCGCCACGAGTACCAGGACTCCGGGAAGCCGTGCACCAGCAGGACGAGCGGGCCGGTGCCCTGTTCGACCAGGTGGATACGGCCGGCGGGGGCCGGGACGAGCCGGTGGGTGACGTTGTTGACCATGGTGACGAGTCCTCCGTTGCGGGGGCCGGTCCGACGATCCTGCGCCCGATCCCGGCGCGCCCACGACTCTTGTTGCCGCTTCGGCAAACCGGCCGCGGGTGGCGGTTAGGGTGACTCCCGTGTCGTACGTAGGTCCGGACCTCGATTCCCCGCAGCCCCGCCGTCCCCGTCGTGGGCCCCTGACCGTGGCACTGGCCGCGCTGGTCCCGGGGGCACTGATCGGATGGTTCGTCTATGAGGCGGTGGCCGGTCCGGGGGGTGGCAGCGCGGCGGCCCACTCCTCTTCCGCTTCCACGGCGTCCGGCGCGCCCGCGTCCCCGTCGGGCACCGCGTCGAACGACGACAAGCCGCCGAACCCCAGCTCCCTCAAGGGCAAGGTCGTCGTCATCGACCCGGGGCACAACATCACCAACTTCCAGCACGGCACCGAGATCAACCGCAAGGTGGACATCGGCACGAACTGGAAGGAGTGCGACACGACGGGGACGTCGACCAACGCGGGTTACTCGGAAGCCCAGTTCACGATGGACGTGTCCCACCGGCTGCGCACCCTGCTCGAACAGCAGGGCGTCACGGTGAAGTTGACGCACGACGGCGCCTCCCCCGCCTGGGGACCCTGCGTCGACCAGCGCGCGAAGATCGGCAACGACGCGCACGCGGACGCGGCGATCTCCATCCACGCGGACGGTGCCCCGGTCGGTGACCGCGGCTTCCATGTGATCCTGCCCGCCTCGGTGCACGCGGGCTCCGCCGACACCCGTGCGATCGTCGGCCCCTCCGCTCTCCTCGGCCGCAGCATCAAAACCAACTACCAACGGACGACGGGCGAACAGCTCTCCAACTACGTCGGCGACGGCACCGGTCTCGTCACGCGTAAGGACCTGGGCGGTCTCAATCTGTCAACGGTTCCCAAGGTGTTCATCGAGTGCGGCAACATGCGCGATAGCAATGACGCGGCACTGCTGACGAACAGCGCCTGGCGACAGAAGGCGGCGCAGGGGATCTCTGAGGGAATCGTGAGTTTCCTGCGCGGGTAGCGATCAGCGGGCTGATCCGGGCGGACACCCAGGCAAGGTGGACGATAGGGTCAACCGACGACGAGACGACCTACGAAGGACCTGAAGTGAATATCCGCTCCCTCACACGAGGCGACGGCGTGGTGATCGGAGCAGCGGTATTGCTCTTCATCGCGTCTTTCCTCAGCTTCTACACGGCCAAGGGATTCGACCTGGACGTGACCGCGTGGACCAGCCTCGGTAACGGCCTCGGCACCTACATGGGCGGCGTCATCGGTGCCGCTCTCATCGTCGTCAACCGTTGTCTGCCGCAGCCGCGCAAGGTCGTGGGCCTGGACATCGGGACAGTCGGCGTGGCGTTCACGGTTCTCACCGCGTGGGCCCTGTTCTGGACGCTGGTGGACGTCGGCGACAACGTCAGCGCCGGCGCCGGCCTCATCCTCGGCTTCATCGCCGCCCTCGTCATGGCAGGCGGCGCCATCGCGACGCCCCTCCTCCCGCCGCTCCAGGCCGCCCTGGTCCCGGCCCCCAAGCCGGCCGCCCCGCAGCCCTACGGCACGCAGCCGCCCGGTGGTTACGGCTACCCGGGTGCCGGTGCGCCGCAGCAGCCCTCGTACGGCACCCCGCCGCAGCAGGCGCAGGCCGCGCAGCCCTTCGGGCAGCCCGCGCCGGTGCCGGCCGGGGACTTCTCGCCGTTCTGGTTCGCGGTGCCGGTGGCCCGGCCGCTGTTCGCGGAGGACGGTTCGCCGGCTCCGATCGCCGAACTGGCGCCGGGTACCTGGTACTTGGCCGTGGAGCAGCGCGGTCCCGCGCTGGTCGCGCAGACCCAGGACGGCCGTCGTGGCGTCCTCCAGGACACCTCGGGGATCCAGCGCGGCTGAGCCCCTCCCCAGCGTTCACCGCGGCCCCTCACCCTTCCGGGTGGGGGGCCGTTGTCGTACAGTCGCAGCCGTCGACGGTTTGCTGACGTGCCGTCAGTTCCTTTGCTGGGGAGGCGATATGCGGCTCGGTCTCGCACTCGGGTACTGGGGGCGCGGGCCCTCCGCCGATCATGTGCCGCTGGCCCAGGAGGCCGAGCGGCTCGGGTACGACTCCGTGTGGACGGCCGAGTCATGGGGGTCCGACGCCTTCACCCCGCTGACCTGGATCGCCGCGCAGACGTCAACGATCAAGCTGGGGACGGCAGTTGCGCAGATGGCGGCCCGCTCCCCGACCACCACCGCGATGCACGCGCTGACCCTCGACCACCTCTCCGGCGGGCGCGTGCTGCTCGGACTCGGGCTGTCGGGGCCGCAGGTGGTGGAGGGGTGGTACGGACGGCCGTTCCCCAGGTCGCCGCTCACCGCGACCCGGGAGTACGTCGAGGTCGTACGGCAGGTGCTGCGGCGGGAGGCGCCGGTCGAGGTGGCCGGGCGCTTCCACGCGCATCCGTACCGGGGCGCGGACGGGACCGGCCTCGGCAAGGCACTCAAGTCCATCACCCACCCGCTCCGCCACGACCTGCCGATCCTGCTGGGCGCCGAGGGTCCGAAGAACGTGGCGCAGACGGCCCACATAGCCGACGGGTGGCTGCCGTTGTACTGGTCGCCGAGCCGCCCCGAGGTCTACGGCACGACAGTCTTTCGGGACGACTTCCTCGTCGCGCCCATGACTCAGGTGAAGGTGTGCGACGACGTGGCCGAAGGGCTGCTCCCGGTGAAGATGATGCTCGGCTTCTACATCGGCGGGATGGGGCACGCGGCCCGTAACTTCCACGCCGATCTGATGGCGCGCATGGGGTACGAGGAAGAGGCGCGGCGGATACAGGAGTTGTTCCTCGCGGGTCGCCGGGAGGAGGCCGTGCTCGCGGTGCCGGACGCCTTCGCCGACGAGATCTCGCTCGTGGGCCCGCGGGAACGGATCGCGGAGCGGCTGGAGTTGTGGCGCAAGGGCCCGGTGACGGACCTGCTGGCCCTCGCCCCCGACCCGCACACGCTGCGGGTGCTGGCCGAGCTCAACTCGTAGCCGGGGACGGTCCGTTCAGCGGAAGACGGAGACCGGGTCCAGGGTGAGTTCCCCGGTCGTGCCGTTCCAGGTGCGCACCAGCCCCAGGCAGGTGGCCGGGAACTCCCCCTCGGCGTACCGGTCGACCCTGAACTCGGGGCGGACCCAGGCCTCTTCGCAGGTGATCTTCACCTGGGCGGCCGGCTCGCCGCCGCCGTAGCGGGCGCGCAGCACGATGTCGCCGCCGGCCGCCCTGCTGACCGTGAAGAGGCCGGAGACCGAGACGTAGTCCGAGCGTACGGCGGTCAGCGGGGCGCCCGCTCTGCTCGCGGTGGTGCCCGCGTCCTCCAGGGCCCGGGTGAGCGCCGCGTTGGGGAAGAGGTGTCCGTTGATCAGGTCGGCGTCCACGACCCGGTCCCGCTCGCGCATCCTGACCATGATCAGCCGGATCGTCTTCATGGGCGTGTTCTGCTCGGCGTACGAGGAGCTGCTCTTCCTGTTCGCGTCCCGTCCGGCCGTGCCGGAGCCGCCGCCGAACCGGCCGGACAGCCCCAACCTGCTGGTGACGCTGGTCTGTTCGGAGATCTCCACGAAGTCGGACTTCGGTATGCCGAGGATGGCGGCGATGGTCTCGACCCGTGCCTCGTTGAGGTAGACGCACATGCCGGAGACCGTCCGCCCCAGGTCCTCCTGGCGCTGTCTGACCGAAGTCCGCCACCGCAGCAGCGCGTACCGGAGGACGACGGCGAAGCAGGCCGCCGTCAGGAGCCAGACGACCGTCCACGGCCACCGCAGGCTCCACCACTGACTGTCAAAGACACCCACGGATCTCCTTGAAAGCGTCGGAGAGCGAGGAACGGTCGGCGTCGACCATACGGCCGCCGGTCGCCTCGGCGGCTTTCTCCAAGGCGGCCGCGTCGGCCTCGCCGAAGTGCACGGGGAAGGTCGCCACAGCACGCGCGCCGGCGTCGAGTCGGTCGTAGTGGCGCTCGAACTGCTCGTATCCGAGGCCCGCGTTGCTCCGGCCGTCCGTCATCAGCACGATGGAGAGCGGTCGTTCGGGGTCGTCGCGCACGGCGTCGGCGGCGATGCGGTAGCCGCGGTCGAGGGCGGACCAGACGGCGGTGGAGTCGTCGAAGCCGTCGGCGGCCACCACCTTGCGCAGGGTGCGCAGATCGCCGTCGCCGCGCACGGTCACCGTGGTCTCGTCCAGCACGCGCCCGCCGAAGCGGACGACCGTGAGCCGCTCGCCCCGGTAGAAGCGGGCGAACTTGCCGGTGGAGGTCGGGTCGGCGCCGCTCAACCCGGCGAAGGCGGCGCGCAGTTGGGCGATCCGGTCCCCGCGCATCGAGGTGGAGAAGTCCAGCAGGAACACCACCTGGTCGGTGGTGGGCCGGGTCGGGTCGCCGTAGTCGGCGACGAGTCGCTCCACGGTGGAGAGCCGGTCGGGGAAGGACAGCGCGTTGCCGACGGCGGCCCGCAGGGGCTCGAGCGGCCGTACGTCCGGGGCGACCGGGCGGCGCCAGGTGCGCCGCATCAGCTCGAGCTGGACGTCGTCCCGCAGCAGCCAGGTCACCACCTTGGCGTACGCGGAGTGTTCGGCGGAGTTCAGCAGGAGCAGCGGGAAGTCGGACAGCACCATGCCGTCCTCGGGATAGACGATCGTCAGGGGTGCGCTCAGCCGGTCCGTGGCGTTCAGGGACAGCAGTTCGGACTCGTGCGCGATCAGCGCGTTGGCCTCGCCCTGGTGGTCCGCGTAGGTGTCCAGCAGGGCGCGGGAGCTGCCGGCGGTGAGGGTCTGGCCGGAGCGGAAGCCGCGCAGCCGGTCGCAGGAGACGTCGTCCTCGCGCAGCGCGCCGCCCGTTCCGGCGGCGGCGGTGGCGACGCCGACGAGGGCGGCGCGGCCGGTGTCGCTGCTGCGCGGGTCGGCCATCCCGAAGCGCACGGTGCCGTCCGCGGCGGCGTCGGCGATGTCCGCCCAGGAGAGGCGTCCGCCGGGGACGCGGGAGCGCAGGGTGGCCGCGAGCGCGGGGGTGAGGCCGACGACCACGGGTGAGCGCATGATGGGCGTCGACTCGGACCGGGCCGTGCGGCCCGAGTCCCGCAGCCGCAGCAGGAACGAGCGGTCCGAGGCGAGCCAGGCCAGGTCGTACGGCGAGGTTCCGGAGGCGGGAGGCTGTCCGGCGAGGTCGGCCGTCGCCTTGTACTCCATGTCCAGCTCGACGCCGGTGTCGTCCTTCAGCCGTCCCAACAGGGGTGCCAGATCGGCGAGTTCGGGGCTCGCGAGGACGCGCAGGGTGACGTCGGGACTGCTCGGTCCGCAGGAGGTGAGGCCGGCGAGCAGGGCCAGCGCCAGCCAGCGGGTCAGCGTGCGCGCGTACCGCGTCATGGGGCGTCCGTGTCGGGCGGCGGGCAGCTGCCCACATAGGTGATGATCTTCTCCAGGACGTCCAGGTCGGGTTCGTAGACCTTGGTCCGGTCGCGGTTCGGCGTCGGCACCTGTATGCCGTTGCCGCGCAGATACGTGTTGAGCTGCTCGCTGGTGCCGTCCTCGCCGGAGGAGCGGACGCGGAAGCCCAACTCCATGGCGCGGCGGCGCAGTTCGGCGTCGGTCTCGATCACCTGGACCAGTTTGTCGCCGTCGTCGCTGAGGGAGATCAGCTGCGGTTCGGTGAGGGCGTAGGGGGTGGGGTACAGCAGCACGCGCCCGTGGTCCTGGCGGTGGTAGCGCTTCTCGTAGTCGAGCTGGTGGGCCAGGTACTGGTGCTCGTAGATCAGGGAGATGGGCGCGATGCTCTCGCCGAGGTCGGAGAAGTAGCTGTCGGCCTGTTCGTCGGCCCACATGCCCTGGAGGTTGAGCAGCGGTTTGATCGTCCGGGCGACGCGTCCGGCGTCGGCGGCGGCCCGGGCCTGGTCGGCCCGGCCCGCGCCGGGGGTGGTGTCGCCGTTCGCGACGAAGGCGAGGATGCTCAGATAGGTGCCGGCGGAGTTGGACTCGCAGACGCTGGAGGTACGCACCAGGACCCGGCCGCTGTTGCTCCGGCCTGCGGTGCGGTCGAAGCCGATGCCGTTCCAGGTGTCCGCGCGTTCGGCTCTGCCGTCCCCGTCCTGGTCCCCGGTGGCCCGCCCCTTGACCGTGCCGTCGAGCAGGGTCATGAACTTCCTCATGTCGAGGTCGTAGTAGAGCGTGCCGCCGTCGCCCGTGACCGGCTGCGGGGTGGCCACTCCGGCGCGGACCAGGGTGTCGGCGTAGTCCCGGAACGTGCCCAGCACCAGCGGGGTGACGAAGGGGCGGACCGAACGCACCGAGTGGGGCTGCCGGTTGAGGATCTGCTTGGCCGCGGGCTGTCCGGACGGGAAGACCACGTCCATGCCCGTGAGGGACTGGGTGGCGATGCCCCGGGAGCCGAGCCGGCGGATGTCGACCCGGATGTTGTGCTCCAGCAGCAGCCGCCGCACTTCGGGGTCTTTGAAGTAGTCGGACTTGGAGGCCATGCGGGCCTCGATGGTGATGACGCGGTCGAACGGGCGCAGCGCGTTGCCCGAGACGAGCAGCGAGACCAGCCCGGCGAGGGCGAGCGGGAGGGCGACGACGACCTGTCGCGGTAATCGCCGGCGGCGGCTGCGGTGCCGGGTGGCGAGCCTCGGTTCCTCGATGGTGAGCGGCGCCTCGGACACGGCGCGCGGTCTCTCTGCGTCGGACACCGGCGTCTCCCCCGTACGGTGGGGAAGAATCGTCGGTGTCCGCGCTTACGTCCGAACGTCCTCAGGGAGACGGTGAGTTGAAGGACAGGTGACCGGTCGGGGTGTCACCCGCCGGCGAGCTGCCCGGCCGACGGCACCTTGTCGGTCACCTCGGCGCCGGCGCTCTTCCCGGCGTCCTTGACCTTGTTGATGATGTCGTCGAAGGAACTCGCCGTCGCGTCCGTCGAGTCGCCCTTGCGCAGCTTGGACGGCAGGTCCTTCAGGGAGTCGATGCCGGCGCTGAGCGGGGCGACCGCCTTGGCGAGCGTGGGGTCGCCCTTGGCGTTCTTGGTGGCCGCCTTGAGCCGGTTGTAGGCGAACGCGCCCGCGAGGCCCGCCTTGACGAGGGCGAACCTGCGTCCGCTCGCGCCCTTCTTGAACTTGCCCGCCTTCCAGGGCTTCACGATCCACTGGTAGGTCGCACCGGCGGCGAGGCCCGCGTTCGCGACGAAGCGGGTCTTGGCGAACTTCTGCCGTTCGGCGGAGGTGCTGGGGCTCGGGGTGGCGGCGGCGGCCGCGGCCACCACGGCCGCGGTGTCCTGCGTGGCGTCATCGGTGGCGCTGCCGCAGGCCGTGGCACCGGCGAGCAGGGCGCAGCACAGGGTGAGCGCCACGAAGAGGCGCCGTATCGGTACGGGCACGGGGTCCTCCGGGGTGTTCTCCCCGAGTGGGTGTCCTTACCCCGGCAGCCTCGCCCGGCTCGGCCGCTCGCGCCACCCGGGCACCGCCGTTCGGGTTGCGTCCGGGCCGTTCGGGTTTGAGGCGGCCGGGTTTCATACGGCCGGAAGCGGCAATCCGGTTCGCATGTCCCCCTACTATCGACGCGGTTCGAATTCCGTCGGCAATGTCATCGTGATCATCGCCGACATCATGGCCCTCATCCTGGGCCTCTGGATTCTGATGTACCTCCTGGACGCCAACCGCGCGAACGACCTCGTGCAGTTCGTCCACCACTCGGCCAACTGGCTCGCCGGCTGGTCCCGCGACCTGTTCACCTTCGACGAGGCATGGGCGAGGGTTGTCTGCGGTTACGGCCTCGCCGCGGTGGTGTACCTGTTCATCGGGCACGCGATAGCCAACCGGGTCAACCGCTGAGCCATGGGCCGGATGTCGGCCGCGGGTCCGTTGTGGCTGGTCGCCAACGGGCCCGCGCCTAACAGCAGTCCGGATCCAGGCCCAGGGGCAGGTGTTCCGCGCTGAACACCGCGCAGGTCGCGTCATGTCCCCCGAGCGCCGCCACCGCGAGCAGCAACGACCCCGCCGTCCATGTGGTCAACTCCCGTGGCCAGACCGCGTCGTCGTCGAAGACGTACCCCGTCCAGTACAGCCCGCTCTCCGTATCGCGCAGGTGCTGGATGGACTGGAGAATCTCCAGCGCGCGGTCGGACTCCCCCAACACCCACAGCGCCAGGGCGAGTTCGGCGGACTCGCCGCCGGTCACCCACGGGTTGGGGACGACGCACCGCACCCCGAGCCCGGGCACGACGAAGCGGCTCCAGCCGTCCTCCACCCGGGACTTGGCCTCCGTACCGGTCAACGCACCGCCCAGGACCGGGTAGTACCAGTCCATCGAGTAGCGGTCCTTGTCCAGGAAGCGTTCCGGATGGCGGCGGATCGCGTGCCGTAGCGCGCCGACCGCCAACTCCCAGTCCGGCTGCGGCTCTTCACGCTGTTCGGCGATCGCCAGCGCGCAGCGCAACGCCTGGTGGATGGAGGAGGAACCGGTGAGGAGCGCGTCCGTCGTGTCCGTGCCGTCGTCCTCGCGCTTCCACCCGATCTGCCCGCCCGGCTGCTGAAGTCTGAGCACGAACTCGACCGCCGCGAACACCGTGGGCCACAGCCGGTCCAGGAACGTGTCGTCGCCGGTCGCGAGGTAGTGGTGCCACACGCCCACGGCTATGTAGGCGACGAAGTTGGTCTCGCGCCCCCGGTCCGTCACCGCGTGCGGGTCGCCGTCGGCGTAGGCCGCGTACCAGGACCCGTCCTCGTTCTGGTGCCGGGCGAGCCAGGTGTACGCCCGGTCGGCGGCCTCGTGCTCGCCCGCCGCGTCGAGGGCCATCGCGGCCTCGGTGTGGTCCCACGGGTCGAGGTGGTGGCCCCGGAACCAGGGGATCGCGCCGTCCTCCCGCTGCACGGCGAGGATGCCGGCGACGGTCGCGGCGGCCTCCTCCGCGGTGAGGACCCCGGGCAGGACGAGGTGTTCTGTCCGGGGAGTGGTCACTTGGCTTCCGCCAGCGGCAGGTGCGGCTTGGTCGCGTAGGCCACGAAGCTCTTGCCGATCAGCGGGTTCAGCGCCTGTTCGGCGACCCGGGTGGCGAGCGGTTTCTTCATGATGTCCCAGACCAGGAGCTTGTGGTACGCCTGCACGGGCAGCGCCTTGTCGTTGTCCACGCCGAACGCGCACTTCAGCCACCAGTACGGCGAGTGCAGCCCGTGCGCGTGATGGGTGCCGTACGGCTCCAGGCCCGCCTCGCGGATCTTCGCGAGGAGTTCGTCCGCCTTGTAGATGCGGATGTGGCCGCCCTCGACCTCGTGGTAGGCGTCGGACAGGGCCCAGCAGATCTTCTCGGGGCCGTAGCGCGGGACGGTGATGGCGATACGGCCGCCGGGCTTCAGGACCCGGACCATCTCGGCGAGGACCCCCTTGTCGTCCGGGATGTGTTCCATCACCTCGGAGATGATGACGACGTCGAACGACTCGTCGGGGAAGGGGAGTTGGAGCGCGTCGCCCTCCATCGCGGTGGCGGTGGCGCCGGCCGGGGCCTCGCCGGCCTCCTTCATCGCCGCGAACCACTTGGCGACCTCGCGGATCTCCTCGGCGTTCTGGTCGAGGGCGACGACCTGTGCCCCTCGCCGGTAGCACTCGAACGCGTGCCGCCCGGCACCGCACCCGAGGTCCAGGACACGGTCGCCAGGGGCGAGCGGGAACCGGGAGAAGTCGACGGTCAGCACGAGGCCCTGCTTTCGGGATAGACACCGGTGTCACTTGTCGAGGTCGTGGACTGGACCCCCGCAGGGGCCGCGGAGCAGTCGGGAAGCGGGGCTGCGGAGCCGCTCATGGCCTCGCGGTAGCGCAGGACCGTGCCCTCTGCCGCCCGGGACCAGGTGAACCGCGCCAGTACCCGCTCACGCCCGGCCCGGCCGAGTCGCTCTCGCAACTCGGGGTCGCGCAGGAGTCGGCTCAGGCCGGAGGCCAGTGCGCCCGGGTCGCCCGGCGGTACCGCCAGGCAGGTCTCGCCGTCGCGCCCGGCGACCTCCGGGATCGCCCCGCCCGTCGTCGCGACGAGCGGCGTGCCGGTGGCCATCGCCTCCGCCGCCGGGAGCGAGAAGCCCTCGTACAGCGAGGGCACGCAGGCGACCTCCGCCGAGCGGACCAGGTCGACGAGTTCGGCGTCCGAGATGCCCTTGACGAAGTCGACGGCGCGTTCGAGGCCGTAGCGCTCGACGGCCTGGGCGACCGGGCCCTCGGTGGGGCGTTTTCCTACGACGATCAGGTGGGCGTCGGGGTGTTCGGTGCGGACCTTGGCGAGGGCCTCGACGAGGTGGACGAGGCCCTTGAGGGGGACGTCCGCGCTGGACGTGGTGACGATCCGGCCCGGCACCTGGGGTACCGCCGGGTCCGGGGAGAACAGGTCGGTGTCGGCGCCGATGTGGACGACGTGGATGCGGTCGTCGCGGACGCCGAGGTGGTCGATGATCTCCTGGCGCGAGGTGCCGGAGACGGTGAGCACGGAGGGGAGCCGGCGGGCGACCCGCTTCTGCATCCGGGTGAACGCGTACCAGCGGCGCTTCGACATGCGCTGGCGCCGGTTCTCTGCCGCGTCCAGTTCCAACTGCCGGTCCACGGTGATGGGGTGATGGATCGTCGTCACCAGCGGGGCACCGACGTCGCCCAACAGACCGTAGCCGAGCGTCTGGTTGTCGTGCACGATGTCGAACTCGCCGCGCCGGGCGCGGAGATGACGGCGGGCGCGGAGCGAGAACGTGAGGGGCTCGGGGAAGCCGCCGGTCCACATCGTCGCGACCTCGAGGGCGTCGATCCAGTCCCGGTACTCGTCGCGCTTCGGGGTGCGGAAGGGGTCCGGGGAGCGGTAGAGGTCGAGCGAGGGCAGCTCGGTCAGGGAGATGCCGTCGTAGCCCTCGTCGAGGACGGGGTAGGGCTGCGAGCCGATGACCTCGACGCGGTGGCCGAGCCGGGCCAACTCGCGGGAGAGATGGCGGACGTAGACACCCTGGCCCCCGCAGAACGGGTTCCCCTTATAGGTGAGGAGTGCGATACGGAGCGGTCGCTCGCCGTCGACGGCCGGGTCCTCCTGGGGACCCGCCTGACTGGCCTCAGCGGTCACTCTGAGCCCCCTTCTGCCTGCACTGTCCCGCGAGATTACGCCGGGACGCTAATCTAGAACAAGTTTCAGACTTGATCGTCCAGGAGGTTCTGAATCTACCGGCCGGTACGGGCGCTGTGAGAAGTGGATCAGGTGATTCACACCACGGCCGACGCCCTGCCATGATCGGTCCGATCACCCGCCTTCACCGACAGTCACGGGAACAGTCACGGAACGGGAGCCATGCCAGTGGAAGCCAAGCCCGAAGCCACTGCGCGGACCTCGCCGCCCCTCACCGAGCGGCAGGAGGCCCGGCGGCGCCGCATCCTGCACGCGAGCGCGCAGTTGGCGAGCCGGGGCGGTTTCGACGCGGTGCAGATGCGGGAGGTCGCGGAGTCCTCGCAGGTCGCGCTCGGCACGCTGTACCGGTACTTCCCGTCCAAGGTGCATCTGCTGGTCGCCACGATGCAGGACCAGTTGGAGCACATGCACGGCACGCTGCGGAAGAAGCCGCCGGGCGGCGAGAGCGCGGCGGAGCGGGTCGCGGAGACCCTGATGCGGGCCTTCCGCGCGCTCCAGCGCGAGCCGCATCTGGCGGACGCGATGGTCCGGGCGCTGACCTTCGCGGACCGCAGCGTCTCCCCCGAGGTCGACCAGGTCTCCCGGCAGACCACGGTGATCATCCTGGACGCGATGGGGCTGGACAACCCGACGCCCGAGCAGCTCTCCGCGGTCCGGGTCATCGAGCACACCTGGCACTCGGCCCTGATCACCTGGCTGTCGGGCCGCGCGTCCATCGCCCAGGTGAAGATCGACATCGAGACGGTGTGCCGCCTGATCGACCAGACGGACCCGGAGAAGAAGGACTGACGAGGACTGACGCATGAAGGCCGGCCTCCTGAGAGGCCGGCCTTCATGCGGTGGTGGTGGCCAGTGCCCTGCGTCGGTCCGCCACGTAGCTCGCCACGGTCTTTCGGTCCGCCGCCGTCAACAGCCGCTTCTCGACCGCCCGTTGGACGTCCTGGACCGCTTCGGACAGTCCCGTCTCCAGCTGGCACTCCGCGTCGGCGCGGGCGGTGCGGAGTTCGTCGTTGCCGAGCGCGCGCAGGGCCCGCTCGTCCGACGCGGCCGTCCGCAGCCGCGCGTCGACGGCCTGCCGGGGGGCCTGGAGGTCCGTCGCCGGGTGCCCCGCCTTCGCCATGCAGGACGACCAACGCCGTACGGCGGCCAGGTACTTGGTGTCCTTCTCGACGGCGCCGAGCACCTTGTTCGCCAGTCCTACGGCGAGGGGCTCCACCCTGTTCCAGTCCGCGCCGTACAGCTCGGCGCGGGCCCGGGCGACGCAACCGTCGCTGGAGTAGGCCAAGTTGACGCCGTCGGGCAGCTGGAGGCTCACCCGGTGGGCCGGGGTGCCGGTCAACGCCCGTTGCCAGGAGGCCGGATGCGCTTCGCTCGCGGGGACGGGCGTGGACCGCTGGTAGAGGTACTCGCCGACGATGCCGTACCCGTCCTGGGTCGCCTTCCTGACGGTGAGCAGGCCGTAGGGGTTGGTCTCCTCGCCACGCGCGGACGCGGTGCGGGGCTGTGCCGTGTAGGTCTGGCCGCGGGCGCTCATACAGGCGGCCACGGCCCGTTCCTCGCGGTCGTGCAGGCGTACGGCGTCGGCGTGGGTGGACGCGGTGGCTCCCGACAGGGGACGGACGTCGAGCGCCTCGGGCCCGCGGGCCGGCTGCTCTCCCCCGGGGGAGCAGCCGGCCGCGGTCAGCACAAGGAGCACCGCGAGCAGTGTCCGCCGCGCCGTGGTTGTGGTCACACGCACCAGTCGTTGGAGGCGACGTTGTGCCAGTACACGGTGTTCGCCAGGGAGCCGTTGTAGTAGCCCTTGGCGAGGATGTAGCTGGACCCCGTGTAGCCGGTGCCCGAGTAGATCCGGACGTTGCAGCTGTTGCCGTTGTTGTACAGCGACTCGGCGTTGTTGAACTTGTTGTACTGGAGCAGGTTCGTGTTGTCGCCGTAGACGACACCCGGGTCGCCCGAGCCGTTGACGCCGAGGTACGCGCAGAGTCCGCCGGAGGGACAGTCGGACAGTGCCGCGCTCGCCGGTGCGGCGGTGATGAACGCGCCGGTGGTGGCCAGGGCCACGCTTCCCAGGGCGATGCCGGCCTTGGCCAGGATCCGCTTCATTCTCTGTGTTCCTCCATCACTCGGGGCGCCGCCCACGGACCCGAAGTCGTCCGTGGTGCGGGCGAGTTGCCGTGCCCAAGGTGGCGGAGGGAGGTGGTCGGGGACCTTGCGCAAACCTTGTCCCGCAGGTGGGCAGGTGATTGGGTGCGCGGTGGAGAACCTGTGAAGCGCGTGGGGTGGGACGGTGTGGACGGCGTGAGGGGATTTCGGCTGCTGGGGCCCGTGGAGTTATGGGTCGCGGGCCGGCCGGTGGATCTGGGTCCCGCGAAGCGGCGTACGGTCCTGGCGGCGCTGTTGGTGGACGCGGGGCGCTGGGTGGCGGCCGAGACGCTGATCGACCGGGTCTGGGGCGAGGATCCGCCGGCGCAGGGGCGCGGCACGCTCTACGCCCATATCGCGCGCATCCGACGGGTCCTCGGGGAGACGGGCCCGCTGCTGTCGACCGGGGGCTCCGAAATCCCGCCTGTCGCGATGGAGTTGGTGCGCGGTCCGGCGGGCTATCGGCTCGAAGTCGCGGCGGACCTCGTCGACGTACACCGCTTCCGGGAGCTGGTCGCGCGGGCCCGGCGGGCCGAAGTGCCCGACCCTGAACGGGTGTTGGCGCTGCGAGAGGCGATGGGGCTGTGGCAGGGAACGCCGTTGGCGGGGCTGCCCGGTGACTGGGCGGCACGGACGCGGGAGAGCTGGCTACGGCAGTACGTCGACGCCGTGCTCGTCTGGGCGGACACCGAACTCCGGGTCGGTGGGCACCTGGCGGTGGTCGACGCGCTGTCCGTCCTCGTCGCCGAGCACCCGCTGGTCGAGCCGCTCGCCGTGGCGCTGATCCGGGCGCTGCACGCCGCCGGGCGGGCCCCGGAGGCACTGGCCTGCTACGCCGCGCTGCACAGGCGGCTGGCCGACGAACTCGGCACCACCCCGGGCACGGAGGCCCGGCAGGCACACCAGGCGGTCCTCGGCGGGAAGGCCGCCGCGCGCCCGCCGTCCGGGGCCGGTGGTGGACGCGTGAAGGTCGTACCCGCCCAACTCCCGCTGGAGGCAGCGGGGTTCACCGGTCGGGAGGAGGAACTGGCCCGGCTGGAGAAGGTGTTGGGCGCGGGCGCGGGTACGGTGCGGCCGACCGCGGTGGTGGTCTCGGCGGTGTCCGGGACGGCGGGCGTGGGCAAGACGGCGCTGGCGGTGCACTGGGCGCACCGGGCCCGGGACCGGTTCCCCGACGGGCAGTTGTATGTGAACCTGCGCGGCTACGACCCCGAGCGGCCGCTGACCGCCCCCGACGCGCTGGTCCGGTTCCTGACCGCGCTCGGGGTGTCCGAGCGGGACATCCCGGCGGAGCCGGACGACCGGGCGGCGCGCTACCGCACGGAGGTTGCGGACCGGCGCATGCTGATCGTGCTGGACAACGCGGCCACCGTGGAGCAGGTCCGGCCGCTGCTGCCCGGCACCGGTTCCTGCGCGGTGCTGGTGACCAGCCGCGACAGCCTGGCCGGGCTGGTCGCGCGGGAGGGCGCCCAGCGTCTCGACCTCGACCCGCTGCCCGCCGACGCCGCCCGCACCCTGCTGCGCCGGCTCATCGGTCCCCGCGCGGAGGCCGAGCCGGAAGCGGTGGACACCCTCGCCGCCCAGTGCGCACGGCTGCCGCTGGCACTCCGGGTCGCCGCGGAACTGGCCGCCGCCCGCCCCGGCACCCCGCTCACCGACCTCGTCGCCGAACTGGCCGACCAGCAGCGCCGGTTGTACCTCCTGGACGCGGAGGGCGACCCCCGGGCCGCCGTCGTCACGGTCTTCTCCTGGTCCCTGCGCCAGCTGCCCACGGAAGCGGCCCGCACCTTCCGCCTGCTCGGCCTCCACCCCGGCCCGGATCTCGACGCGTCCGCCGCCGCCGCGCTGACCGGTGGCTCCACGGCGGACGCCCGCCGTGCGCTCGACGTCCTGGCCCGCGCCCATCTGGTCCAGCGCGCGGACGCGGCAGCCGCACCGACCGGCACGTCCCCGGATCTGTCCCCTCTGGAAGCTGGGGGCGGATCTAACTACCGTCTTGGGCTTTGACTGGTTAGAAGTGCCCCCAGCTTCCAGAGGGGACAGA
>NZ_JAENRY010000266.1 GCF_016612545.1 Streptomyces sp. MBT65 | reverse complement strand
CCGCTGCCCGCCCCCGCCCCCCGCGCCTTCCCGCAGCAGCCCGCGCAGATCACGCACGGACCCCGCGACCGCCCCCGGATCGCGCTCACCTTCCACGGCCAGGGCGACCCCAAGGTCGCCACCGCGCTCCTCGCCGAGGCGGAGAAACACGGCACCCGTGTCACCGTCCTCGCCGTCGGGACCTGGCTCGACACCCATCCCGCGATGGCCCGCCGCATCCTCGACGGCGGCCACGACCTCGGCAACCACACCCAGCGCCACATCGCCGTCAACACCCTGTCCGAGGCCGACGCACTGGCCGAGATCACCGGCTGCGCCGACCGCCTCAAGCGGCTCACCGGCTCGATCGGCACCTGGTTCAGGCCCTCGCGCGCCCCGGCCGCGTCCCCGCTCGTCCAGCGCCTGGCCCACCGCGTGGGCTACCCGCACGTGCTCTCCTACGACGTCGACTCCCTCGACTTCACCGAGCCCGGCGCCCCCGCCATCACCCGCAAGGTGCTCGCCGAGGTCCGCAACGGCTCGGTCGTGAGCATGCACTTCGGGTACGCCGGGACGGTCGCCGCGCTCCCCGCCGTACTGCAAGAACTCGACCGGCGCGGACTGCGCGCGGTGACGACCACGGAGCTGCTGAGCTGATGCGACCCACACCCCTCACCCGCGCCCTGGTCACCGGCGCCGCCCTCGCCGCGCTGGCCGCCCTCGCCGGCTGCGGATCGCAGGACCACGCCGACGAGGCGCTCGGCACCAAGGCCGCCCTCCAGCCGCAACAGCAGCAGAAGCCGCAGGTGACGCGGGCGTTGCCCGGTATGCCGCCGGTGCTGGACCCGGCCGACCTGTACGCCGCCGACCGGCCGAACCAACTCTCGCCGGTGGTCCGGAACTTCCCCTCCCGGGTCTACGTCCCCAACACCAACTCCAACTCGGTCTCCGTGATCGACCCGAGGACGTACAAGGTCGTCGAGACCATCCCGGTCGGCGCACAGCCCCAACACGTCGTCCCCTCCTGGGACTTGAAGACGCTGTGGGTCAACAACGACCGGGGCAACACCCTCACCCCGATCGACCCGCGAACGGGCAGGGCGGGCAAGCCCGTCGACGTGCACGACCCGTACAACCTCTACTTCACGCCCAACGGCAGGTACGCGATCGTGATGGCGTCCCTGGACCGCCAACTGGTCTTCCGGGACGCGCACACGATGAAGACCGTGAAGGCGGTCCCGGTCGGTTGCTACGGCGTCAACCACGCCGACTTCTCCCCGGACGGCCGGTACTTCATCGTCTCCTGCGAGTTCAGCGGCGAACTGCTCAAGGTCGACACCGAGAAGATGAAGGTCATCGCACAGCAGAAGCTGCCGTTCCACGGCTCGATGCCGCAGGACGTCAAGATCTCGCCCGACGGGAAGCGGTTCTACATCGCGGACATGATGGCGAACGGCATGTGGGTCCTGAACGGCGACACCTTCGCCAAGCCGGACTTCCTGCCCACCGGCAAGGGCTGCCACGGCCTGTACATCAGCCGGGACTCGCGCGAGATGTACATCTCCAACCGCGGTGAAGGCACCATCTCCATCTTCGACTTCACCAAGAACAGGCTGACCAAGAAGTGGCGTCTGCCGAACGGCGGCAGCCCCGACATGGGCGGCGTCTCGGCCGACGGCAAGGTCCTGTGGCTGTCCGGCCGCTACAACTCCGAGGTCTACGCCATCGACACCCGCACCGGCCACCAGCTCGCCCGCATCAAGGTCGGCGGCGGCCCGCACGGCCTCGCGGTCTATCCCCAGCCGGGCCGCTACTCACTGGGCCACACGGGCATCTTCCGCTGAAGCCCCGCTGACATGCGGTCAGTTGGACACACTCCGTACGGGTGATGATCCACGGTCCGCCGCCGCAGAACCGGAATCGTGCCCGGCATAATCACCCTTCACCTGCGACGGCGGACCGCCGCCGCCGTCCTGTCCCTCGCGGCCGTCTTCGCCACCACGGCCGCGACCGTCCCCGCCCACACCCCGGCCCGGGCCGCCGCGCCGGCCTGTCCCGTGGTCGCCGACCCGGCGATGGCCGCCGTCGACCAGCGCGTGGACATCAGCCGCATCACCCCCGACCCGGTCTGGCGCACCACCTGCGGCACCCTCTACCGCAGCGACAGCCGCGGCCCGGCGATCGTCTTCGACCAGGGCTTCGCCCCCAAGGACGTCGTCAACGGGCAGTACGACATCGAGAAGTACGTCCTCGTCAACCAGCCCTCGCCGTACGTCTCCACGACCTACGACCACGACCTGTACAAGACCTGGTACAAGTCGGGCTACAACTACTACATCGACGCCCCGGGCGGTGTGGACGTCAACAAGACCATCGGCGACACCCACAAGTGGGCCGACCAGGTCGAGGTCGCCTTCCCCGGCGGTATCCAGCGGCAGTACGTCATCGGCGTCTGCCCGGTCGACAAGAAGACCAAGGTCGAGATCATGAGCGACTGTGAGAGCAACCCGTACTACAGGCCCTGGCACTGACCCCTAGGGCACGCTGAGCAGGACCGCCTCCGCACCCACCGGGCGGTAGCCCGCCGCCAGGAACGCCCGCATCGAGCGGGCGTTCCCCGGGGCGACCTGCGCCCACAGCGGCTCGGTAGTGAGGTGGCGGGCGGCGGCCGCCAGCGCGCGGCCCAGCCCCCGGTGCCGTACGGCCTCGTCGATCTCGACGGAGACCTCCAGCCGGCCGCCGACCCCGCGGCCCAGCACGAGCACTCCGCCGTCCGCCGTCCACGCGCGCACGTCGTCGCGCCGGCCGCGGGCGTACACGATCCGCGGATGGTCGCCGTCCGTGATCTCCCGTAGGGGGAGCGGCGGTTCGCCCGGCAGCGGGGAGCCGACGAGCATCGCGTCGATCGTCTCCGCCCTGCGGCCCGTCCGCTCCAGGAGGGCCATCAGGAAGCGTGGGTTCATCGGCGCCGCGAGCGCGTCGCACGGCACGGCCGCCAGGGTGTCCTGGACCCACCGCGGATCCTCGTCGACGAAGACGACCGCGTGCGCGGTGAAGGCGAGTACTCCCGCGTCCCGTTCGTTCATCTGGGGCACGACGGTCGTCCGGCCGTCCGGCGGCGGGAGGTCGTCCCGGGCCACCGCATCGAGAATGTCCCGAAGAGTCTCCATCACCAAGCTCCTTGCGCCGCTTGAGTCTCCACCCACTGGAAGGCCCACACTCACCAACATGATCGACGACGGCACCGGACTCCTCACCATCGGGGAGCTGGCCAGAGCCACCGGACTGACCGTGCGCACCATCCGCTACTGGTCGGACGAGGGCGTCCTGACCCCCGTGACCCGCTCGACGGGCGGCTATCGGCTCTACGACGCCGAGAGCGCCGCCCGCCTCGAACTGATCCGCACCCTGCGCGAGTTGGGCCTCGGCCTGGACGACGTACGCAAGGTGCTGGCCGGTGAGACGACGGTCGCGGAGGTCGCCGCCGCCCATGTGGTGGCACTGGACGCGCAGATCCGCTCGCTGCGCGTGACCAGGGCGGTGCTGTCGACCGTGGCGCGACGCGGTTCCACCGCAGAGGAGATGACGCTCATGAACAAGCTCGCACGGCTGTCGGCAGCCGAACGCAGGCGGATCATGGAGGAGTTCGTGGACGAGCTGTTCCACGGGCTCGACTCCCTGGACCCGGCCATCGAGGAGCGGATGCGCACCATCGCGGTGGACCTGCCGGACGATCCGACGCCCGAGCAGGTCGACGCCTGGGTGGAGCTGGCGGAGATGGTCCAGGACCCGGAGTTCCGGGCCCAGATGCGGGCGGCCGTCGAGTTCAACGCGTCGGACCAGGAGCGCGCCGCCGTCCGCGGGCGGTCCACCTGGTTCCCGATGCGGCTGGTGCAACTGGGCGCGGAGGCCAGGGCGCGGGGCATCGCCCCCGAGTCGCCGGAGGCGGCGGCGATCGTACGGGAGGTGCTGGGGGACGGCGGTGACCCGGCCGTGGTCCTCGAACGGATGGAGGCGGCGTCCAACAACAGGCTCGCCCGGTACCGGGAGTTGCTGTCCACGGTGAAGGGTTCGGGGCCCGCGGGGGCGCACCGGGAGGAGTTCGCGTGGGTGGTCGCCGCACTGCGGGCTCGCGCGGCCGGTTAATCTGGCCTGCGTCAACAGGTAGTAATGCGTTACGAAGGGGCGGATCCGGTGGCGGACATCGAGGAAGCACGCAAGCATTTCCAGCGGATCGACACGGACGGTGACGGTGTCATCACCGCGGCCGAGTTCAAGACCGCCCTGGCCCAGGGAGGCGACTGGAACGTGACCGAGGCGGTCGCCGAGGCCATCATCAAGAGCCGGGACCTCAATGGGGACAAGGTCCTGTCGTTCGACGAGTTCTGGGCCCACCTGAACAAGTGACCCGAGAGGGTCCCAAGTGCTCTGAACGGCAGGGGCGCCCGTCCTTCGGTGGACGGGCGCCCCTCTCGTCGTCTCCGGTGCCCGATCCGCACGCTCCAGCGGCCGTCGCGCCGGTCCGGGACCAGCGGCAGGTAGAAGCACGCGGAGGGGGACGCGGGGGCGGCTGCGGAGGTGCTTCGGGGGGATGTGGAGGATTCGTTCAGGGGCTAGGGTCTGCCCGGCAACTCCCCTCCGCCAGCCTCTAGTCGGCCCGTTTCCGGTACTGCCCCGGTGCCACCCCGTACTCCCGCTTGAACGCCTTGGCGAAGGCGAACTCCGAGGTGTAGCCCGTCCGTTGGGCCACCAGGCGCAACGGTATGTCGTCCTCGCGCAGCAGCCGTCCCGCCGTGATCATGCGCCACCAGGTCACATACGTCAGCGGCGGCTCGCCCACCAGCGTCGCGAACCGGCGGGCGAAGGCGGCGCGGGACAGGCCGGCGCGGGTGCCGAGTTCGCCGACCGTCCAGGGGTGGGCCGGGTCCGCGTGCACCGCGTGCAGGGCCGCCGCGATCGCCGGGTCCGCGAGGGCCGCCGCCCAGCCCGTCGGATGCCCGTCACTGGGCTGCCCCTCCAGCCACCAGGCGCGCAGGATGTACAGCAGCAGCGTGTCGAGGAGCGAGCTGACGATGGTGTCCGAGCCCGGCCGGGACTCCTCCAGCTCAGTGCCGAGCAGCTCGACCGCCGCCCGCAGCGACCGGTGGGCGCCGACCCGGGCGGGCAGATGCACCACCTCGGGCAACTCCGTGAGCAGCGGGTGGGCCCGGGCCCGGTCCAGCAGATAGGCACCGCACAGCAGGACCGCGTCCGGGGGCGCCGACTCCCGTACGGGGGAGGGTGGTTGGGGCCAGGTGCCGTCCGCCCGCAGCCGTACCTCCTCCAGCGGTACGTCGAGCCCGCCGGCCAGTGCGTGCCCGCGCCCGTGTGCCAGGAACACCACGTCACCGGGCCCGAGCGCCACCGGCCGGCCCGCCGCCGGGATCAGCCAGGCCGACCCGCGCAGCACCACATGGAACCCGGCCCCGTCCGAGGCGTCGAACCGCATCCCCCAGGGCGCGTACTTGTCCCGGCGCGAGGAGTGCGGCCGCCCGGTGCGCATCGCCGCGACGGCGTCGCTGAGTACGTCCATGTCCGCACCGTAGCCCGTGTGTCGGTGGCGAAGACGAGCGGACATGATGCGAAGACCGAGGGACATGGATCGTCTCGTGACCGCCGCCTAGCGTCGACGTCATGTCCACCACCGCACGCACCGTGCTCTTTCACGAGATCGGCGGACCCGAGGTCCTGCGCATCGAGGATCTCGCCGTCCCGGACCCCGCCCCCGGCCAAGTCGCGCTGCGCGTCGAGGCGTTGGGGCTGAACCGTGCCGAAGCCCTGTTCCGCGCGGGCACTTACTACTACCAGCCGTCCCTGCCCGCCTCCCGGCTCGGCTACGAGGCCGCGGGCGTCGTCACCGCGGTAGGGGACGGGGTCACCGAACTCGCCGTAGGGGACGCGGTGTTGACGGGCCCGGGCATCGAGATGAGCGCACAGGGCGTGTACGCCGAGCGGATCGTCCTGCCCGAGACCGCCGTCCTACGGCGCCCCGCCGGCGTCGACGCCGTCACGGGGGCCGCGGCCTGGCTGACGTACACCACGGCGTACGGAGCCCTGCTGGAGACGGCCGGTCTCAGGCCGGGCGACCGGGTCCTGATCACCGGCGCGTCCAGCGGAGTCGGTACCGCGGCGATCCAGGTGGCCCGCCGCATCGGCGCGATCCCGCTCGCCACCACCCGCACCGAGGCGAAGCGGCAGCGGCTTCTGGAGCTGGGCGCGGAGGACGTGATCGTCTCCGGCGGGTCCGGAGCGGAGGGCGTGGCGAAGGAGGTCCGGCGGCTCACCGGGGGCCGGGGCGTCGAGGTGATCTTCGACGCGATCGGCGGCCCCGGTTTCCGCCCGCTCGCGGAGGCGCTGGCGCCGGGCGGGTCCGTGGTGGTCTACGGCTGGCTGGACCGGCGTCCCGCCGAGATCCCCTGGAGCTGGCCGTTCACGATCCACACCTACGCCAACATGGCCCTGACCACCACACCCGGCGGCCGGCGCCGCTCCACCGCGTTCCTCGACGCGGACCTCGCCGACGGCGGCTTCCGCCCGGTGGTCGGGGAGGTCTTCGAGGGCCTGGACGCGATCCGGGACGCCCACCGGCTGCTGGAGTCGAACGCGCATACGGGCAAGGTCGTCGTACGGATCTGAGCGTGTATCGCGGTGTGCAGGTGAGGCTCACCCGATCGGGCGAGGGGGTGGAATAGCCGACGGCGACCGGGGGTTGAGGCCCACCAGAAGCATGCGTGTGCATTGATTCGTGCGCACCGATTCTGGATCGGCGAAGGGTCTGTCATGAAGATCGGCATCATCGGCGCGGGCAACATCGGCGGCAACCTCACGCGGCGGCTCACCGCCCTCGGGCACGACGTCTCAGTCGCCAACTCGCGCGGCCCGCAGACACTCACCGCGCTGGCCGAGGAGACGGGCGCGACCCCCGTACCGGTCGAGGAGGCGGCGAACGGGGCCGAGGTCGTCGTGGTCACCATCCCGCTGAAGGCGGTCCCGGACCTGCCCAAGGGCTTCCTCGACGGCGCGGCGGAGAGCGTCGCGGTCATCGACACCAACAACTACTACCCCGGGCGCGACGGCCGGATCGCCGCGATCCTCGACGAGGGCCTCACCGAGAGCCGCTGGGTCGCGCAGCAGATCGGCCACACCGTGATCAAGGCCTTCAACGGCACCTACGCCCAGGACATCCTGGACCGCCACCGCCCGTCCGGCGCCCCCGACCGCCTCGCCCTCCCGGTGGCCGGCGACGACGAGGCCGCCAAGCGCGTGGTCAGGGCCCTGATCAACGACCTCGGCTTCGACACGGTCGACTCGGGCACCCTCGACGAGTCCTGGCGCCAGCAGCCCGGGACGCCGGTGTACGGCCTGCGCGAGGGCGTGGACGGCATCACGAAGGGGCTGGCGGAGGCTTCGCGGGAGCGGACCGGGGACTTCGCGGGCTGAGGACGATCGTGGTGCCGGGTCGCGGTCGTCCGGACGTCAGGCGTCCGCGGCCCAGGTGCGCAGCGCCGCCGCGCTCGCGAAGTCGGCCACGTCCTTGTCGTGCGGGTCGGACGTGTACTGGTGGAACACCCAGTCCGCCGCGATGCGGGGCTTGCCGGCCGTCGTGTAGTCGGCGATCCACAGGCCGTCGCCCGCGTAGGACGTCTTGTCGACGGTGAGCCAGAAGGTGCGGTTGCAGTAGAGGACGACCCGGTTGTTCGGGCGCAGTGACTTCACCTTGCGGATGAAGGCGTCCTTCTCCGTGTTCGACGCGTGGGTGCCGTCGCCGGTCGTCTCCCAGTCGACCGCCAGCAAGTCCCCTGCTTTCTCCGGGGCCTTGCTGACGAAGTACTCCGCCTGGGCCGTGATGTTCCCCGGCCAGAGGAAGTGGTAGAAGCCGACGACCAGGCCCGCGTCACGGCCCGTCTTCGTCTGCGCGGTGAGTCTCGGGTTGACGTACGAGCGGCCCTCCGTCGTCTTGATGAAGACGAAGGAGGAGCCGTCCGTGCCATACGCCGTGGACTGGTACGCGCTTACGTCGATTCCATGCAGCATGGGGGACCTGTGCCCCGTCCCCCGGATCCGGAACCTCAGCTTCTGGTGGCCACCGAGCCGAGGACCGACGCCGATTTCGACGACCAGTCAGAGGTGATCACACTTGCGTGATCTGCGGCCAACAGTGCCAGTTTCGCGGCTGCTTCCGCGTCCGTGGGGGCGGTTGAGGAGATCGCCGGGGCCACCGCGTAGGCGTCCGTCATGATCAGGATGTAGTGGTTCGTGGAGTAGAACGACGTGTCGTAGCCGTTGTTGACGTACGTCGCCGCGTCACCGTCGAAGAACACGAACCAGGGGCGGATCGACGTGTCCGAGGTCCAACGGGTCGACCGCGGATCGCCGTTCGCCGCTCCGAGTACGGCCGGGAAGGCCTGCGCCTGCGCGATCGTGCCGGCCGCGTAGAGGTCGCGCAGATGGTCGCCGTACTCCTGGTCGGTCCAGTAGTGGTCGAAGGGGTTGGCCTGCTCGACCGTGCCGGGGATCAGTTCGAAGATGAACTTGCCCTTGAGGTCGTCGCGTGAGGGCCACGCGTTCGCCTTGGCCGCCGCGTCGAGCGTGGAGTACGAGGAGCCGAGCAGGTCGGACGGCTTGTAGACGCTGCTGCCGAGCTTCTGCGAGACCAGGGTGTCGAACGCGGTCGGGCCCAGGCCGATGGTCTGGTTGAAGCCCACCTTCATCTCCACCTTGACGATGATGGGCGCGTGGTCCGGGTGCAGGGTGTTCCAGGCGGCCATGTTGTCCAGGCAGCTGCCGAGATCCTGGTTGCGGTCCTTGCTGTACAGGTCGGCGGGGGTGCTCGCGTACTCGCAGTTGTTGTCGTTGGCGAACAGGTCGCTGTGGCTGACCCGCCAGCGCTTGCTCAAACTGTCGACGTAGACGTCCAGTTCGAGCAGCGAGGCCCCGGAGTCCAGGGCCTGGGCCCAGTACGTGTACTTGTCCTTCTCGTACGCGTTGTGCGTGCCGATCGTCGTCGTCTCGGAGAACTTCGGCGCCGCCGCGTGGGCGTTGCCGACGGCCCCCGTCAGCAGCAGGGCCGTCCCGGTGAGCAGTGCCGCCAGCCGTCTTGTCGCCTTCATGAGTCTCAAGTCCCCTTCGCTGCGCCCTGGTTGGAGCCTCGGTGGCGGCAGCAGCGTAGGGCGAAGCGGTTACTCCCTGGTAGCCCCTGGAGGAACATCGACTTCCGCTCGGGCCGGGTCCGGCACGGCCGTGATCCGGTCGGCCAACTCGCCGACCGTCGCGAGGAGTTCGGCGGGCGGCCGGTCGAGGTCCAGGGCATGGGCCGTGACCGTGATGCCCACACGCCGGACGGCATGCTCCGTCGGGCCGTCCCGGGTCGTCGCCGCGTAGACGAGGTGGCCCGCCGGGAGACCCAACGCCGTGCAGTAGCCCAGCAGTTGGTAGAGGTGCTCGGTGGGCGGCGCGGGCACGTGCCGGAAGGCGTACTTGGCGTCCACGACAGAGACGGTACGGCCGGCCCGGTACAGGACGAGATCCGGGCGCAGTCGGACATGCCCGGCCAGGTCGAGGCGGTGGTGCTGCTCCTGGGCGGCGCAGCGGATCCCGCGGCGGGCCAGGGCGTCGGTGAGCGCGAGGGTGAGGAACCGTTCGAAGACGGCCGGCATGTCGAGCACGAACCCGTTGGCTGTGGTGGGGGATGGCCCCGTACTTCCTGCACGAGACCAATGCCTACGGCGTCTGGCAGGCCCAGGACGACGTGGCCGCGCCCTTCCGTACGGCCGAGGGTCTGGCGGAGCTGCGGCGCGGCGGCCAGTACCGGGTCCTGACCCCCGAGGAGTTCGTGACCGAACTCAAGTCCGCGCCAAGGCCGTTCACCCAGTTCCATCCGCTGTGCGGGGGCATGCCGATGGATCTGGCGTGGTCGAGCCTGCGGCTGTTCGAGCGGGAGGTGCTGCCCGCGTTCGGCTAGCGGGCCCCGGGAAACTCCGGGAGCGAGTGCCCTCGAAGGAGCGGGTGCTGCCCTGCCGAGGTGACGCCCGCGTACTCCGTGAGGACCTCGGTGAGCTGGCGGGCGCTCTGTCGGGCGACCCGGGGTTCGGTGGCCGCGTGGCGCGTGTACGCGTTCAGGCCGGTGGTCAGGGCCCAGCCCATGCCGCGTGTCCAGGTGGCCTCGTCCAGGGCGAGCGCGGCGCGGAAGAGCGGGCGGGTCGTGGCCGACAACAGGGTGTAGGCGATGACCAGATCGCAGGCCGGATCGCCCATGCTCAGGCCGCCGAAGTCGATGACGGCGGAGAGTCGGCCGTCGGCGGTGAGCAGGTTGCCGGTGTGGAAGTCCCCGTGGCACCAGACCGGTTCGCGGTCCCAGGCGGGGGCGGCGAGCGCGTTGTCCCAGACCTCGGTCAGGGCGGCGGTGTCGAAGACTCCGTCCACGGCCGCGATCGCCTCCCGGGTCGCGCGGTCACGGTTGGCCAGCGGGGCGCGGGTCAGTTCGGGGT
>NZ_JAENRY010000265.1 GCF_016612545.1 Streptomyces sp. MBT65 | reverse complement strand
TCCGGCTTCGGCAACGACCAGGACACGCGGCGGTCCTGGTCGTTGCCGAAGCCGGACTGGTGGGCGCGGTCCGCGCCCCAGGCCGTCGCCGGTTCGGGGCGGCCGGACGGCGCCGGGTCCTCGTCGAAGAAGTGCGGGCCGGTCTCCTCGACGGACTGGCCGGGCGGCAGGCCGTCCGACGGCGCCGGGCGGCTGGTGCCGGGCACCCAGGCCGCGCCGTTCCAGTACCGGACATAGCCAGGAATGGACGGGTCCGGGTAGTACCCCTCGCGGGGCCTGTCGTCACCGGGTGCCGGCGTTGGGGCGCTCATGTCCGTCGTCCCGTATCTGCTCGGAGGTCGAATGAGGGTGTCCACATCTACCAGACCCGTGCCACCGCCACTGCCCGTCCCACCGGACCTGCCCCTTTCCGGGCAAGCTCGGGCACGGAGTCCACACACCCCGAAGCCTCGCGAAGCCTTGGCGACGCGGCCCGGAAAAAAAGTTTCCCGAAGTCGCGTAATGCTTCCGCCCGCACGCCCTCTCCACTCGTACGGGCCCACCGCGGGGCCCCGTGAGCGAGAGGGGACGTACGTCATGCACACAGTCGTAGAGCGGGAGTTGGAGCTGCAGCTCATCCTGTCGCCGGAGCGGAGCATTCCGGTCCCGGCCCGGCTCGGCTATCGGACCGACGACCCGTACGCCGTGCACATCTCCTTCCACATCAACTCCGAGAACCCGGTGAACTGGACGTTCGCCCGCGAACTGCTCGTCGAGGGCGTGTTCCGGCCGTGCGGCCACGGGGACGTGCGGGTGTGGCCGACGAAGGTGGAGGGGCGCAGCGTCGTCCTGATGGCGTTGAGTTCACCCGACGGTGACGCCCTCCTCCAGGCCCCGGCGGCCCAGGTGTCGGCGTGGCTGGAGCGCACCCTGCGGGTGGTGCCGCCGGGCTCTGAGGCGGAGCAGCTCGGCATCGACGACGGCCTCGCCGAGCTGCTCGCACCGACCCCGGCCGACGACCTGTGGCTGCGCGACCCGTGGCCCTCGGACGAGTCGCGGGACGGGGAGTGAGCCGTAGGGACGATCGAAGGAGCCCGCCGGGTCTTCAGAACAGCTTGCCGGGGTTGAGGATCCCCAGCGGGTCGAAGGCCGTCTTCACCGCCCGCTGCATCTCGACGCCGACCGGGCCGAGCTCGCGGGCCAGCCACTCCTTCTTCAGGACGCCGACCCCGTGCTCGCCGGTGATGGTGCCGCCGAGCTCCAGGCCGAGCGCCATGATCTCGTCGAAGGACTCACGGGCGCGCCGGGACTCGTCGACGTCCTGCGCGTCGAAGCAGACCGTGGGGTGCGTGTTGCCGTCACCGGCGTGCGCGCAGACGCCGATCGTCAGCCGGTACTTCTCCGCGATCCGCTCCACCCCTTCGAGCATCTCGCCGAGCCGCGACCGGGGCACGCACACGTCGTCGATCATCGTCGTGCCCTTGACCGCCTCCAGCGCCGTGAGCGACAACCGCCGCGCCTGGAGGAGCAGTTCGGACTCGGCCGCGTCCTCGGCGGGCACCACCTCGGTGGCTCCGGCCGCCGCACAGAGGGCTCCTACGGCGGCCAGGTCGGCGGCGGGGTCCACCGTGTCGAAGGCGGCGAGCAGCAACGCCTCCGTCGTCTCCGGCAGTCCCATGTGCGCCAGGTCGTTGACGGCCTTGACGGTCGTACGGTCCATCAGTTCGAGGAGGGACGGCACGTGCCCGCCCTCCATGATCCGGCACACGGCGTCGCAGGCGGCCGCCGCGGACCCGAACTCGGCGGCCAGGACCAGCTGTTGGGGCGGCTTAGGCTTCAGCGCCAGGATCGCCTTGACGACGATCCCGAGCGAGCCCTCCGAGCCGACGAACAGCCGGGTCAGGTCGTACCCGGCGACTCCCTTGGCCGTACGCCGACCCGTGCTCATCAACCGGCCGTCGGCGAGGACGACGTCCAGGCCGAGGACGTACTCGGCCGTCACCCCGTACTTCACACAGCACAGCCCGCCGGACGCGGTGCCGATGTTGCCGCCGATCGTGCACATCTCCCAACTGGAGGGATCCGGCGGGTAGTAGAGGCCGTGTTCGTTGACCGCCCGGGAGAGGGTCGCGTTGATGACGCCCGGCTCGACGACCGCGATGCGGTCGACCGGGCTGATCTCCAGGATGCGGTCCATCTTGACGAGGGACAGCACGACGCAGCCCTCGGAGGCGTTGGCCGCGCCCGACAGGCCGGTGCGGGCGCCCTGCGGGACGACCGGGACGCGCAGTTCGGTGGCGACGCGCATGACGTGCTGGACCTGCTCGACCGTGCGCGGCAGCACGACGACGGCGGGGGTGCCGGACGGGCAGAAGCTCGCCATGTCGTTGGCGTACGCGACCGTGACGTCCGGGTCGGTGACGACGGCCTCGGCGGGCAGCCCGGCCAGCAGCCGGTCGACGAGGGTCCCGGTGTCCTGGTCGCGAGGCGCTTCGATACGGCTCATGATCACAGCGTCGCACTCGCGGCCATCGGTGTGAACCCCGTCCACGCACGGCTTTGGGTGCCGGGATGTGGTCGTCGTACTGACGCACAGTGAGCGCCATGGAGAACGAACAGCGGAGCCCGGGCACGTCCCTGGTGGCTGAGCCACGCAAGCGCCGCTCCCCCGTTCTGCGGCGGGTGCTGATCGCCGCGGTCGCCGGATGTGCCGTGGCCGGCGGGCTGCTGTGGCTGCTGCCCGAGGAGCCGCGTCCGGCGCCGCCGCCCGCGCCGGGCCCCAAGGCGCAGGCGCTGACCGCGGTCACGGCGGGGGTCCCGGCCGCGCTGCCGGACCTGGCCGCGCTGATCGGCGACCGGGAGACGCGGGTACGGGTCCGTCCGAGGGACGCGCGGTCCTGGGCGGTGCTCGGCTCGGCCTATGTCGAGCAGGGGCGGCGGACCGGGGACACCCTGTACTACCCGAAGGCCGAGGACGCCCTCCGCACCGCGCTGAAGGTGCGCACGAAGGGCAACGACGCGAGCGCCGTCGCGATGGACGGTCTCGCGGCCCTGGCCAACGAACGGCGGGACTTCCGTACGGCGCGCAGCTGGGGCGAGGCCGCGCTGAAGGCGGCGCCGCGGCGGTGGACGACGTATCCGCTGCTGATCGACGCGTACACCGGCCTCGGCGACTACAAGGCGACCAAGCGCACCCTCGACAAGCTGCTGGACCTGCACACCGGGCCCGCCGTGATGGCGCGGGCCGCCGCCGTCTACCGCGACCGGGGCTGGCGCGAGGACGCCGCCGCCCAGCTCGCCGACGCGGCGGCGCAGGCCACCGCCCCCGCCGAACAGGCCGCCTGGCTGGAGCGCGCCGGTGAGCTGGCCTGGGAACGCGGGGACCGCGAGGTCGCGCTACGGCACTTCGAGGCGGCCGTACGGCTGGATCCCGACCAGCGGGAGGCGCTGGCCGGTGAGGGGCGCGCGCTCGCGGCGCTGGGCCGCACCTCGGAGGCCCTGAACGCCTACCAGGTCGCCCTCGCCAAGCAACCGACTCCTCAATACGCCCTGGAACTCGGGGAGTTGTACGAGGCGCTGGGTCTCGGTCAGGCGGCCCGCGTGCAGTACGACACGCTGCGCGCCCTCGCCGCCAAGGACGCGGCGGCCGGGGTCGACGACGAGTTGGTCCTCGGCGTGTTCGAGGCGGACCACGGCGACGCGCGGGAGGCCGTACGGCGGCTGCGGGGCGAGTGGACCCGGCAGCCGGGGATCGCGGTGGCCGACGCGCTGGGGTGGGCGCTGCACCGGGCCGGGCAGGACGAGGAGGCGCTGAAGTTCGCGTCGGTGGCGACGGACAAGGTGCACGGGGGCGGGGTGCGGGACGCGCGGTACGCGTTCCACCGGGGCATGATCGAGCGGGAGTTGGAGAAGTTCGCGTCCGCGCGCCGGCACCTCCAGGAGGCGTTGCAGATCAACCCGTACTTCTCGCCGCTCCAAGTGCCGCTGGCGCAAAGGGCGTTGGCGGCGCTGGGCGAGCCGACGGACGAGCCGCTGCCGACGGAAAAGGACGGTCAGGACAAGGAGCCCCAGGACAAAGCGGGGTTGAGCCCGCGCGTCACACCGCCGCCGTGCCGATCAGCGCGTTGCGGGTGACCAGGGCGGCCAGTTCGTCCTCCGTCAGCGACTCGGTGTCCGCGGGCCGGAGCGGCAGGACCAGGTAGCGCGTCTCCGCGCTGGAGTCCCACACGGTGATGTCCGTGGCCGTGGGCAGGTGGAGCCCGAACTCGGCCAGGACGGACCGGGGTTCGCGGACGACGCGGGAGCGGTAGGCCTCCGACTTGTACCAGCCCGGGGACGGGCCGAGGAGGGGGAGGGGGTAGCAGGAGCAGAGGGTGCAGACGATGACGTTGTGGGTCGCGTCCGTGTTCGCGACGACCCGCAGCCGCTGGAACGAGCCGTCCATGAAGCCGAGTTCCTGCACGGCGGCCGTGCCGTCCGTCAACAGCCGTTCCCGGAAGGCCTCGTCGGTCCAGGCGCGGGCCACGACCCGCGCTCCGTTCACCGGTGAAGCGCCCGAGAGGAACGCGTCGAGCACCTCGTCGACCGCGCCGCCCGCGACGATCCCCTTCTCCTCCAGCAGGGTCTCGAGTCGCCGCACCCGCCGGGAGATCGAGGCGTCCTCGTGGTCACCGCTCATCGACCGCTCCCTCTTCGCGTTCCGCTTCGTGTTCCGCTTCTTCGTGTTCCGCTTCTCCGTGTTCCGCTTCTTCGTGTTCCGCTTCTCCGTGTTCCGCTTCGCACGCTTCCAAGTAGCTTTCCCACAGGTCCAGTACGACGTGGTGGTCGCCCTCGCCCCACAGGTCGCGGGCCGCGAAGCGCACCGCGTACACCTGCTCCACCGGCGCGTCCCCGCTCCCCCGCGCGCTGACGTCGGCCAGCTCCGCGCGCCCCTCCGGCTCGACGACGACACCCGACTTGCCGCGCGCGTACCGGGGCAGGCGGGTGTGGTGCGGCGGGTCGTGCGGGAAGGTCCGCACGCGGGTGCCGGGCGGGAAGCGGTCAGTCATCCAACTCACCTGGTTCGAGGACGCCTTTGCGTTCCAGCAGGGCGGTGATCGCGGTGAACCAGCGTTCGTAGTACGACATCGTGAGGTACGCGGCGGGCGGGATCGCCTCGATCGCGTCCCGGAACTCGTTGGTGTTGAAGATCCCCTGCGCGCGCAGGGCGTTGAACAGCCCGACGACCCGCGCCTCCCAGTCGGCGTGGAAGGGCTCGGGGTCGTCGGTGGTGTCGATGGCACCGAAGCCCTGGGTGCCGCCCACGTCGTTGATCCTGGCCATGGGTGCAGGGTACGGCCGGATACGGGGCTACCGCTGCGGCTGGGCTGGGCCGGGCCGGGCTACAGGTTGCCCCGCTTCTCCTGCTCCCGCTCGATCGCCTCGAACAGCGCCTTGAAGTTGCCCTTGCCGAAGCCCATCGAGCCGTGTCGTTCGATGAGTTCGAAGAACACCGTGGGACGGTCCTGGACCGGCTTGGTGAAGATCTGGAGCAGGTAGCCGTCCTCGTCGCGGTCGGCGAGGATCTTCAGCTCGCGCAGGGTCTCGACGGGGACGCGGGTGTCGCCGACCCACTCGCCGAGGGTGTCGTAGTAGGAGTCGGGGGTGTCGAGGAACTTCACCCCGGCCNCCCACGAACTCCTTCATGTTCGTGAAGCCCATGACCTTGTTGTAGAAGCCGACCCACTCGTTCATGTGGCCGAGTTCGACGTTGCCGACGCAGTGGTCGATGGCCTGGAAGGTGCGGTGGGCGGGGGCCGCGACCAGGGGGTCGGCGGGGGCGAAGCCGGGGAGGTACGGGCCGTCGTAGTCCACGCGTTCGACGAGGGTGTGGCGGGTCTCGCCGTACGTGGCGATCGCGGCGAGGACGACCGTGCCGTGCTCGTCCTTCAGCTCGTGCGGCTCGGCGAGGGAGCGGGCGCCGTGTTCGACGGCGTAGGCGTGCGCGGCGCGCGCGTCCGGCACCTCGATGGCGAGGTCGACGACGCCGTCGCCGTGCTCGGCCACATGGCGGGTGAGGAACTCGCCCCAGGGCGTGGCGGGCCTGATGACGGAGGTGAAGACGAAGCGGGCGGAGCCGTTGGTGAGCACGTACGAGGCGGTCTCACGGCTGCCGTTCTCCGGTCCGGAGTAGGCGACCAGCGTCATGCCGAAGGCCGTGGAGTAGTAGTGCGCCGCCTGTTTGGCGTTGCCCACGGCGAAGACGACCGCGTCCATTCCCTTGACCGGGAAGGGGTCGGCCTGCCGGGCGGTGTCGGGAGTGTGGTGAGTGGTCTGGGTCATGAGCGCAGGCTCCCCCTCCCTGGCAAGGTGCGCAATAGTTTGCGTTTCTGCTGGGCAGCTTGTTCAGTGGTACGACCGTTTCGGCGGGCTTTCTGTACAGGATGACCATCCTCGGAGGCGGACACCATGGGCATCGATCGTCTCGACGGCCGGATCATCGTGCTGTTGGCCGAGGAGCCGCGGATCGGGGTGCTGGAGATGTCCCGGCGGCTGGGGGTGGCCCGGGGGACGGTGCAGGCGCGGCTGGACCGGCTTCAGTCGAATGGAGTCATCCGCGGATTCGGGCCGCAGGTCGATCCGGCGGCGCTCGGCTACCCGGTCACGGCGTTCGCGACGCTGGAGATCCGGCAGGGGCAAGGGACGGACGTGCGGGCGCACTTGGCGACCGTCCCGGAGGTGCTCGAACTGCACACCACGACCGGCAGCGGGGACATGCTGTGCCGGCTGGTGGCCCGTTCGAACGCCGATCTCCAGCGGGTCATCGACCGGGTTGTCGGTTTTGATGGCATTGTCCGGGCCGCCACCGCGATCGTGATGGAGAACCCCGTTCCGCTGCGGATCATCCCGCTGGTGGAGCAGGCGGCCGAGGACGTGGACCGGCCGACGTAGGGGTGTGGGCATGTGAGCTTCTGGGAGTACGTGAGCAACCGGCATCAGCAACTGCTCACCGACGCCTACCAACATGCCAGCGCGGTCTTCCAGTGCATGGTCGTGGCCACCCTGATCGGGGTGGTGATCGGGGTCGTGACGTATCGGAGCGAGTGGGCGGGCAACCTGGCCACCACCGCCACGTCGACCATTCTGACCATTCCGTCGCTCGCGATGATCGGTCTGCTCATTCCGATCGTGGGACTGGGCGTTCCGCCCA
Source organism: Streptomyces sp. MBT65 (assembly GCF_016612545.1). Classification (GTDB taxonomy): domain Bacteria; phylum Actinomycetota; class Actinomycetes; order Streptomycetales; family Streptomycetaceae; genus Streptomyces. The sequence continues at coordinate 9,234 of NZ_JAENRY010000265.1, read as the reverse complement.
CCGTGATCGCTCTGACGCTGTACGGGCTGCTGCCGATCGTCCGTAACTCGATCGTGGGCCTGCGCGGGGTCGATCCGTCCCTGGTGGACGCGGCGAAGGGCATCGGGATGTCCCGGCTGATGCGGCTCGCGCGGGTCGAACTGCCGCTGGCCTGGCCGCCGATCCTGACCGGTATCCGGGTCTCCACCCAGATGCTGATGGGCATCGCGGCCATCGCGGCGTACGCCTCCGGGCCCGGCCTCGGCAACGAGATCTTCCGCGGTATCGGCTCGCTGGGCAGCAAGAACGCCCTCAACCAGGTGCTCGCGGGCACGCTCGGGATCATCGTCCTGGCGCTGCTGTTCGACGCCGCGTACGTCCTTCTCGGACGGCTGACCATTCCCAGGGGGATCCGTGCCTGAGCCGGCGACCACCACGACCTCCGGTGCCTCCATCGAACTGGAGAACCTGACCAAGAAGTACCCGGGCAGTCCGCAGCCGGCCGTCGACAGCGTCAACATGGAGATCAAGGCGGGTGAGCTGGTCGTCTTCGTCGGGCCCTCCGGCTGCGGGAAGTCCACCACGCTCAAGATGATCAACCGGCTGATCGAACCGACCGGCGGCCGGATCCGCATCGACGGCGAGGACGTCACCGACATCGACCCGGTGAAGCTGCGCCGCAAGGTCGGCTACGCGATCCAGTCGAGCGGGCTCTTCCCGCACATGACCGTCGCCCAGAACATCGCGCTGGTGCCGAGGATGATCGGCTGGTCGAAGTCCCGGATCAGGAACCGGGTGGAGGAGATGCTCGACCTGGTCGGGCTCGACGCCGGCGAGTTCCAGGGCCGCTATCCGCGCCAGCTCTCCGGCGGGCAGCAGCAACGCGTGGGCGTGGCACGGGCGTTGGCGGCGGATCCGCCGGTGCTGCTGATGGACGAGCCGTTCGGCGCGGTCGACCCGATCACCCGCGATCACCTCCAGGACGAGTTGATCAGGCTCCAGCACGAACTGCACAAGACGATCGTCTTCGTCACCCACGACTTCGACGAGGCGATCAAACTGGGCGACCGGATCGCGGTGTTGCGCGAACGCTCGCACATCGCGCAGTTCGACACCCCGGAGGCGATCCTCACCAACCCGGCGGACGACTTCGTGTCCGGGTTCGTGGGCGCCGGGGCCGCCCTCAAGCGGCTCAACCTCACCCGCGTACGGGATGTGGAGATCACCGACTATCCGACGGTGACCGTCGACGACCCGCTCCAGACCATCTTCGACAGGCTCCGGGACAGCGGCACCAACGAGATCCTGCTGCTCGACAAGCGCGGCCGGCCCTACAAGTGGCTGCGGCGCGGCGACATGATGCGCGCCAAGGGTTCGCTGGCCCGGGCGGGGACGCTGGTCAGCGACACGGTGACCCGGGACGCGACGCTCCGGGACGCGTTGGAGGCGGTGCTCACGGACAACGCGGGGCGGGTCGCGGTCACCGGGCGGCGCGGCGAGTACACGGGTGTCGTCGACATGGAGACGCTGATGAACTCCGTGCAGGAACTCCTGGAGGCCGACCGGCTGGAGGCGATGGAGTCGCAGCACGAGCTGGAGGAGGCCCGGGCCCTCCAGACGCACGCCGAGCAGGAGGGCGCCGGAGGGGGGCGGGACACATGACCATCACTCCCGACCTGGACGAGGAGGAGGAGACGGCGGCCGCCGTGCCGCCGACTTCCCCTAAGCGCCGGATCACCTGGCAGAAGCTGACGTTCCTGCCCGCGTTCCTGGTGGCGGTCCTGCTGGCGACCTGGCTGTGGTTCAACCAGGCGCACCTGGACGCCATTTCGGAGAACGCGCTGTCCAACGGCCAGGTGAGCAAGGCTCTTTGGCAGCATGTCCAACTGACCGTGATCTCCACGTTCTTCGTGCTGATCATCGCGATCCCGCTGGGCATCCTGCTGACCCGGGGGGCGTTCCGGAAGGCCGCCCCGGTGGCGATGACCTTCGCCAACATGGGCCAGGCGACCCCGGCGATCGGCCTGTTGGCCCTGCTGGTGATCTGGCTCGGCACCGGCGAGAAGGCCGCCCTGATCGGCATCATCATCTACGCCGTCCTGCCGGTCCTCTCCAACACCATCGCCGGCCTGAAGGCCAACGACCCGACTTTGTTGGAGGCGGCCAGGGGTATCGGCATGTCCCAACTCGGCGTCCTGGGACGGGTGGAGCTGCCCCTCGCGGTCCCGCTGATCCTGGCCGGCGTCCGAACGGCCCTGGTCCTCAACGTCGGTACGGCGACCCTGGCGACCTTCGGCGGGGGCGGCGGCCTGGGGGTCCTGATCACCACCGGCATCACCACCCAGCGGATGCCCGTGCTGGTGCTCGGCTCGATCCTCACGGTCAGCCTCGCCCTGCTGGTGGACTGGCTGGCCTCCCTGGCCGAACTCCTGCTGCGGCCAAGGGGATTGGAGGCGGGCGCGTGAAACGCACCTGTCTGATGACGGTCGGCGCGCTCGTCGTCGTCTCCGGCTGCGGACTGACCAGCGGCTCCCCCATGGTCGACGACGTCGGCCCCGGCACGATCGGGCGGGGCGAGCCGCTCAAGGGCGCCCATCTCACCGTCACCTCCAAGGAGTTCACCGAGCAGCTCATCCTCGGCGCGATGATGGGCATCGCCTTCGAGGCGGCCGGCGCGGATGTCCTCGACCGGACCGGCATCCAGGGGTCGATCGGTGCGCGGGAGGCCGTCAAGTCCGGTGACGCGGACGGGATGTACGAGTACACCGGCACCGCGTGGATCACCCACCTCGGCAACAGCGAGCCGATCACGGACCCGATGAAGCAGTGGGAGGCGGTCCGGGCCGCCGACCTCAAGAACGGCCTGACCTGGCTGCCGCCCTCGGCTCTCAACAACACGTACGCGCTCGCGATGAACCAGGCCAACTTCAAGAAGTACGGCACGAAGACGCTGTCCGAGGTGGCCGCGCTGGCGGCGAAGAACCCGGGTGCGGTGACGGTGTGCGTGGAGAGCGAGTTCGCCAACCGCGCGGACGGGCTGCCGGGCATGCAGAAGGCATACGGGATGGATCTCCCGGCGAAGAACATCACGCAGATGGACACCGGGATCATCTACACCCAGGTGAAGAAGGGGAGTTGCACGTACGGCGAGGCCTTCACCACCGACGGCCGCATCAAGTCGATGAACCTCGCGGTGATGGCCGACGACAAGAAGTTCTTCCCCAACTACAACGCGGCGCCCGAGATCAACACCAAGGCCCTGAAGAAGTGGCCGGCGATCGCGAAAGTCCTGGACCCGATCACGAAGAAGCTGAACAACACGGTGGCGCGGACGCTGAACGCGAAGGTGGATGTCGACGGGGAGGATCCGCATCAGGTGGCGTTGGACTGGATGAAGGCGGAGGGGTTGGTGAAGTAGGGGGCGTCGAGGGGGAGTTGGCGAGGGTCGGTTGCCAAGGACCAGTTGCAAAGAAGGTGTTGCAACTAGTCCTTTGCAACGCTACCTTTGTACGCATGCAGGAGCCCGAAGCAGCCAAGTACCGCAATCTCGACGCCCGTTCACTGCGTGGGCTCGCCCATCCGCTACGGATGCAGTTGCTGAGCGCGCTGCGCCGACACGGACCGGCCACCGCTTCGATGCTCGCGGAGCGCCTGGGCGAGTCCAGTGGGGCCACCAGCTACCACCTCCGCCAGTTGGCCGCGCACGGGTTCGTCGAGGACGCCCCGGAGCGCGGCAAGGGGCGGGAGCGCTGGTGGCAGGCGGCCCACGACGGCATCGGCTTCGACGAGAACCTGCTCCTGGACGCCGACCCGGCGGTCCGTGGCGCGGCCGACACCTTCCTGCACGAGGTGGCGACCACCCACGCCCGCGAGCTGTCGACCTGGGTCGGCACCCGCGAGGACTGGCTGCCCAACTGGTCCCACGCCACCGACATGAGCGACTGGACCGTACGGCTGACACCCGAGCACACCCGTGAACTCGTGGGAAAGATCCATGAGTTGCTCGAGAACTACGCGGACGAGGACGCACCGGAAGCGGAAAAGGTGCGCTTCCACCTGCACGCCTTCCCCATCGAATCAGAGTGAGAGGCAACGCCCCATGCATCCCGAGACCCACCTCGCGCTGCACCACACCCGCGCCGCCGAACTCCAGGCCCAGGCCGTGGCGCACCGCCTCGCCACCGAGGCCAGGGCACCCCGGCAGGAACTCCGTACCCGCCTCGGCTGGACCCTCGTAGAACTGGGTCTGCGGCTGGCCGCCACGCCGAACAACCCGAAGCCGGCCGTCGCCTAGCAGCCCGGCACGGAACCCTTCCCCGTCTCCAGCGCCTTCAGCGCACTCACCGCGCCCTTCAGCGAGGTGACCGCGACCAGCCGTAGCCCCTTGGGCAGTTCGGACTTGGCGTCCGAGCACTCGGCCTTCGGGACCAGGAACACCGTCGCTCCGTCGCGGCGCGCGGCCTGGGTCTTCAGGGCCACTCCCCCGACCGCGCCCACCGTGCCGTCCGTGCCGATCGTCCCCGTACCGGCGATCGTGCGACCGCCGGTGAGATCGCCCCCGCTGCCGTCGCCGTTCAGCTTGTCGATGATGCCCAGGGTGAACAGCAGACCCGCGCTGGGGCCGCCGACATCGGCGAGCGTGAGCGTGACCTTGACCTTCTTGTCGCTGAGATTCAGGTAGTTCAGCGCGGCCGTGGTCGCGTCGTCCTGCGACTCCTGCATCTGCTGGGTGTTGTGCTGCTCGATCTCCTTGACGCTGTTGCCGCTCGGGTAGACCGAGTCACGCGGCATGACCGCCCGATCGGTACGGAACCAGCTGTCGATCACATCGCTCAACGACACATGTTGATCGGGTCCGGTCGCCTCGATCGTCGTCATGCGCAACTGACCGCTCGTCGTACGCACCGGCGCCCCGGAGATCGTGATCACCGGGGTGTCCTTGTTCTCGCCGAGCACGTTCGCGGTCAGACCGGGCTGCGCCAGCGAGAAGGGCAGCGGCGCGAAGCCCGCCGTGGCGAGCAGTGCCACGACGGGCAGGGCGCAGACGGCTACGGCCTGGGGGCGCGTGAGGCGAGAGAGGAGCACGGGATCAATCTAACGCGACGGCCACTTCCGGCCGGGCGCCGGTCACCCGCCGCCCGCGCACGGCCTCAGCGCAGAGCCTCCGCGACCTCGCGCGCCGCGTCGACGACGCGCGGCCCCACCCGTTCGGGCACGGCGTCGGCCAGCATCACCACACCGACGCTGCCCTCGACACCCGTGACCCCGAGCAGTGGTGCCGCGGCGCCGCTCGCTCCCGCCTCCAACTCCCCGTGCGTCAAGGTGTATCCGGGTTCGTCGGCGGCCCGGTGCCGGGCGGCGAGTATCGCGCGGCCGGCGGCCCCCCGGTCCAGGGGGTGACGGAAACCGGCCCGGTAGGCCACGTGGTAGTCCGTCCAGGTCGGCTCGACCACCGCGACGGCGAGGGCGTCCGCGCCGTCGACCAGGGTGAGGTGAGCGGTCGCCCCGATGTCCTCGGCCAGTGACCGCAGCGCGGGCAGCGCCGCCTCCCGTACGAGGGGGTGCACCTGACGGCCGAGTCGCAGCACCCCGAGCCCGACCCGGGCCCGGCCGCCCAGATCACGGCGTACGAGTGCGTGCTGTTCGAGGGTGGCCAGCAACCGGTACACGACGGTCCGGTTGACGCCCAGTTTGTTGGAGAGTTCGGTGACGGTCAGCCCGTGGTCCGTATCGGCCAGCAGTTTGAGGACGCGCAGTCCCCGGTCGAGCGTCTGGGAGGTCTCCGCGGTCACGACGCCCACTCCTTAGGTGGTGAGGTCGGCGGCCCCCTCGCGGCGGATGCGTCACCGAGTCCCGTCAGTGACGCGCTTCAGAGGCCGCCGATCGGCGAGGCGGCCCGGCGAATCCGGGCCCAGTCGCTTCACGGCTGCGCTCCGCGGCGGCGCTGCCACGGGGCGTGTGCGTAGCGGGACACTAGCGAAGCCGGTTCGCTGAGCGGAAGTCTCCGTCCAGAATCCGGTCACCGACTGGTACGGACCGGTTCACTTGATGCCGTTATGCCCCGTCCTGGGGATCGACCCGGCGGCCAACGGCGCATGGCGAGTGCGCGCGGCGCGTGGGGGGGGTGCTGGAGGCTGGGGGTGAATCTAACCACTGTCGCTCGCTTTGACTGGTTAGAAATGACCCCAGCTTCCAGAGAGTGCAGGGTCGGGTGGGGGTCAGTGCATGCGCGTGGCCCACTCCTGGACCTTCGCGATGCGCTGCCGCAGCTGCCCGGCCGTGGCCTCGGCGCTCGGCGGGCCGCCGCAGGTGCGGCGCAGCTCGGTGTGGATGACGCCGTGCGGTTTGCCGGTCTGGTGGACGTACGCGGAGACCATGGTGTTGAGCGACTTCCTCAGCTCCATCATCTCCTTGTGCGAGACGACGGGCCGCCGCTCGGCGGGCAGTTCCAGCAGGTCGGCCTGGTCGTCCGGCTTCTTGCGGCTGTGCGCGATCTGCCGGGCCTGCCGCTTCTGGAGCAGCATCTGCACCTGGTCGGGTTCGAGGAGCCCGGGGATGCCGAGGTAGTCCTGCTCCTCCTCGCTCCCCGGGTGCGCCTGCATGCCGAACTCGGCGCCGTCGTAGAGCACCCGGTCGAAGACGGCCTCGGACTCCAGCGCCTCGAAGGCGAACTGCTCCTGCTCGCCGGTGTCCTCGTCCTGCTCCTTGTTCGCCTCGTCCATCTCCTTCTCGGACTCGGCGTACGGGTCCTCCTCGCCCTCCTTCTTGGGCTTGTCGAGGGCGTGGTCGCGCTCGACCTCCATCTCGTTGGCGAAGGTGAGGAGGTCGGGAACGGTCGGCAGGAAGACGGACGCGGTCTCGCCGCGCCGCCGCGACCGCACGAAACGCCCGACGGCCTGGGCGAAGAAGAGGGGGGTCGAGATGGTGGTGGCGTACACCCCGACGGCGAGCCGCGGCACGTCGACGCCTTCCGACACCATGCGTACGGCGACCATCCAGCGGTCGTTGCTCGCAGCGAAGTCGTCGATGCGCTTGGAGGCACCGGTGTCGTCGGACAGCACGACGGTCGCCTTGGAGCCGGTGATCTCGCGGATCAACTTGGCGTAGGCGCGCGCGGAGTCCTGGTCGGAGGCGATGACGAGGGCGCCGGCGTCCGGGATGCCCTTCCGGACCTCGGTCAGCCGCTGGTCGGCGGCGCGCAGCACGCTCGGCATCCACTCGCCGCGCGGATCCAGCGCCGTACGCCAGGCCTGACTGATCGCGTCCTTGGTCATCGGCTCGCCGAGCCGCGCGGCGATCTCGTCGCCGGCCTTGGTCCGCCAGCGCATGTTGCCGCTGTAGGAGAGGAAGATGACGGGCCGGACGACATGGTCGGCGAGCGCGTTGCCGTAGCCGTAGGTGTAGTCGGCGGAGGACCGCCGAATCCCGTCATTGCCCTCTTCGTACGTCACGAAGGGAATGGGATTGGTGTCGGACCGGAACGGCGTACCGGTCAGCGCGAGCCGCCGAGTGGCCGGTTCGAAGGCTTCCAGGCACGCCTCGCCCCACGACTTCGAGTCACCGGCGTGGTGGATCTCGTCGAGGATCACCAGCGTCTTGCGCTGCTCTACGCGATTGCGGTGCAGCATGGGCCGCACACCGACGCCGGCGTAGGTGACGGCGACCCCGTCGTAGTCCTTGCCGAGCGGCCCGGCGCTGTACTCCGGGTCGAGTTTGATCCCTATCCGCGCGGCCGCTTCCGCCCACTGCTTCTTCAGGTGCTCGGTCGGCGCGACCACGGTCACCTGCTGCACGACATGGTGGTGCAGCAGCCAGGAGGCGAGGGTGAGCGCGAACGTCGTCTTGCCCGCGCCAGGGGTCGCGACCGCGAGGAAGTCCCGCGGCTGCTCCTGGACATACCTCTCCATCGCCCCTTGCTGCCAGGCACGCAGCTTGCCGGCGGTGCCCCAGGGGGCGCGGCCGGGGAAGGCGGGAGAGAGGTGGTGGGAGCTGGTGGAGGAGGCGGCGGTGGTAGTCACGGTCTCCGTTTGTTCGGTCGGGCGGCTCGGCCATGTATGACAACCGGGCCACCCTACCGGCGGGGCGACGGTGTCGACGTGCGGACGGCGCCGGGGCGGGCGGGGATGGGACTGAGGTCACACCGGTGGTTCAGCGAGGGCTCGCAGCGCCTCCCCAATCGCTTTGACCTCGTCCGGCCCGCACCCGTGTGGTCACCCAGGCCCCCGCCAACGCCACACCCGCCATCGGCAGGAACACGGCGGCGAAGGCAGCCGGGTGGGAGCCGCCGCTCGCCGAACCGACGACATGTCCCACCGTGCCACCCCCCAGCGCACCGAACGCGGCCCCGCCGACGGAGAGCAGCACGACGTTGGACAACCCGTCGGAGATCTGCAGCGCCGCGGAGTTGGAGCCGGCCTCCTCCGGCGCGGAGAGCTGGAGCAGCAGCACGCTGGTGGACGCGATCACCAGCCCCATCCCGAAGCACCCGAACCCCCACGCGACGGCGACGATCCACACGGGCACGGCCTGGATCAGGACGCTCGGCGCCGCGGCGATCGCGGCGGCCACCAGCACCATCCCGAGCGTCATCAGCCGTTCCCGATACGGCTCGACCCGCGGCCGCGACTGCACCCACGACCCGAGCGCCCACGTCCCGCCGCCCGCCGCGAGCGAGAACCCGGCCAGGGTCGGCGACAGCCCCCGCTGGGTGACGAGCATCAACGGCACGAAGGACTCGGCCGAGATGAACGACCCGGCGGCCACCCCGCGCAGCAGTACGACGGAGGGCAGCCCCCGCGCCGCCCGATACGTACCGCGCGGCAACAGCCCGAGCACGGCGGGTACGAGCAGCGCGACGCCGGCGACGGCCGGGACCAGGGAGACCCAGGTCAGATCCTGAGCGGCGTACTGAACGAGCCCGGCACCGATCGACATCCCCAGGGCAAGCCGAATACGACGCCGGTCGAAGGACCCGGGCTGCTCACCGGTCCTGTCCACCGGTCCGGCGGCCCGCCGCCGTATCTGAGGAAGGGCGAGGGCGAGCGGAAACACCACAAGCGCGGGAATCCCGAGGAACACCCACCGCCACCCCAGATGCTCGGTCACCGCCCCGGAGGCCAGCGGCCCGACGACGGACGGCACGACCCAACTCGCGGCGAACGCGGCCATGATGGCGGGCCGCAACCGTTCGGAATAGGCCCGCCCCACAACGACGTAGAGAGCGACGATGACCAGCCCGCCCCCCAGCCCCTGCAC
>NZ_JAENRY010000264.1 GCF_016612545.1 Streptomyces sp. MBT65 | reverse complement strand
GAGATGACCAGCGGCCCCTGGCCCTTCCGCCGCCTCGACATCGAGAAGATGAAGAAGACCGCGGACGAGGAACTGCGCAACATGGGCATCGTCCTGGACAACCTCGACCAGCCCATCGGCACCCTCTCCGGCGGCCAGCGCCAGTGCGTCGCCATCGCCCGCGCCGTCTACTTCGGCGCCCGGGTACTGATCCTGGACGAGCCGACCGCCGCCCTCGGCGTCAAGCAGTCGGGCGTGGTCCTCAAGTACGTGGCCGCCGCGCGGGAACGCGGGCTCGGGGTCATCTTCATCACCCACAACCCCCACCACGCCTACATGGTCGGCGACCACTTCAGCGTCCTGCGCCTCGGAACCATGGAACTCTCCGCCGAACGCAGCGACATCACCCTCGAAGAACTGACCAACCACATGGCCGGCGGCACCGAACTCGCCGCCCTCAAACACGAGTTGTCCCAGGTGCGCGGTGTCGACGTCGAGGAACTCCCCGACGAGAAGGCGCTCAAGGCCTCGGTGCCCGCGTCTCCCGAAGGGACCGCCTGACATGTCGGACCGTCCCTTCCTGGACCGCATCCGGGTCGGCTCCGCCCCCGACTCCTGGGGGGTGTGGTTTCCCGACGACCCCCAACAGGTGCCGTGGGAACGGTTCTTGGACGAGGTCGCGCAGGCCGGCTACCCCTGGATCGAACTGGGTCCGTACGGCTATCTGCCGACCGACCCGGCCCGGCTCACGGAGGAGATCGCCCGGCGTGACCTGAAGGTCTCCGCGGGTACGGTCTTCACCGGCCTGCACCGCGGGCCCTCCGTCTGGGACGCCACCTGGGAGCACGTGAGCCAAGTGGCCGCGCTCACCCAGGCGATGGGCGCGAAGCACCTGGTCGTCATCCCCTCCTTCTGGCGGGACGACAAGACCGCCGAGATCCTGGAGCCGCCGGAGCTGACCGGCGAGCAGTGGGCGCACCTCACCAAGGGCATGGAACGTCTCGGGTACGAGGTCAAGGAGGCGTACGGACTCGACATCGTCGTCCACCCGCACGCCGACACCCACCTCGACACCGAGGACCACGTCGAGCGTTTCCTCGACTCGACCGACTCCGAACTCGTCAACCTCTGCCTGGACACCGGGCATTACGCCTACTGCGGCGGCGACAGCGTCAAGCTGATCGAGACGTACGGCGAACGCATCGGCTATCTGCACCTCAAGCAGGTCGACCCGGAGATCCTCGCCGACGTCGTCAAGAACGAGGTGCCGTTCGGACCGGCCGTGCAGCGCGGGGTGATGTGCGAACCACCGTCCGGTGTACCGGAGTTGGAGCCGGTGCTGATCGCGGCGCAGCGCCTCGGCGTGGAGCTGTTCGCGATCGTCGAGCAGGACATGTACCCGTGCGAGCCGGACAAGCCCCTCCCCATCGCGGAACGCACCCGCAAGTTCCTCCGCTCCTGCGGTGCTTGACGGACGTGACGACCGTGACGACCCTGACGAGCTGAAAGGACGGCCGATGGCCATGAACCCGCGCGACCCGCTCGGAGTGGCAGTCGTCGGAACCGGAAAGATGGGGGCGGACCACGTCCGCCGGATCGAGGGCGTGGTCAACGGAGCCCGGGTGACCGCCGTCGTGGACGTCGACGCCGAGCGCGCCAAACGGATCGCGTCCGGGGTCGACGGCTGCACCGCGTACACCGACCCGGCCGCCGCGATGGCGGCGGCCGACGTCGACGCGGTGCTGATCGCCTCACCGGGCCCCGCCCATGAGGCGGCCCTGCTGACGGCCTTCGAGCACGACCTCCCGGTCCTGTGCGAGAAGCCGCTCACCCCCGACGCGGCCTCCGCGCTGCGCGTCCTGGAGGCCGAGCTGCGCCTCGGTCACCGGCGGGTGCAGGTCGGCTTCATGCGGCGCTACGACGCCGAGTACATGAAGCTCAAATCCCTTCTGGAAACAGGCCAGTTGGGCCGACCCCTGATGCTCCACAACCGGCACCGCAACGCCTCCAGCCCGCCCTTCTTCACCAGCTCCATGCTGATCAGCGACTCCGTGGCCCACGAGACCGACGCGACCCGTTGGCTCCTCGGCCACGAGATCACGGCCGTCCAGGTGCTGCGCCCGCGCCCTTCGGCGAGCGCCCCGGACGACCTCCAGGACCCGCAGTTCGTCGTCTTCGAGACGGACGGCGGCGCGATCGTCGACGTCGAGATGTTCGTCAACTGCGGCTTCGGCTACCAGGTCCAGGCCGAGATCGTCTGCGAACGCGGCACCGCCCGCATCGGCGACGGCCACGCCATGGTCACCAACATGGCCGGCCGCTGGGGCGGCACCATCGCCCAGGACTTCACCGAACGCTTCGCCGACGCCTACGACCGCGAGCTCCAGACCTGGGTCGACGCGACCCGCCGCGGCGAGGTCACGGGCCCGAGCGTGTGGGACGGGTACGCGGCTGCTGCTGTGTGCGAGGCGGGGGTTCGGGCGTTGGAGGAGGGGGTGCGGGTGGAGGTGGAGTTGGTGGAGCGGCCGGCGTTCTACCAGTAGCCCGTCACCCGACAGCATGCGGAACGCCCGGACGAAACCGTCCGGGCGTCGCTGCGTCGACCGTCGTGCGTCTACGGCAGCGCCGACACCCGCGGCCTCGGCGCGAACCCCGCCCCCCGATAGGCCTCGTCGATCAACGTCATCGTCGCCACCGCGTCGTCCGGACCCAGCGGAAGGGGCGCGCCCTCCCTCAACCGGGCGGCGAACGCCTCCAGTTGATAGGTGTACGACGACCGTCGGCCCAGTCGCTCCGTGCGTTCGCCGTCCGTCGTGCGGATCACGATGCGGTCGTCCAGCTGGGGGAGCACGAAGTTCGGTGCGAACGCCTCGCCCCGGCTGCCGATGATCCGGCAGCTCATCTCCAGCTTGTCGTACGCCATGTGGCAGCGGGCGGAGCCGGTGGCGCCGCTGGGGAAGGCGAGGTCGGCGTCCAGCCACTCGTCGACGCCCGGGGCGCCCGCGCGGTCGCCGGCGCGGGCCGAGACGAGCCGGGGTGCGCCGCCCGCCCAGGGGGCCAGCATGCGCTGGGCGTGCAGGCTGTAGCAGCCCAGGTCCATCACGGCGCCGCCGGCCAGGTCCAGGGACCAGCGCGGGTCGGTGTCCGGCGGGGCCTGGATCGCGACGAGCGTCTCGACGTGCCGCAGCTCGCCGAGTTCGCCGGAGGCCAGCAGTTCGTGCAGGCGCCGGGTGACCGGGTGGAAGAGGTAGTGGAAGGCCTCCATGAAGACCGTGCCGGCCTTCGCCGCCGCCTCCCGGACCTCGGCCGCCTCCTCGGCGTTGCTCGCCGAGGGCTTCTCCGACAGGACGTGCTTGCCCGCCGCGAGCGCGGCGAGGTTCCACGGCCCGTGCAGACCGTTGGCGAGCGGGTTGTAGACGACCTCCACCTCGGGGTCGGCGATCAGGTCGGCGTACGAGTCGACGACCCGCTCGACGCGGTGCGCGGCGGCGTACGCCTCCGCCCGGGACCGGTCGCGCGCGGCCACCGCGACAACGCGGTGGCCGGTCGTCCGGGCGGGACCGATCAGGGAGTTCTCGGTGATCCGAGCCGCTCCCAGTACTCCGATGCGCAGTGGTTCCCGGCCCGGACCGCTCATGCCTGTCGTACCTCCTGGACGGTGACCGGGCGGTGCTCGTGCAGCGACAGGGTGCAGGCGTCCGCGATCCAGCCTGCCTCCAGGGCGTCCGCGACCGTGCAGGGCGAGGTGCGGGTGCCGGCCACCACCTCGGTGAACGCGGTGAGTTCGGCGCGGTAGGCGGCCGTGAAGCGGTCCATGAAGAAGTCGTGCGGGACACCCGCAGGGAAGGTCACGCCCGGCTCCACGGAGCGCAGCGGCAGCTTGTCCTCCAGGCCCACCGCGATGGAGTCCGTGAAGCCGTGGATCTCCATGCGGACGTCGTAACCCCGGGCGTTGTGGCGGGAGTTGGAGACCACCGCGATGGTGCCGTCGTCCAGGGTCAGGATCGCGCCGGTGGTGTCGGCGTCGCCCGCCTCCTTGATGTACTCGGCACCCCGGTTGCCGCCGACCGCGTACACCTCGACGACCTCGCGGCCGGTGACCCAGCGGATGATGTCGAAGTCGTGGACCGAACAGTCCCGGAAGATTCCCCCGGACGCGGCGATGTACGCGGCCGGCGGCGGCGCCGGGTCCAGCGTCGTCGAGCGCACGGTGTGCAGCTTGCCCAGCTCACCGGAGTGCACGGCGGCCCGCGCCGCGACGAAGCCCGCGTCGAAGCGGCGGTTGTAGCCGATCTGGATCGGTACGTCGCTGCCCTCGACGGCCTTGAGGACCTGGACGCCCTCGGCCATGGTCTTGGCGACCGGCTTCTCGCAGAAGACCGGGATGCCCGCCTCGACGGCGGCCAGGATCAGGCCCGGGTGGGCATCGGTCGCCGCGGCCACCACGACACCGTCGACCCCGGCGGCCAGCACGGCCTCGGGGGAGTCCGCGACCTCGGCGCCGAACCGCTCGGCGGCCTTCTTCGCGGCCTCCGCGAACGGGTCGGCCACGACGAGGGACTCGACGACGTCGAGTCCGGAAAGGGTCTCGGCGTGGAAGGCGCCGATGCGGCCGAGGCCGAGGATTCCGATGCGCATGAGGGCACTTGCTTTCTTGTCGGTGCGGGTGTGGTGCGGGTGGTGAAGGTCAGTCGAGGGCGCCCAGGACGTTCTGGTCCCAGTCGATCACCGAGCCGGTGACCACGCCGGACCGCTCGGACAGCAGGAACACCACGAAGTCGGCGATCTCGTCCGGCTGGCCGAGCTTGCCCATCGGCTGACGGGCGGCGGCCTGTTCCCGCCAGTCGTCGCCCGCGCCGTGGAAGGCGCGCTGGGTCGCGTCCTCGCCCTCGGTGTCGGTCCAGCCGATGTTGACGGTGTTGATCCGGATGCGGTCGAAGCGGTGCGCGTGCGCCGCGTTACGGGTCAGGCCCGCCAAGCCGGCTTTCGCGGTGGAGTACGGGGCGAGGTGAGGCGGGCCGCCGTGGGCGCAGGTGGAGCCGATGTTGACGATCGTGCCCGGCGCCTTGCGGGCGGTCATGTCGGCTACCGCGGCCTGCATCGCGAAGAACGGCGCCTTGAGGTTGATCGCCATGTGCTGGTCGAACAGTTCGGGTGTGGTGTCGAGCAGCGAGCCGCGTGAGGTCAGCCCCGCCGCGTTGACCAGGCAGTCGACACGCCCCTGCGCCTCCACGGTCCGTACGACGCTGTCGCGCGCCTGCGCCGGATCGGCGAGGTCCGCCCGTACGAAGCGCGCATCCGTGTCCGCGGCGAGCTTCTCGCCCACCTCCGTACGGCGGCCGGTGAAGACGACGGTCGCGCCCTCGCGCACCGCCGCCCGGACGATCGCGGCGCCCACGCCCTGGCTGCCGCCGTTGACGAGGACGACCTTGTCGTCGAGAAGTCGAAGTCCCATGCCGTCCCTCAGCTCTCGCGCCGCTCGGCACCGGCCCGCAGTTCCCCGCGGAGCGCCTGCGGGTCCCAGCCCTCACGCACCGCGCGCCGTACGACATCGGCCTGCGAGGGCGGGGCCAGGCCCTCGACCGGCGGGTCGTTGTCGAGGTTGGTGGGGAAGGCGTAGCCCTCGGCACTGGCCGCCACGACCGTGTCGAGCCACTCCTCGCCGACGCCCTCGGCCTTGCGGCGGAGCAGGACCGGGAACACCGCGTTGGTGACGGCCTCGCGGTCCACCGTCTCCATCGCCCGCCCGAACGCGGACGACACCTGGAGCAGATTGGCCATGCGCCGGACGTCCGCCGTGCGGTTGGTGCCGGCCGCGTGGAACAGCGCGGGGTTGAAGAACGCGGCATCGCCCTTGGCGAGCGGGAGTTGGATGTGGTGGGCCTCGAAGTAGGCCTGGAATTCCGGGAGTCGCCATGCCAGATAGCCGGGCTCGAACTTCTGCGAGTGCGGCAGGTACATCGTCGGCCCGGACTCGACCGGCATGTCGCAGTGCGCGACCGCCCCTTGGAG
Organism: Streptomyces sp. MBT65; assembly: GCF_016612545.1. Lineage (GTDB taxonomy): Bacteria > Actinomycetota > Actinomycetes > Streptomycetales > Streptomycetaceae > Streptomyces. The sequence continues at coordinate 4,700 of NZ_JAENRY010000264.1, read as the reverse complement.
CGTGAGCACGGGGGAGAGCCGGTGCACGTGCGCCGGGTAGCCCGCGGCCACCTCGTTGCCGAGGAACCCGAGGTGGTAGTCGCGGTGCGCGGTCTGCGCGGCGCCGCCCGGGTGGACCACGTTGATCTGCGAGGTGACCTGGTAACCGGGGCCCAGCCAGGCTACGGACACCAGCGCCAGCATGTCGTTCGCGTAGTAGTCGGCGAACGCCTCCGGGTCGTAGAGCGCGGCCTTCTCCAGCGCGTTCCACACCCGGTCGTTGGCACCCGGCTTCGCGAAGTGGTCACCGGCACCCGCGCCCGACGCGCGCTGCTCGGCGATCAGCGCCTCGAACACCTCGGTCGCCCGGTCCACCACCGCCGCGTCCGGGAAGGCGCCCTGAAGGACCACGATGCCCGGCCCCTCGGCGAACGCCCGCACCAGCTCGGCCTGCACCTCGCGGCGCTCGCCGGCCGCCAGGGACTTGCGCAGCCGCTCACTGTCGTAGACGAGGACGTTACGGTCGACCGAGGACGCGTAGGGGAAGTCGGCCAGGTCGGTCGGCTGCTCGACCAGCGCGCGGAAGGCGTCGAGGTCGCAGTCCTGCTCGGTGAGCCAGGCGCGGCGTTCTACTGATGTGAAGGACATCGTCGTCCCCTCGGGTCACGGAGCGGTGCGGTCCTGTCATTCTTGTCAGTACAAACCCTTCGAACAACCAGCAGCCAGCCATCAAAAACCCCTCAAGGAGACGACCGGTGGGCCACCCCTTCCCGATCCGCGAAATCGCACGTCAGGCGGGTCTCAGCGAGGCCACCGTGGACCGGGTGCTGAACGGCAGGGGCGGTGTGCGGGAGAGCACCGAGCGTGAGGTGCGCCAGGCCATCGCCGATCTCGACCGGCAGCGCACCCAGGTCAGGCTCGTCGGGCGGACGTTCATGATCGACATCGTGATGCAGACGCCGGAGCGGTTCTCCACCGCCGTACGGGTGGCGCTGGAGGCCGAGCTGCCCGATCTGCACCCGGCCGTCGTGCGCTCCCGCTTCCACTTCCGGGAGACCGCGCCGGTGAAGGAACTGGTCGGGACCCTGGACAGGATCGTGCGGCGCGGCTCGCAGGGCGTCATCCTCAAGGCGCCGGACGTCCCCGAGATCACCGCGGCCGTCGGCCGGCTCGTCGCAGCCGGCATCCCGGTCGTCACGCTGGTGACCGATCTGCCCGCGAGCGCCCGGCTGGCCTACGTCGGCATAGACAACCGGGCGGCGGGCGCGACGGCCGCGTATCTGATGGGCCAGTGGCTCGGCGACCGTCCCGGCAATGTCCTCACCAGCCTGAGCAGCGGTTTCTTCCGCAACGAGGAAGAGCGCGAGATGGGTTTCCGCAGCACCATGCGCGCCCGCTACCCGGAGCGGTCCCTCGTCGAGATCACCGAGGGACACGGCCTGGACGCCACCCAGTACGAGCTGGTCCGGGCCGCCCTCAAGCGCGACCCGGACATCCGTGCGGTCTACTCGATCGGCGGCGGCAACATCGCGACCCTGCGCGCCTTCGCCGACCTGGGTCGCGAGTGCGCCGTGTTCGTCGCGCACGACCTCGACCACGACAACACCCGGCTGCTGCACGAGCAGCGGCTGTCCGCCGTCCTCCACCACGATCTGCGCCAGGACGTCCGCGAGGCCTGCCGCATCGTGATGCGCGCCCACGACGCGCTGCCGCCCGCGGGCCCGACCCTGCCGTCCGCTATCCAGGTGGTCACGCCCTACAACCTGCCTACGGCGCCCACGCGTTGACTCGGTTCACAGAGTGGTCGACTCGGTTCACAGATTGATGGCGTACGCCTTGCGCAGCGTCTCGTGCACCGTCCACGTCGTACGGTCGCCCGCGCGCAGCACGGCCAGGTCCCCGGGACCGACCGTCAGGGTCTCCCCGCCCTCGACCTCGATGGTCGCGGAACCGCTGATCACGACGAACAGCTCGTCCGCCTCGGTGTCGGTGACCACACCCGGCGTGATCTGCCAGATCCCGCGGATCTGCCGCCCGTCCGCGGACTCCCACACGACCTTCCCGGTGACCTCGGGAGTGCCGGAGACGATCTGCGCCGGGTCGAGCGGCTCGGGTTCGAGCTCGGCATCGGGGATGCGGACAACGAAACTGTGCGTCATACGGCGACCCTAGCCCGACCGGGAGCGGTCAGGACGTGGACACTGTGTGAGGTATCGGCGCAGGTGGGAGGACACTTCGTCGCGGAGTGGCGGCCCGGGTGGCGCCGGGCGATCGTGGAGGGCATGGCGCAGACCACGACAGCCGTCCCCGAACCGCTCCCACCCCCGCACCCGCACGAGACCCGGGAGAACATCCTCTTCGGGGGCGTCTACGGCGCCGTCCTCGCCTGCTCGATGGTCGCCGCGCTCACCCAGTACGGCCACACATCCAAGGGCAGCCGCCGCTACGACGCCCTGTGGCTGCTGGTGACCGCCGCCGCCTCGGCGCTGGCCCACGGGTACGCCCACTACATCGCCGAGCGCGCCCCGCACCGCCGCTGGGACGCCCTGCGCACCCTGCGCGACGAGTGGCCGCTGGTCGCCGCCGCGCTGCCCACCGTGCTGCTGCTCGCCGGCGCCGGCTGGGGCTGGTGGCCCGCGAACGGCGTCGAGTACGCGGCCTTCGTCCTCAACATCGCGCTGCTGTTCTGCCTGGGCCTGGTCACGGCCCGCTGGTCGGCGCGGAGTTGGACGGCGGCCGTCGTCATCGGGGCGCTGGACGCGCTCCTCGGGGTGGTGGTCGTCGTGGCGAACGCCCTGATCAAGTAGGTGTCAGCCGTGCACATCGCAGCCGTGCGTATCCCGGGCGCCCAGGTCTCAGCCGTGTCCGCCCTGGTAACCGCGCAGCTTGCGGTACAGCGTCGCCCGGCCGATCCCCAACGCGGCGGCCGCCCGCGCCTTGTTGCCGCCGTGCCGGCGCAACGCGGCCAGGATCGCGGTGCGTTCGGCGTGCTCCATCGGGCTGAGCCGCCGGGCCGCAGGACCCTCCCGGACGGCATCGGGCAGCTCGGCCCGCCGCACCGGGCCGGTGACCCGCCGGTGTTCCGCCAACGCCCGCACCACATGGGCGAGTTCGGTGACGTTGCCCGGCCAGGGATGCTCCTCCAGGGCGCGCAACGCGTCCAGCGTCCAGGTCAGCGGAGGCTGTCCGGGCACCGGGCGGGGCGCCAGGACCGGCAGCAACTCCCGTACGTCCTCGGGGCGTTCACGCAGCGCGGGCAGGGTCACCGACCGCGCCCCCAGGGTGTCCAGCAGCCGCTGGAAGCACGGGCCCGGAGGTGTGCCGGGCGTGTAGGTCACCAGCAGGTGGACGTCGGGGTGTTCGTCGAGCAGGGAGTTGAGCGCGGCGACGTCCGGCTGGGCGAGCCGTTCGGCGTGCCGCAGGAGCAGCGGGCGGCCGTCGGCCAACTCGCTGTACTTCACGCCGAGTTCGGGCGACTCGGCGGCATCGGCGACCAACGGCACGGTTCCGCCGAGCAGTTCACGGGCCAGCGCGGTCTTGCCGCTCCCGCGTTCGCCGGTGAGCAGCAGCGGCTCATGGACCCGGGCCAGCTCGACCGCCCGGGCGACCGCGTGCCGCCAGGGCACCGAACGGCCCGCGAGCGCCAGCGCGGGCCGCGGATCGAGCCGTGGCACCTCGGCGGCGCGCGCCGCGAGCACGGCGACGATCCCGAGGACGCGGCCCTCGTGCCGTACGGGAGTGATCGTGGCGGTGCACCCGGCACCGTCGGGGAGCCTCACGCCGTAGGACCGCTCCTGCACCGGCTGGGATCCGGCGTCGTAGGACCGTTCCACCACCGGACCGCACCCGGTGTCCTGAGGCGGGCGTGCGCCGGAGGCGTGCTCGCTCGTGCTGGACCGTTCCAGCGCGGCCAGTACCTGAGGTGTCGCGAGGCGGACCGCGGCCTCGCTGATCAGGCGGTTGCGGCCGTCGAGGGCGACGACCGCGCGGTCCGGGCCGTGGGCGGCCCGGGCGTAGGCGTCGAGGAGCACCCGTTCGGCGCTGCGGGAGCGGGCGAGGAGTTCGGCCTCCACCGCCGTGGCCGCCGCCTCGGCGAGGGCGGCCCCGGGATGCGGGCCGCAGCCGGCGCACAGGCCGGACGTGACGGTCACCGTGCCGAGCACCTGCCCGGAGTCCGGGGCGAGCAGCGGCACGCTGACGGCGGACACGTCCTGCCACACGTCGAGGAAGTGCTCGGGTCCGTGCACCTCGGCCCGCCGCCGGGTGCGCAGGGCGAGGGCCGCGCTGTTGTGGCCCACCTCCCGCTCGGACAGGTCCCGGCAGCGGTCGTCGCCGGGGACCTCGCCCATGGTCCACAGCACCCGCAGCCGCTCGTCGGTCAGCAGCAGTCCCGAGTGGCCGAGCACGGGCGCGATGCGCTCCAGCACGGGCAGTGCCGCCTCCAACAGGGGCGAGTCCGGCGGGAGTTCGGGCTCCGGGACGGGTCCGTCGAGGTCGGGGCGTACGCCGAAGAAGCGGGCGCGGCGCCAGGCCGCGAGGACCTCGTCCGGGACGTCGTCGGGCAGCGGGCGGCCGCTCAGGAACCGCTCGCGCGCCTGGCGCAGCGGGGCGAGGGCGGGGGAGTGCTCCACGGTGGTCATGACGCCTCTCACCGTATCGGGCCCCTGGCCACGGCCGCCGAGGGGCTGACGCTGTCTCGTAATGAGACACCCCGGGGTGTC
>NZ_JAENRY010000263.1 GCF_016612545.1 Streptomyces sp. MBT65 | reverse complement strand
CCCCCACCCCCCGCACCACATGCGCGACCACCTCAGCCAACGCCCCCTAGGCCAACCCGGCCCGCTGTGCCCCGGTCTCCGCGACCAGTACGCGATAGGGGCCCTCGGCCGGCAGGCCACAGGCCCGCAACGCCGCCGCCACAACCGCCACATCGACGCCCGGCGCGGCAAGAAGCGCCCCCAACTCGTCCGCCGTCTGCCGCTCTTCGGCCCGCGCGCGGACCCGCGCCTCCTGGCAGCGCCCCAGCACCGAGGCCAGCTCGTGCAGCATGCGCGGCGGGGCGTCGTCGGGGTCGGGGAGATAGAGGTGCCAGCGCTCGTACGGCGAGACCCCGTCCGCGTCGACGGGCACGGCCTCCGCCAGCAGTACGGCCGCCTCCCGCGCCGGTATCGCGGCCGCGCCCGGTGTCGCCGCGACCGTCCGCCCGGAGGGCGTGAGGACATAGGCGACGGCGCGTTCGAGGTGGGCGAAGGCCGTCGCCACGACGGCCCCCGGGCCGGCGCCCTGCGCGGCCATCCGACCCAACCGCCCCCGCACGCTCTCCGGCAGCGCGTGCCGACGGCTCAGCTCGCCCCACCGCCCGAGGTACACGGTGTCGGTGATCGCGCGGAACATGATGTGCGCGGGCACGGCGGCCAGCGGCAGCCCGTGCCGCACACAGGCCTCGACGAGGTCGTCCGGCACCGAGCCGTGCGTCTCCTCCCCGGCGAGCAGCGCCGCGGCCCCGCCCCGCGCAACGCGGACACGAACCGCTCGGCCCGCCCGGGCCCGTCCTCGGCGGTCCACCACACCAGCCCGCTGAGCACCACCTCGTCCCGCCGCACGAACCGCGCGGGGTCCTCCAGGTCGGTCACGGTCACCCCGCTGATCTCCCGCGCGAGCCGGGNGAACACGGTGGCCGAGATCCTCGACGCCCGGCAGCCGACCCCCTGGCGGCCGGGCGACGCCTGGCTCAGCGGCGGCACGTATCTCTTCTCCGAGCCGCAACCGCACCTGCGCCGCCTGGTGGACCTGAGCCGCACCGGCTGGACCCCCGTCCAACGGCTCCCGGACGGCTCCCTGGAGATCGCCGCCACCTGCACGATCGCCCAACTCTCCCGCTTCGCGAAGGAGTTGACGGCCGAGGCGGCCCCGCTCGTCGAACAGTGCTGCCGCGCCTTCCTCGCCTCCTTCAAGATCTGGAACATGGCGACGGTCGGCGGCAACCTCTGCAACGCCCTGCCCGCGGGCCCGATGATCTCCCTCACGGCCGCCCTGGACGCCGAGTGCCTGCTCCTCGCCCAGGACGGCACACACCGCCGCGTCCACGTCGCCGACTTCGTCACCGGCGCGGGCGCGGGCCGGGACGGTGATCGAGCGGAGGAGTTCGCCGTCGGCGAGGTCCTTGCGGCCCGCGCCCTGACCTGCCGTACGGCCTTCCGCCAGGCCTCCCTCTACGGCCTCGGCCGCTCCGGAGTCCTGGTCATCGGCTCCTTGGACCCGCAAGACAGCTCATTCGCGCTGACGATCACCGCCTCGACCGTCCGCCCATTTCGCCTGTGCTTCCCGCCGCGGCCCACGGCCGAGGAACTGCGCACAGCGATCACCTCCGCCGTCGCCGACGACGAGTGGTTCGACGACATCCACGGACTTCCCGAGTGGCGGGCGCACATGACGTTCCGCTACGCGGAGGAGATCCGCCGGGAGCTGGAACCGGAGCTGGAGCTGGGAGAGACGGCAGCATGAAGATCGAGATCAACGGCCGGTCCTTCGCCGAAGACCCCCGCCCGGGTCAGTGTCTGCGCACCTACCTCCGCGACCGCGGCTGGTTCGGCGTGAAGAAGGGCTGCGACGCGGGCGACTGCGGCGCCTGCACGGTCCACGTGGACGGCGAGCCCGTGCACAGCTGCCTCTACCCGGCCTTCCGCGCCGACGGCCGTACCGTCACCACGGTCGAGGGACTGGCCGCCGAGGACGGTGAACTCCACCCCGTCCAGCGGAAGTTCCTCGACGCCCAGGGCTTCCAGTGCGGTTTCTGCACGGCCGGCTTCCTGATGACGACGGCCGCCCTGGACGAGGACCAACTCACCGACCTGCCAAGGGCGTTCAAGGGCAACCTCTGCCGCTGCACCGGCTACCGCGCCATCGAGGACGCCGTACGAGGCGTATGCCACGCCGAGGCACCCGGCGCGGGCGAGGCGGTCGGCCGCAACCTCCCCGCCCCCGCGGGCCCCCAGGTGGTGACCGGCAAGGCCCGCTACACCTTCGACATCGACATCGCCGACCTGCTCCACATGAAGCTCCTCCGCTCCCCGCACGCCCACGCCCGCATCACCGCGATCGACACCACGGCTGCCCTCCAAGTCCCGGGCGTGCACGCGGTGTTCACTCACTACGACGCCCCCGAACGCCACTTCTCCACGGCCCGCCACGAGCACCCCACGGAGGACCCCGACGACACTCGCGTCCTCGACGACACCGTCCGCTACGTCGGCCAGCGCGTCGCCGCCGTCGTCGCCGACAGCGAGGCCGCCGCCGAGGAGGGCTGCCGACGCGTCGAGGTGACGTACGAGATCCTGCCCGCGGTCCTCGACCCGGAGGAGGCGATGCGCCCCGGAGCCCCGGTCGTCCACGACAAGGACGCGGCCACGGCCCGCATTTCCCGCCCCCAGGACAACGTGGTCGGCGAGGCCCACGGCGAGATCGGCAGCGTGGAGGCAGGCTTCGCGGAGGCCGATGCGGTGTACGAGGACACGTATCGCACCCAGCGCGTCCAGCACGCCAGCCTGGAGACGCACGGCGCGGTGGCGTGGTTCGACGAGGACAACAGGCTGACGGTACGCACCAGTTCACAGACCCCGTTCCTCACCCGCCGCGCCCTCTGCGCGCTCTACGACCTCCCCGAGGAGCAGGTGCGGGTGGTCGCCGGCCGGGTCGGCGGCGGCTTCGGCGGCAAGCAGGAGATGCTCGTCGAGGACATCGTCGCCCTCGCGGTCCTGCGCCTGCGCCGCCCGGTGAAACTGGAGTACACACGCGCCGAACAGTTCTACGGCGCGACCACCCGCCACCCGTTCACCATCAACGTGAAGGTGGGCGCCCGCCGCGACGGCCAACTCACCGCACTCCAGCTACGAGTTGTCTCCAACACCGGCGCCTATGGCAACCACGGCCCCGCCGTCATGTTCCACAGCGTCGGCGAGTCCATGGCCGTCTACCGCGCCCCGCACAAGAAGGTCGACGCCTTCTCCGTCTACACGCACACCGTCCCAGCGGGCGCCTTCCGGGGCTACGGCCTCGGCCAGGTGATGTTCGCCGTGGAGTCGGCCCTCGACGAACTGGCCCGCCAACTGGACCTGGATCCACTGGAGTTCAAGGCGAGGAACATCATCGGCCCGGGCGAGTCGATGCTCTCCCCCGGCGGCGAGGAGGAGGACCTGCACATCGCGAGCTACGGCCTCGACCAGTGCGTGTCGATCGTGCGCCGTGCACGGACAGAGCCCTGGGAGGCAGCTCCTGAAGGCTGGCTGGTCGGCGAAGGAGCGGCCCTGGCGATGATCGCGACGGGCCCGCCCGGCGGCCACATCGCCGACGCGAAGGCGAGCCTCCTCCCCGACGGCGGCTTCGATCTCGCCGTGGGCACAGCGGAGTTCGGCAACGGCACGACCACGGTCCATCGCCAGATCGCCGCCGGCGAACTCGCCACCACCGTCGACCGGATCACCGTCCGCCAGTCCGACACGGACGTCGTACGCCATGACACGGGCGCCTTCGCCTCCACGGGCACGGTGGTGGCGGGCAAGGCCACGCTGCGCGCATCCCGCGCCCTCGCCGACCAGTTGCTCGACTTCGCCGCCGCCCATCTGCAACTCCCGCGCACGGACTGCCGGTTGGCTGAGGAAGCCGTACTCCATCCTGGTGGCCGTCTGTCGTTGAAGGAACTGCACGCGGCCGGCGCGGCGGTCGGGACGGAGTTCACCGCCGACGGACACTTCGGTGGCACCCCGCGTTCCGTGGCCTTCAACGCGCAGTGGTTCAGGGTCGCCGTGGACCCGGACACGGGTGAGATCCGTATCCTCCGCAGTGTGCACGCGGCGGACGCGGGCAAGGTGATGAACCCGATGCAGTGCCGGGGCCAGGTCGAGGGCGGGGTCGCCCAGGCACTCGGCGCGACCCTCTTCGAGAACGTCCGCATCGACGAGCGGGGCGCGGTGGAGACGGCCGCGTTCCGGCGCTATCGGCTCCCGCAGTACGCGGACGTGCCGCGCACCGAGGTGCACTTCATGGAAACGGCGGACGCCATCGGCCCGTTGGGCGCCAAGTCGATGAGCGAGAGCCCCTTCAACCCGGTCGCGCCCGCCTTCGCCAACGCGCTGCGGGACGCGACGGGCGTCCGCTTCACCGAACTTCCGCTGACCCGCGACCGGGTGTGGCTGGCACTGGCCAACTCGCCGCGCCATACGCCCCGTCCACCCGTATCGCCCTGATCCCACTGATGTGCCGGGCCCCGCAACGGTCCTGCGGAAGCACCAGTTGCGGTCCGGCACGGTCGAGCGGGGTGTCGTCGATGCTCACGGCGAGCAGAACAAGGGCATGAGCGAAGTCGGGGTCGATCTCGGCCCAGGACAGCAGCGCATGGTGTCCGTCCGTACCGCTGACCGCGATCAGGAAGCGCAGCCGGTCCTTGCGGCGGACGGGGTCGAAGCCGGGGCCGGCCGAGGACAGGACGTCGTAGAGCCGAGGGCCCGCGAAGCGGTGCTCCTGGGTGCCGCTGGTGGCGCACTCGAAGCTGACCCGCACCCGGTGCAGCGGCCAGTTCGACAGGTCCGGCACGGTCAGCCGGGTGGGCCGGGCGAGGTCCCCCGTCAGGTCGAGCTGCGCGAGCGTCACGAGCCATCACCTCCCGGATGGTGGTACCCGGACGGCCCTCCCGTACAAACGCACATGCGCACCCCACAAGCGAACAGTGCAGCTCATGCGATGCGACAGGAGACTTCTGCCTCGCAAATGCGGCAGTATCATCGCGGCACGGCCGTTGCGGCCGGGCAAGGGCGCGACAACCCCATATCGGCAGAATCAGAGGAGTAGAACCGTGATGACCCGTTCCGCGCGTCGGACCCGCCGGACCCTTCAGGTTGCCGGGGCGGGAGCCGCCGCGCTGCTGGCCCTGAGCGCCTGCTCCTCCAGCGACGACTCGTCCTCCTCGAAGTCCGACTCCTCGGCCTCTGCGTCCCCGAAGATGTCCGGCACGGTCACCGTCTTCGCCGCCGCCTCGCTCAAGGAGTCCTTCACGACCCTGGGCAAGGAGTTCGAGACGGCGCACCCGGGCACCAAGGTCACCTTCAACTTCGCGGGCAGCGACACCCTCGCCGCGAGCATCACCAGCGGTGCCCCGGCCGATGTGTTCGCCGCCGCCAGCCCCAAGACCATGGCGATCGTCACGGACAAGGGCGACGGAGTCGGCACGCCGGCCACGTTCGTGCGCAACCAGCTGGAGATCGCCACCCTGCCGGGCAACCCCGACAAGATCGCCTCCCTGAAGGACCTCACCAAGTCCTCGCTGAAGGTCGTGCTGTGCGACAAGACGGTGCCGTGCGGCGCCGCGGCCCAAAAGGCGCTGACGGCAAGCAAGTTGAAGCTCACGCCGGTGTCCTACGAGGAGGACGTCAAGTCGGCCCTGAACAAGGTGGTGTTGAAGGAGGCCGACGCGGCGGTCGTGTACAAGACCGATGTGCACGCGGCGGGTGACAAGGTGGAGGGCGTGGAGTTCCCCGAGTCCGCCGAAGCCATCAACGACTACCCGATCGTCCTCCTGAAGGACGCGCCCAACGCGGTCGCCGCCAAGGCGTTCATCGCGCTGGTGCAGTCCGCCGAGGGCCAGAAGGTGCTGTCCGCGGCGGGCTTCCTCAAGCCGTGACCCGGTTCGACACCGCTGACGCCGCGGCCGAGACCCTCAAGGGCGGGCCGCGGCGTCGCCGTGTCCGGATGACAGGCCGCGGGGTACCGCTCCCCCTGCTGGTGCCCGCGCTCGTAGGCCTGGCGTTCCTGCTCCTCCCGCTGCTCGCCCTGCTGGTACGGGCCCCTTGGCGCTCCCTGCCGTCCCAACTGACCAGCACAGAGGTCTGGCAGGCACTCCAGCTCTCCCTGTTCAGCGCGACCGCGGCGACGGCCGTGAGCCTCGTCCTGGGCGTACCGCTGGCCTGGGTGCTGGCCCGCACGGAGTTCCCCGGCCGCGGCTTCCTCCGCGCCCTGGTGACGCTCCCCCTGGTCCTGCCCCCGGTGGTGGGCGGTGTGGCCCTGCTCCTGGCCCTCGGCCGCAACGGTGTCGTGGGCCAGTGGCTCGACTCGTGGTTCGGCATCACGCTCCCCTTCACCACGACCGGTGTCGTGGTCGCGGAGGCGTTCGTCGCGATGCCGTTCCTGGTCATCAGCGTCGAGGGCACCCTGCGCGCCGCCGACCCCCGCTACGAGGAGGCAGCCCAGACCCTCGGCGCCTCCCGCTTCACGGCGTTCCGCCGGGTCACGCTCCCCCTGATCGCCCCGGGCATCGCGGCGGGCGCGGTCCTCGCCTGGGCCCGCGCGCTGGGCGAGTTCGGCGCGACGATCACCTTCGCCGGCAACTTCCCCGGCCGCACCCAGACCATGCCCCTCGCGGTCTACCTGGCCCTCCAGAACGACCCGGAGGCGGCGATCGCCCTCAGCCTGGTCCTGCTGGCCGTGTCGATCGCGGTCCTGGCAGGGCTCCGCGACCGCTGGATGACGACCTCATGACCGACCTCACCACCACCCCCGACAAGGGCCTCGACGCCCATCTCGTCGTGGACCGCGGCACCTTCCGCCTCGACGTCGAACTGACCGCCGCCCCCGGAGACGTCGTCGCCCTGCTGGGCCCCAACGGCGCCGGAAAGACAACCGCGTTGCGCGCCCTGGCGGGCCTTGTCCACCTGACGGACGGTCATCTACGGCTGGACGGTGCGGAGTTGGACCGCACGCCACCGGAGTCCCGCCCGGTGGGAGTCGTCTTCCAGGACTATCTGCTCTTCCCGCACCTGACCGCGCTCGACAACGTCGGCTTCGGCCCGCGCTGCCAGGGCGCGACCAAGGCGGAGTCCCGCGCGATCGCCGCCGAGTGGCTGGAGCGGATGGGCCTCGCCGAGCACGCAGGCGCCAAGCCCCGCAGACTCTCCGGCGGCCAGGCCCAACGCGTCGCCGTGGCAAGGGCGTTGGCGACCCGCCCCCGCCTACTGCTCCTCGACGAGCCCCTCGCCGCCCTGGACGCCCGCACCCGCCTGGACGTACGGGCCCAACTCCGGCGCCACCTCGCGGAGTTCGAGGCGGTCGCGGTCCTGGTCACCCACGACCCCCTGGACGCCATGGTGTTGGCCGACCGGCTGATCGTGATCGAGCAGGGCACGGTCGTCCAGGAGGGCGCCCCCGCCGACATCGCCCGCCACCCGCGCACGGACTACATCGCCCAACTCGTCGGCCTCAACCTCTACCAGGGCCACGCCGACGGCCACACGGTCACCCTCGACACCGGCCCTACGATCACCACCACGGAGGATCTCCGGGGCGAGGTGTTCGTGGCGTTCCCGCCCAGCGCGGTAACCCTCTTCCGTGACCGCCCCACCGGCGCCAGCGCCCGCAACCTCTGGTACTGCGAGGTGGCGGGCCTGGAGACCCACGGCGACCAGATCCGCGTGGACCTGACGGGCGAACTCCCTCTGGCAGCAGACCTGACGACGCCGGCAGCGGCCGAACTGGACCTGCATCAGGGCGCGTTGATCTGGGCAACGGTCAAGGCAACCCAGACCCACTCCTATCCCGCGTGAACACCCGCGCCCCTTTTCTAGGGGCGCGGGGCTGTATCGATGTGTGGCTCCGCCACGGGGCGCACCCAGCCACGACGGACCCGCAGCTGAACTCCGAAGCGCTCAGTCCTCGTACGCATCCAACGGCGGGCAGGAACAAACCAGGTTCCGGTCACCAAAAGCCTGGTCGATCCGCCGCACCGGCGGCCAGTACTTATCGGCAACGGAGACACCGGCCGGGAAGACAGCCTCCTCGCGCGAGTAAGCGTGCCCCCACTCCCCACCGAGCGCGGCAGCGGTATGCGGCGCGTTCCGCAACGGGTTGTCCTCAGCCGGCCACTCCCCCGACCCGACCTTCTCGATCTCCCCACGAATCGCGATCATCGCCTCGCAGAACCGGTCCAGCTCGATCAGGTCCTCGGACTCCGTCGGCTCGATCATCAGCGTGCCGGCCACCGGGAACGACATGGTCGGCGCGTGGAAGCCGTAGTCGATGAGCCGCTTGGCGATGTCGTCGACGCTGACACCGGTCGCCTTGCTGATCGGCCGCAGATCGATGATGCACTCGTGCGCGACGAGCCCGCCGGGCCCGGTGTAGAGCACGGGGTAGTGCGGTTCGAGCCGCTTGGCGATGTAGTTGGCGGAGAGCACGGCCACCTGCGTGGCCCGCTTCAGCCCCTCGCCGCCCATGAGGCGGACGTACGCCCAAGAGATCGGCAGAATACCGGCCGAGCCCCACGGAGCGGCCGAGATGGGCCCGACTCCCGTCTCCGGCCCGGCCGCAGGCTGCAAGGGGTGGTTCGGCAGATACGGCGCCAGGTGCGCGCGGACGCCCACCGGTCCGACACCCGGACCGCCACCACCGTGCGGAATGCAGAACGTCTTGTGCAGATTCAGGTGCGAGACGTCGCCGCCGAAGTGTCCCGGCTTGGCAAGCCCCACAAGGGCGTTGAGGTTGGCGCCGTCGACGTAGACCTGCCCACCGGCCTCGTGCACCTGCGCGCAGATGTCGGCGACGTGCTCCTCGAACACCCCGTGCGTGGACGGGTAGGTGATCATCAGCACCGACAGCTCGTCGCGGAACTGCTCGATCTTCGCCCGCAGATCCTCGACGTCGATCTCACCGTCCTCGGCGGTCTTCACGACGACGACCTTCATCCCGGCCATCACGGCGCTCGCGGCGTTGGTGCCGTGCGCGGACGAAGGGATCAGACACACGGTCCGCTGCTCGTCGCCGTTGGCCCGGTGGTACCCGCGCACCGCCAGCAGCCCGGCCAACTCGCCCTGCGAACCGGCGTTGGGCTGCAACGACACCTTGTCGTACCCGGTGACCTCGGCGAGCCGCTCCTCCAACTCCCGGATGAGCGTGAGGTATCCCCCGGCCTGCTCGGCGGGCGCGAAGGGGTGCAGCTGCCCGAACTCGGGCCAGGTGACCGGCTCCATCTCGGTGGTCGCGTTGAGCTTCATGGTGCAGGAGCCCAGCGGGATCATGCCCCGGTCGAGCGCGTAGTCACGGTCGGCGAGCCGACGCAGGTAGCGCAGCATCGCGGTCTCGGAACGGTGGTCCCGGAACACCGGGTGCGTGAGATACGCGTCGGTCCGCAGCAGCCCCTCGGGCAGCGTGTCCTCGGCGGTCTCGTCCAGCGCCTCTACGTCACCGTCCACCCCGAACGCGGTCCATACGGCGGCCAGTTGAGCACGGGTGGTGGTCTCGTCGCAGGCGATGGACACCCGGTCCGCGTCCACGAGGTACAGGTTGACGCCGTCCTCGCGGGCGGCGGCGACGACCTCGGCGGCCCGGCCGGGAACGCGCGCGGTCAGCGTGTCGAAGTAGCCACCGTGGACGACCTCGACACCGCCTGCTGCGAGTCCGGCGGCGAGGATCGTGGCGTACCGATGCGTCCGCCGCGCGATGCCCTTGAGCCCCTCGGGCCCGTGGTAGACGGCGTACATGCCGGCCATGACGGCGAGCAGCACCTGGGCGGTGCAGATGTTGCTGGTGGCCTTCTCGCGGCGGATGTGCTGCTCGCGGGTCTGGAGGGCCAGGCGGTAGGCCTTGTGTCCGTCGGCGTCGACGGAGACGCCCACGAGCCGTCCGGGCAGGCTGCGCGCGAACTTCTCGTGCACGGCCATGTATCCGGCGTGCGGCCCGCCGAAGCCCATCGGCACCCCGAAGCGCTGCGTCGTACCGACCGCGATGTCCGCACCCAGTTCACCCGGCGACTTGAGCAGCGTGAGCGCGAGCAGATCGGCGGCGACGGTGACGAGCGCACCGAGCCCGTGCGCCTGCTCGATCAGCGGCTTGATGTCGCGTACGGCACCGGAGGCGCCCGGGTACTGCACGAGCACACCGTTGATCTCACGCTCGGCGATGTCCGCCGGGATGCCCTCACTGAGGTCGGCGACGACGACCTCGACGCCGGCCGGCTCGGCGCGGGTCTGGATCACGGCGATGGTCTGCGGCAACGCGTCGGCGTCGACCAGGAACAGACCCTTCTTGTTCTTGCCCATGCGCCGCGAGAGCGCCACGGCCTCGGCGGCGGCCGTGCCCTCGTCGAGCAGGGAGGCGCCGGAGGTCGGCAGCCCGGTGAGGTCGGCGACCATGGTCTGGAAGTTCAGCAGGGCTTCGAGCCGCCCCTGGGAGATCTCCGGCTGATACGGCGTGTAGGCCGTGTACCAGGCCGGGTTCTCCATCACGTTGCGCAGGATCACGGGCGGGGTGAAAGTCCCGTAGTACCCGAGCCCGATCATGGAACCGAGGACCTCGTTGCGGTCCGCGAGGGAGCGCAGCTCGGCCAGTACCTCGGCCTCGGTGCGGGCACCCGGCAGGTCCAGGGAGTCGGCGTTCTTGATCACATCGGGGACCGCGGCGGCCGTCAGCTCGTCGAGCGAGCCGTAGCCGACCTGCGCGAGCATCTTGGCCCGCGCCTCCTGGTCGGGACCGATGTGGCGCTGCTCGAACGGGATGCCCTGTTCGAGCTCGGAGAGCGAAGTGCGAGGGGCGGTCATTTTGGGAGGCCTCCTGGTCGGACACGACCTTCGAGGGACACCACGGCTGTGGGGTGCCCGGACGGCCTCCCCCTCTGTCATCTCAACCTGAGAGCTTCACCGGGCATCCCGAAGGAACCCGGCTTTCACCGTCGGTGAGAGCGGAAGCCGTCGACGCCGTCGGCACCCGCCCTGCTTTCCAGAGTGACCTCGTCCGTGCGGTACGTGAGCCTGAGAGATTCCGGGGAGGATTTGCTCCTTCGGCGCCTCCGATGAAGTCTGGAGGACTCTCCCGCACGGGGTCAGCAGCCGTTCGTCAGCCTACCAGCGAGCACTGGAGCCCGGCTTTCGAGTGGCCACCGGCCTCAATGTGCTCTTTTGTAGTGTTCACGGATGAGTTGCGAGCAGGAGGAGGTCCCGTGCAGACCGACATCGATCCGCGCAACCTGATCGGCCGCAAGGCGTTCGACCGCACCGGCGCCAAGATCGGCACGATCGACGAGGTCTACCTCGACGACGCCACCGGCGAACCGGAGTGGGCGGCCATACGCACCGGCCTGTTCTCCAGGGACGCCTTCGTCCCCCTGGAGCCCAGCGAACTGATCGAGGGCACCCTCCACATCCCCTTCGAACGCTCCCTGATCAAGGACGCCCCGGACTTCGGAGTGGGCCGCCACCTCTCCCCGGACCAGGAACTCCAGCTGTACCACCACTACGGCCTGGACGTGGGCCCGGCTCCGTCGCTCCCGGACCGCGACTTCGGCAAGGTGGCGGCCCACTCCGAAGTCCGAAGGGGTGGGGTGCGTGGGGTAGTTGGAGTTGCCGGGGTGTTCGAGGGTGCCGGGGTGGGACACGGGTGCGCCAAGCATCGGCGCCCGCACCGGAACCGGAACCCCGGAACGTCGCGTGCCGGACGCCGGCGACTGACCTGCACGGCACGGAGGCGCGCCCCAACCTCAGCCTTCCAAGCGCGCCCGCGCCCTACCAACACCGACCGTGATCCAAGCCTCAACTCTCCAGAGATCCCGGCACCACAGGCGGAGCCTCGGAACGCCGCCCAACCGACCGGACCTCGCCGCCTCGCCCCACCATCGACACCGGCAGAGGCACCGCGGGCTCGTCCCCCCGCCCCACCAACGGCAGGGGCTCCGCCGCCTCCAACTCCGGATCATCGGTCCGGAACGTCCGCACCCGCCCCGGCCCCGAATCCTCAGGCGTCTCGAACCGCACGGTGACCCGCCCCAGCCCGCTCCCCTGCACCC
>NZ_JAENRY010000262.1 GCF_016612545.1 Streptomyces sp. MBT65 | reverse complement strand
CGACGGGGCTTCTCCGGGGGTTCGTCCGAGTCACGCGGAGGCACCGAAGTCGACTTGTCGTCAGTGGACTTGACCAGCTCGTCGACCGGCACGTCCATGATCGTTATCGTCGAATCGGTCGTCACGTCGGTGGTCGAGTCGGTCGTGGTGGACGTCGTCGCGACGAGGGGTGTCCCAGTGCCCACGGTGACCACGGGCTGCGGAACGTCGGAGGACTCCTCGGGTTTGGGGGCACCGCCGCGCAGCCGCTGCGGCAGCCCGAGGCCTCTGCGGAGACGGTCCGCGAGCGAGGTCGCCTCCGCACGTGTCCCGCCCGCGGCCAGAACGTCGGCGACCTGGCGCACGGCACCGCGATACGACTCAATCGCGTGGCGCGAGTCCGCGAGCACGGGGTGCAGTTCCAGGGGCAGCACGAGCGCGGTGGCGGTGTCCCACGACTGGCGTGCGGTGTCCGGAGTCGACCCGGGCGTGCTCAGCTCGAAGTCCGTGAACGCGTCGTCCCACAGGCGCCTGCTGGCCGTGGCGGCGGCGGTGTCGAGGTGTCCGGACCACGGACCGGGTTGCAGCATCAGCGCCTTGGCCTGCTGCAAGGGCGTGAGTCCGGTCTCCAGCAGGGACAGTTCGCCGCTCCCCATGACCGCCTGGGTCTGCTGCTCGACGGTGAGGGCTGCTCCGGTGGAGGACAGGGCGGCTACGTCCACGTCGACATCGTTGGTCGGGAGGCCGCCGGCGGAGAAGTCGTGGGGCAGGTCGTCCTCGGTCAACTGCGAGGCGATCCAGTGCCGTTGAGCGTCGGAGCGGTTCACCACGGGGACGACGGCGGAAGACTGCACCGACGGGTCGGAACCGAGATCGAAGGCGGCGTCGGCGTGGGAACGCGGCACCTCGCCCAGTTCGCGCAGCCGCGTCTCCGTCCGCGAGAGGTCCGCCTGTGCCTGCCGCACCCGGTCGTCCGCGTCGTGCAGCGCGGTGACGTCCCGGCTCGCTCCCTCACCGGCCTCGACCCGCACGCGGAGCCGTTCGGCGGTGTCGACCGCGTGCTGCAACGACCGTACGGCGTCGGAATGGGCGTCGTGGGCGGCGCCGACGAGCGGGGCGGGGTGGGCAACGGCGTCTGGCTCTGTGGTGTCCGTTGTCGGTGGAGCCACGGCCTTTCCCTTGCCGGTGCCCGTGTCGTTGCTCGAACTCCCGTGGACAGGACCGCCGTTGTGGGTGGCCGCAGGAGGAACGGTGGTCCCGACGCCGGGCGTCACGGGAGCCGATGTCACCACGGGCGGCGGCAACTCCGTGGCGGGCGGGTCGACAACGGGGTCCTGGTGCAGGGTCGGGGGCGGGTCGACCCGAGTTGTTCCGACCGGCTCCGCCTCGGGGGCGTTCAAGTCGTGCGTCTGCGGCGGGGGTTCGGTGCCGATGTCGTTTCCGCTGCTGCCGTGCGTCACGACGGGCGGCACTGAAGTGACACTGCCGCCGCTGACGGTCGGGACGGCCGGCGGGGTGGGTTGCACGGAAGTCCCAACCACTGGCGGAACAACCGGCGTTGAAGCCTTGATCGATGTGTCGGCGTCCGTGTCGGTATGGATGTCGGTGTCCGTGTCGGTGTCGGTGTGGATGCCGGTGTCCGCGCCCTGGCCCCTATTCGGATCCACGTCCACGGGCGTGTTCGGACCGCTTTCCGTACCGGACTTGGTGCCGCCACTCTTACCCGAGCCGGGGTTCTGACCACCGGTGCCGGTGTCTCCGTTGCCGGTGTCGGAGACCGCCGTGGAGATCGTCGGCGGGTTCCCCAAGTTCTTCAGCCAGTCTGCGCTGTTGGTGACCGCGTGTTCGGCCCCCGCCTCGAACCGCTCGCTCAGGCCCGCCCCGACGAACGTCTGCCAACTCGGCGTGAAGTCACCGAAGAACGCGCCCATCACGAGGGACTCGGCCAGCGTCTCCGAAGCGCCGTCCGCGACGAACTCACCGCTCTGGTCGAGCACCTTGGCGGAGAAGCTCTCGTTGCCGTGGGGTGTCGGCGTCGGCGTCACATGCGGGGTGACCGTGGGGGTCGTCTTGGGGACATGGGTCCCGGGTCCCGGCGTAGGACCGGGCTTCGGCTTGTTGGTCAGGTTCAGGTCGGTGTCGTTCAGCTTCGGAGGCTTCGCCCCGCCCACGTTGATGTCGTCGAACTTCTTCCCCAGGTCACCGATGTTCTTGACGTTGTTCGTGAGGTTCTTCATCGTCTTGGTGAGGATCGGCGCGAGGAACCCCGCCACGGCGCCGAACGCGGCGCTGAGACCGATGTCGCCCCAGTCGATCGACTTCGGCCGCTGCCCCTTGGGGGCGCCCACCATCATGGCCAACCGGACCGCGAGCGTCATGAAGGCCTCCTCGACGGCCTCCAGGAAGCTGGGCAACAGATGCGTGCGGCGCGAGAGTTCGAGCAGGACCTCCAGGATGAACACGCGACTGCGGGCACGTGCCACCGCCGCCTCACTGGCGCTGGCGCCGCCGGTGAAGAAGGACATCACCGCGAGGATCGCGAGCTCGATGAACAGGCGAATCAGTTCCGCGACGATGTTCCACTTCGCCTCGCGGATCTGCATGGCGATGTTGACCTGGTTCTTGGTCACGTTGTCCAGATCGGCCTCGAACTTGTCGAGATAGGGCAGGACTTCGTTGATCGCCCCGATGAACTGGTCGGCGGTTCCCTTGGGGAGGCCCTCCCCCACAGTCAATACCGCTTGTTTCGCCCGTGCCTTGAGCGCGCCGACGTGCTGGTGGAGCTGGTCGAACGACCGGCTGGTGTCGTAGGCGTGGTCCTCGTTGGCCTCCAGGAACTTTTCCCCGATGAGGATGAAGAACAGCCAGTTGAGCTTGGGCGAGACGACGATGGCCACGTTACGGTCGGCTCCCGGTCCGCCCCTGTTGTTCGTGGATGGCGTCGATGATCCCGCCCTGGTTGCTGCGGATCGAGCGGAGGTTGTCGAGCGTGCCGTCGCCCACGGCCGAGATGCCGGCGGCGATGGCGTCGATGGTGGCGAGGACGGAGTCGCGGGTCTGGACGAACTCCTTCCGGAGCTGCTTCCCGTAACTGTCGTCGCCGGTCCAGCTGACGTCGGCCAGGGCGGCATGGGCCGACGCGCCGACGTCGTCGGCGTAGCTGCCGAGGTCCTTGATGACCCGGGTGCCACCCATGATGGCCTCGGGGCTCGATGTGTAGGACGGGCCGGTCATCGGGTGCCTCCGTCCTCTTCGTCGTCGGCGATCTCGTCGTGCAGCCGGGTGCGTGCGGCGGACCTGCTGGAGTTGCTCCGGGCAGGCGCGGACGGGCCCACGAAACGGGCCCAGTCGATGTCGAGTGCGGCGAGTTCGGGCACCTGCGGGCCGGGGGCGTCCAGCGGCCGGAAGCGGTGGGCCGCCTCGCGCCGTGCCTGCGCGCGGCCCGCTTCGACCGCCTCGATGATCGCCGCGCCCAGTTCCGCGCTCGACATCTCACGGAACTTGCCGCCCAGGAACCGCAGGTCGCTCAGTTCGCCCCGGGGTCCGACGGTGACCTCGACGGAGCCGTCCTTGGAGACCGTGGGCGAGGATAAGTCACCCATCTCGGCTTCCGCGCGTGCCACCTCCCGCTCCGTCGCCGCCAGTTCGGCTCTGGCCTGTGCGAGACGTCGCTCCAACTGCTCCGCGTAACCGTCCGGGCCGGACTCGGGCTCCTGGGTCATGCGGTCTCCATCTTCCTCGTACTCCACTCACCGGAGGTGACCACGGCGGGGACCGACGCGAACGCCGGGCCGCCCGTACCGGCGGGGGCCCGCGTCGACAGCACGGACACATACCGGTGGCGGTCACGTCGGCGCGCACCGGAGGTCCCGTCCGTACGCACCCCGGGGCCCGCTTCACTCGCCCTGAGACAGGGCGCGCGCGGCTCGGGCCCGCAGACCTCCGATCATGGCCGGGCTGGTTGACGTCCGCCCCAACGGCACATGACCGACAATGGATGGAGATCCGCATCAGGATTAACTTCCCCTGCACGAGGGCGACTTGAAGGAGCGACGCGACCGGGGCGCGAGAGACCCGGAGACGGCCCGACCGTGCGGGGACGAGAGCCCCGCTGTTCCTTGGGCGGGGTCCCCGTCCCTCACAGATCCACGCGTACTCCCCTGCCCCGTTCGAGCGCCACGTCATAGGCCACCCGGACCGCCGCGACGTCGAGGGCGGCGTGGCCGGTGGACTTGAAGACGGTGAGGGCGTCCGTGTCACCGCCCCGGCCCGGATGGCCACCGTCGAGGACGGACCCGAGGAGGGTCACCGGCCGACCGGGGGCGAGGTCCTGGAACTCATGGGCGCCCGCCGGTGGTGGCGAGGACGCCGCGCCGGTCCACTCGGCGAACAGGACCGCGTCCCGGACGGTGCCGGGGTCCAGTTCGGGCCCCTGGGAGCCGCCGACCGACGAGACGTGGACGCCGGGAGCGAGCCACTCGCGTCGGACGACGGGCGCGGTGGCGCCGGTGCAGCAGAACACCACCTCGGCCTCGCGCACCGCCTCCTCGACACCGGCGGCGACCCGCGCCCCGGGATACCGCGCGGCCGCCGCGCCGGCCCGTACCGGATCGCGGCCGGCCACCGTCACCTCGGCCTCCGGCAACACCATCGCGAGCAGCGCGAGTTGGGCGCGGCCCTGGGCACCCGTCCCCACCACCGCCACCCGGCCGAGACCGGGGCGGACGGCCAGGGCCAGCGCGCTCCGGGTGGCGACCGCCGCCGTGCGGACCTCGGTCAGCGATTCGCCGTCCACGAGCGCGAGCGCCCGCCCGTCGTGTTCGTCGAACAGGGCCACCAGCCCCCGGTGGAAACCGCGTCCGGGGTGCCGCGGATCGGCGGTCACGGTCACCAGCTTCGCGGCCAGCCCGAGCCCGGGGACGTACCCCGGCATCGCGCCCAGCAGACCGGTCGGGGTCAGGGCGGCGATCCGCGGCGGGACGGAGACCTCGTCGCGGGCGATGGAGACCAGGGCCCGGCCCACCGCGTCGAGGACGGCCTCGGGCCGCAGCGCGGCGGCCGTCTGCCGACGGTCCAGCACCAGCAGACCGCTCACCGGCCGGCCTCCGCCGGGCCGGCGGTCAGGGCCGTCCCCAACTCGTCCACCGCCGCGCGCAACTCCCGCTCCACCAGGGCCAGTTCCGGCCCGTCGAACTCGGCGTCCGGTCCTACGACCGTCAGTGCGCACACCGGAGCGCCGGGGTCGGGCACCACCGCCCGGCTGACGGAGGCCACCAGCTTGTCGTTACGACCGCGCTCCACGGCGACACCGGTCCGCTCCACCTCGGCCAACTCCCGTGCCACCTCTACGGCGTTCTCGCCAAGCCCGACCAACCACCTTGTCCTGGCGTCCGGTTCGAGCGCGGCGACCAGGGCCAGCGGTCCGGCGAACCGCCCCACCGGCAGCAGTTCGCCCCGCAAGTGGCTGATCATGGCGAGCCGTTCGGGCCTGACCACGTCGATCACCCTTGTCCCGCCCTCCTCCAGCACTTGGAGGTTGACCATCATCGAGGTCGCGGCGGACAGCCGTTCCAGCACCGGACGGGCCAGCGCGGTCAGCGAGTTGCCCGCGGCCGAGGCGGACATCCGGAGCACGGCGGCGCCGGGCAGATAGCGGTCGCCGGCCCGCAGCACCCAGCCCCGCCGGACCAGGTCCAGCAGGATCCGGTAGGCGGTGGCGCGGTGCAGGCCCACCTCGGCGGCCAGCTCGGTCAGCCGCACCGGGTGCGGTGCGCGCGAGACGGCCTCGACCAGGTCGAGCGCCTTGTCCACGGCCGACCTGGGCGGTGCCGGAGTACGGGGTGCGACGGGCATGGCGGCGGTTCATCCCTCTCGTCCGCGGTGCGGCCACGGAGTACAGTATCCGCGTTTTCATCACACGATACGGTTGTTACATACAGCGTAACAACATGACGGCTTACGACCTCTCGTCCTGAAGGTGACCATGACCGATCTGCCCCCGGGTGCCCCGACCCCCTGGGCCGCACCGCCCGCCGGAACCGTGACGGTCTACCGCGGCGCCACCCTCTTCGACGGCACCGGCGACCGCCCCCGTGCGGACACCACGATCGTCACGGACGGCGCCCGGATCCACACCGTCGTCGGCGACGGCGACCCGTTGCCCCCGTTCGCGGCCGACGCGCCCCGCGTCCAGCTCGACGGCAGGTTCGTGATCCCTGGGCTAATCGACACCCACCAGCACCTGGCCACCCCGCCCGACCGGCCCGTGGCCGAGGCGGTGCTCCGGCGCCTGGTGCACAGCGGGGTCACCGCCGTCCGTGACATGGCCGACGACCTGCGGCAGATCGGCGACCTCGCCCGGGCCACCCTGGTCGGCGAGATCCCCGGCCCCGACATCCGCTACGCGGCACTCATGGCCGGCCCCTCCTTCTTCGACGACCCGCGCACCCACGAGGTCTCCCGGGGCGCGACGCCCGGCGCCGTCCCCTGGATGCAGGCCGTCACCTCCGACACCGACCTCACCATCGCAGTCGCCCTGGCCCGTGGCACCCACGCCGCCGCGATCAAGGTCTACGCCGACCTGGACGCCCCGACCGTCGCCGCGATCACCGCCGAGGCGCACCGCCAGGGCATCACCGTATGGGCACACGCCACCGTCTTCCCGACCTCACCCGGCGAGGTCGTCGCCGCGGGCGTGGACAGCGTCTCCCACGTCACCCTGCTGGCCTTCGAGAACCCCACCGAGCCGCTGAGCAGCTACAAGACCAAACCCCCGGTCGACTACGACCGTTTCGCCACGGGCGACGACCCTCAACTGGCCGCGCTCTTCGCCGAGATGCGCCGCCGCGGCACCGTCCTCGACGCGACCGCGTCCATGTGGACCAGCGACGAACTCCGGGGAGACACCGCCGAGTCCGCCGAACGGGCCCGCCGCAACACCGAGTTGGCCGCCGCGGTCACCGCCCAGGCACACCGCGCCGGAGTCGGCGTCTGCACCGGCACGGACTTCGAGACCGACCCCGCCGACGCGTTCCCCGCCCTCTACGGCGAACTCGCCTTCCTCGTCGACCGTTGCGGCCTGTCCGCCGCCGACGTCCTGCGCTCGGCGACCCTGGTCGGCGCCAGGGCCGCCGGCACCGAGGCGGACATGGGCAGCGTCGAGGCCGGCAAGCTCGCGAACTTCGCCGTGCTGGACGAGGACCCGCTCCGGGACATCGCCCACCTGCGCACCATCACCCTCACCGTGAAACGCGGCCGCCGCTTCGACCGCGCCGACTTCGAGAAGGACGCCAAGTGACCGCCGTCGCCCACCCGATGATCGTCAACGCGCTGGGGCAGCTCGACAACCCCAACACCCCCGCCGCCCGAGCCGCCGCCACCCAGCTCAACCCCGACAGCGCCCAACTCGCCGTCGACGCACGGGCGATCGCCGAGGCCCGCGCCTCCGGTCTGACCGCCGTCAACATCACCCTCGGCTACACCATGGGCGACCTGCCGCCGTACGAGCACACGCTGGAGGAGATAGCGGTCTGGGACGGGATCCTCGACGCACACCCGGCCGACCTGCTCAAGGTCCGTACGGCCGACGACATCCGGCGCGCCCACCGCGAGCGGCGGATCGGTGTCGTCTACGGCTTCCAGAACGCCGTCGCCGTCGGCGAGGACCCCGCGCTCGTCGACAGCCGCGTCGCCGGGTTCGCGGAGGCCGGTGTACGGGTCGTCCAGCTCACCTACAACCAGGCCAACCACCTCGGCGACGGCTCCATGGCCACCGCCAACCGGGGCCTGACCCCGTTCGGCCGCCAGGTCGTCGAGGCCCTCAACGACCACCACCTGATGGTCGACCTCTCGCACAGCGGGGAGAACACCTGCCTGGACGCGGCCCGGCACTCCCGGCAGCCCGTGTCGATCAACCACACCGGCTGCCGTGCGCTGGCCGACCTCCCGCGCAACAAGACGGACGAGGAACTCCGCCTGGTCGCCGACCGGGGCGGGTTCGTCGGCATCTACTTCATGCCCTTCCTCAGCCCGACCGGCCATGCCACCGCCGCCGACGTCGTCGACCACATCGTGCACGCGGTCGACGTCTGCGGCGAGGACCATGTCGGCATCGGCACCGACGGCAGCGTCACCGCCGTGGACGACCTCGACGCCTACCGCGTGAGTCTCGCCGAACACGTCGCCGCCCGCCGGGCGGCCGGCGTCGGCGCGGCGGGCGAACGGGCCGACACCTACCCCTTCGTCGTGGACCTGCGCGGAGTGGACCAGTTCCGCGACCTGATCCGCCTCCTGGAGAAGCGCGGCTACCACTCCGGGCGTATCGAGAAGATCCTCGGCCGCAACTTCCTCGACTACGCCGACCGCGTCTGGACGTCCTGAGGATCCGCGTCCCGTACCGCCTCTTTCAGGCGTCGCCACCGCTCGACGTGTGGGACGTCGTCGACAAAGGCTCCGCCGGGGTCCGGCCCGGTGACGAAGTGATCAGTGCGGAGCTGCCGGTGTCGCGATCCGTGAGGCCCGAGAGGAGAGCGAGGCCGAGGCCTGCCGCGGCGAGCGTCGCGCCGACCAGGGCCGGTGAGGCCCAGCCCCAGCCGGCGGAGATGGCCAGGCCGCCGAGCCAGGCTCCACCGGCGTTGGCCAGGTTGAAGGCGGAGTGGTTGGAGGCCGCGGCCATCGTCGGGGCGTTCTTCGCCTTGGCCATGAGCAGCATCTGCACGGGGGTGGTGACCAGCGCGCCCATCGCGCCCATGAACACGAGGGTCACCAGGGCGGGGACGGTGCTGTGCACGGTGAAGTAGAACGCCACGAGCGCCGCGCCGAGCAGGAAGAGGCCCCCGTACAGCGTCGGGCGCAGGGCCCGGTCGCTGAGCGGGCCCGCGATCAGTGTGCCCAGCGTCATGCCGATGCCGTAGAGCGCCAGGACCCAGGTGGTGGAGGAGTCGGCGAGGCCGGTCACGTGGGTCAGGATCGGCACCAGGTAGCTGTAGACGGCGAAGAAGCCGCCGAATCCCACGACGGCGGTGGCCAGGCCGAGGGCGACCTGCCGGTTGCCCATCGCCCTAAGTTCGTGGCGGATGCCGGACTGGTTGCCGCGGGGTTGATGGGGGACGAAGGCGGCCAGTGCGGCCAGCGCGACCAGGCCGATGACGGCGACGCCGATGTAGGCGTACCGCCAGCCGAGATGCTGGCCGAGGGCGGTGCCGGCCGGGACGCCGACGATGTTGGCGATGGTGAGTCCGAGGAACATCCTCGACACGGCCCGCCCGGCTCGTTCGGGGGCGACCAGCCGGGAGGCCACGACGGCGCCCACGCCGAACAGTGCTCCGTGGGGCAGGCCCGCCAGGAACCGCGCGGCGAACAGCAGGCCGAAGTTCGGAGCGAGAGCGGAGGCGACGTTGCCGATCACGAACATCGCGGACAGCAGGAGCAGGAGCCGTTTGTGGGCGACGCGCGCGCCGATGCCGGTCAGGACGGGCGCCCCGACGACGACACCGAGCGCGTAGGCGGAGACGAGGTTGCCGGCGTGCGGTACGGACACGCCGACGCCGTCGGCGATCTGGGGCAGCAGCCCCATCGTGGCGAACTCGGTCGTACCGATACCGAACGCGACGAGGGCAAGGGCCAGCAGGGCCAGTGGCATGGGGCGCGAATACCTTTCACGGGCTGCGGTCTGCATGCGGATGCGGGGGAGGAGGGCAGGACCGTGATGCGTCCGGTTCGCCCTGTTTCTATAACCTGTCGCCTCGGCCGCCGTTGCCCGATGCGCCCCTGGGGGCAGGAAGAGTCTACGAGCGCTCCGGGCGCCGCTCGCCCGGCCGTGAGGTCAAGCCGAACTGGAGCATCCCCGCCCGTCGGCGGACCGGTGCTCACGCGCCGGCGTCACCGCTGCTCCGCTCGACCGGGATCCACAGCTGGGAGTGGGTCTCCGCGCCGATCTCCACCGGCTGCGTCCGCAGGAGTTCCGGGCCCGGCCGGCTCGTGTACGGGTTCGAGGGGAACCACTGGGTGAACACGTCCCGCCACAGTGCCTGGAGCGCGCTCGGATAGGGCCCGTCGTTGTCGAAGACCGCCCAGGTCCCGGCGGGCACGTCGAGGGCGTCGAGTTCCCCGGCGACCGTCTCCGGGCCGGTGGCCACGCCGATCCAGTAGTCCGCCTCGGCCCCCTCCTCCCGGCTGTCGGTCAGATACACCGCCGCCGACACGATCCCCTCGGGTTCCCGGTCGGCCAGCTCCTTCATCCGTACGATCGCCCGCGCGTCCAGGCTTTCCAGGTGCGCCGTGGCGGCCGGGTTGGCCCCCTCGTGGACCAGCGGGACCCGCGAGGACCTGCCGACGATCCGAAACGCCTCCTTCTCCACGACCCGGTACCGCATCGTCGTACTCCCTTCGACGACGACGCGGAACGACATGCGCGGCTGTGCCGTGAGCACTGCGCCCGTGCGTCGGGCCTCGCCCGGACCGATGCCGTGCACCGAACGGAACGCCCGGGCGAACGCCTCGCCCGAGCCGTAGCCGTATCGCACCGCGACATCGAGCAGCGTGCGTTGACCGTCCAACACCTCGGCCGCGGCGAGCGTCATCCTCCGGCGCCGCAGATAGACCGGGAGCGGCATCCCGGCGAGGGCGGAGAACAACCGCCGGAAGTGGTACTCCGACACGGCGGCGATCCGAGCCGCCTCGGCGACGTCGACCTCCCGGTCGAGGCAGGCCTCCAGGTGGTCCAGCGCCTGATTCAGCCGCTCCAGCACGTGTGTCCGTCCCTCTTCCCGGAGTCTGCCCGTAGGACATCGCACCCGGCTGCGGCAACTGGTCCTGCGGGCCGGGCCGTCTTCAGATCTAGGTGATCTCCTCGCACCCTGCCCGACAGAAGCCGTGCGGGAATTGTCGGGCGGGTGGCCTCGGCGTTGCCTGAGGCTTGCGCACATGACTGATGTTAAGGGGCTGTGCGAACCGCGGTTCGCCGCGGTCGAGGCGGCCCTCGCGGCCTCGCTCGACAAGGACGATGTGGGCGCCTCGGTCGCCGTCTACCTTGATGGTGAACCGGTGGTCGACCTGTGGGGCGGGTACGCCGACGCGGACCGCACCGTCGGCTGGGAGCGCGACACCCTCACGTGCGTGAACTCGACGACCAAGAACATGACCGCCCTATGCGCGCTCGTCCTGGCCGACCGGGGCCGACTCGATCTGTCCGCGCCGGTCGCCGCCTACTGGCCCGAGTTCGCCGCGGCGGGCAAGGAGCGTCTGCTGGTACGCCATGCGCTGTCCCACACCGCCGGGCTGCCGGACCTGTCCGGGCCGACGGCGGTCGAGGACCTCTACGACTGGCCGAGCGTGACGGCGGGGCTGGCCACGCAGGCCCCCGAGTGGGAACCGGGAACCGCCGCCGGGTACCACGGGCTCACCTTCGGTTTTCTGATCGGCGAGATCGTCCGCCGCATCACCGGCAGCACCCTCGGCGACTTCTTCGCGCAGGAGGTGGCCAAACCGCTGGGCGCGGACTTCCACATCGGGCTCTCCGCCGACGACGACCGCCGCGTCGCACCGCTCATCCCGCCGCCGTCACTGACCGACGAGTACACCCCCACCGCACCGCCCGGACCGGACGGCACACGTCGGGAGTACGACGGTGTCGCGGTCCGGGTCAGGGATGCCAACTCCGTTGCCTGGCGCCGCGCGCAGCTCCCCGCGGTGAACGGCTTCGGCAACGCCCGGTCCGTCGCCCTCGTCCAGTCGGCACTGGCGAACCGGGGTTCCGCAGGTGGCGTACGGCTGCTCTCCCCCGAGGGTTGCGAGCCAGCGTGGCAGGAGGTGTTCCGCGGCGAGGACCGGGTGCTGCGGACTCCGATGGCCTGGACCGTGGGCTTCGGCAAGTTCGGCAACATGTTCGGCTGGGGTGGATGGGGCGGTTCGCTGGTCGCGAGCGACCCTGACGCACGGATGACGGTGGCCTACGTGATGAACCAGATGATCGACCGCGAGCAGCAGGAGGACAGCCGCGGCATGGAGATCATCATGGCCGCCTACAGCGGACTGGGGTGACGATCCGCGGGAGGGGGCGGCGACTCCCCCTCCCGCGCTCCCGCGGCAACTCCCGCCCCCGAGGCCGAAATTGGTCTAGACGAATCTTTCCCAGATCTCTTGACGCCGGCCGACGCGGGCAGCCACGCTTCGTACCGCACACAGATGTAAGGAAAGTTTCCGATTAACTTCTCGACTCGCCGTTCGACGGTCTTCCCCTGTCTCACCCCGCCCTGATCACGTCGCACGGCTCCTCCCCACCGCACCTCCGCACCGTGCGACGGGCGTGCAGGGCACCGCAATCCGCGTACCGGCGCGACGCCGTGCGCGGCCTCGCCCCACGGAGGAGCAACCGCATGAGACGTGCGTCGCTGCGCGCCGCATTGACCGCCGCCCTGATGGTCGGCGGCATGGCCACGACGGCCGCCCCGGCCGCCCACGCGGCCGACAACACCGGTCTGATCGCCGCCTTCGGCGTCACCTCCACCTGGGGTGCCGGTTTCGAGGGCGGCTACACGGTCACCAACAAGTCGACCCACACGGTCACTTCGTGGACCATCACCTTCACCCTGCCCGCCACCGAGGCCGTCACCAGCTCGTGGAACGGCACGGTGACCCACAGCGGGACGCAGTACACGATCACCTCCCCCACCTGGGAGGCCCCGCTCGCCCCCGGCGACTCCGCACCCGTCGTCGGCATGGACTTCAGCTACACCGGATCGGTCGTCCTGCCGAGCGCCTGCCTGATCAACAACGGCCCCTGCGCCGGCGTCCCCGCCGACACCGCCGCACCCTCGACCCCCACCGGCCTCGCCGTCCGGGCCACCGGCCCCGGCAGCGTCACGCTGGGCTGGAACGCCTCGACGGACAACGTCGGCGTGGTCGGCTACCGCGTCTACGAGGGCAACGACGTCATCGCCACGACCTCGGGCACCGGCACCACCTTCAAGGTGATCGGCCTGCTCCCCGGCAGCAGCCACAGCTTCTCGGTGACCGCGCTCGACGACTCCAACAACCAGTCGGCGCACTCCGCGACGCTCACCGCGACCGCGGGCAGTGGGACAACTCCCGGCGTGGCGGCCCCCTTCATCGACCTCGGGTCCTACCCGACGCCGAACCTCACGCAGATCGCCACGGACACCGGGCTGCGGCAGTTCTCGCTCGGCTTCATCACCGCCGGGTCGACCGGCTGCTCGGCGAGCTGGTTCAACTCCTATGACCCGGGCGCGGCTTGGGACCGGGCGGACTTCGACTCGCTGCGCGCGATGGGCGGTGACGTCCGGCCGTCCTTCGGTGGCGCGTCGGGCACCGAACTGGCCCTCGCCTGCACCGGCACGACCGCGCTCCAGGCGCAGTACCAGAAGGTCGTGGACGCCTACGCCCTGGACCGCGTCGACTTCGACATCGAGGGCGCCGCGGCGGTCGACCACGCCTCGATCGACCGGCGCTCGACGGCCGTCGCCGCCGTCCAGGCCGCACAGCGCGCCAAGGGCCGCGACCTCAAGGTCACGCTCACCCTCCCGGTCCTGCCCAGCGGCCTGACCGCCGACGGCGTCTACATCCTCGACTCCGCCAAGTCGCACAACCTGAACGTCGACACCGTCAACCTGATGGCCATGGACTACGGCGACAGCGCCGCGCCCAACCCGGCCGGGAAGATGGGCAGTTACGCCATCCAGGCCGCGACCTCGACCCGCGCCCAGATCGCCTCGGTATGGCCGAGCCTCACCACCGCCCAGACCTGGGCGATGGTCGGCCTCACCCCGATGCTCGGTCAGAACGACACCGCCGGCGAGGTGTTCACCGTCGCCGACGCACAGCAGGTGCTCACCTTCGCCCGCCAGAACCACCTGGGCGAGCTGGGCTTCTGGGACGTCACCCGCGACCGGAACGCCTGCACCGGTGCCCTGAGCCAGTGCACGAACATCCCGCAGACCCCGTACCAGTTCTCCAAACTGTTCGCGACGTACGCGGGCTGAGCCCCCGAGGTCTCCTGCTCCCCCGTGGGCGCCTTGCGTGACCGACCACCCACCGATCCCTGGGGCCGCTGTGCGTCGCACTCCGCCGGCCCCAGGGATCGCCCGGACCGGGTCAGCGGAGCGTGCGGGTGAACTGGTACGCGCTCTGCGACGTGCCGCTGCAGGTGTCGGACAGCTGACCATTGGTGGCGCAGGCCTTGTCCCGGCCCAGCGACCAGAAGGAGAGCTCCTGAATGCCCTTGCTGGCTGCGAAGTTGGCGAGCGTGGTGGCGTTGGCGGTGGTGAACGCCTCGGCCGTGGTGTCGTTCACGCCGATCATGGGGGTGTTCCCCTCCATGGCCCACAGCTGCGCGGAACTCTTGGTCGTCCAGATCCGGCCCAGTTGGTCGTGCAGGGCGGTCGCCGCGCCGGTGGCCGCCTTGCCCATGTCCATGGTCGGGCCGTAGTCCATGGTCATGATGTTGACCAGATTGACCGTCAAGGCGTTGCTCTTGGCGTTGTTCAGCAGGTTGATCGAGTTCTGCTCCAGTCCGGTCGGGTCGACCGGGAGGGTGTACTGGACGTCGAGCCGGCGCCCCGCTGTCGCGTACTCGCTCTGCAACTGCGCCAGGGCCTTGTTCCGTCGGTCGTTGGCAGCCGTGTTGTTGAGGGTCGAGCCCTCGATGTCGAGGTCGACACGCGTGAGGTTGAGGCTGTCGATGACCCGCTTGTACTGAGCCTTGAGGGACGACACCGAGGTACAGGCCACACCCAGTTCGGTGCCCGAGGCGCCACCGAAGGAGGCGATGACGTCGCCGCCGGCCGCCCTCGTGGAGTTGATGGCGGAGGTCCATGAGGAGTCGGTGATGGACGTGTCACCGTTGAAGGTCGCGTTACAGCCGCTTCCGGCGATGACGAAGGCGAGGGTGAAGTACTTCTGGCCAGTGGCATTGCGCGCGTTGGCGAGGGCGGACGGGGAGTTCCAGGTCTCGGCGTACGGTGCCGAGTAGCGGGCGGGGAAGCCTGGCCCGGGGTTCGCCGCCGTCGGGGCGGCGGATGCCGAGGGGGCTACGACGGCTGCCACCGCCGCACCGGCGGTCACGGCAACGGCCAGGGTGTAGCTGCTCTTTCGACGCATGAGTCCTCCAAGACGCGGCGCACCCGGTGCGCCGGTGGGGGCAGAGGAAACCACGCCTGTTCATGCTCATGAACATTCTCCGTTCATGTGAACAAGCTGAAGCCATTAAGGCCTAGACCAATGCACCCGTCAACCCCCGCGGCAACAACTGGCGAAGGGCTACACCCTTGTCCCGACGGCCAGTTGAAACAGGAGAGGACATACCGCGGCCCCGAGGCGATCGAAGCACTCGGGGCCACGTCTGTTCGTTGCGGGAATGGAGGGCGGTCGCCTACGCGGCGATGTGCTCTGCGGGGCTTCAGCCGGACGATCGTCCCCGCAGGCAATAGGTGAGGCCCGGGGACACTGTCCCCTCCACTCCCACGGTCCTTCCAACCACGCCGCCCCACCGTGCATTCCCGGGCGACAGGACGGGAGTCGGGTCGCGGTCGGGCCCGCCTCCGGTCAGCTACCGGTCCTGTTCTTCGGGTCCGGCTTCCATTCCTCGGCCAGGAGCCCGAGGAGCACCTCGTCGACGAATTCCCCCATCACCCAGGCCGCCGAACGCAGCACCCCCTCGCGGACGAAGCCGTTGCGCTCGGCGGAGCGCAGCATCGCGCCGTTGTCCGGCAGCGTCTCGATCTGCAGCCGGTGCAGGCCGCGGACGACGAAGCCGTAGTGACACAGCACCGCGACCACGTCGGTGCTGTAGCCCTTGCCACGGGCAGCGGGCAGCAGCCCGAGGCCGATGTGGGCGGTCCGGTTGTGGTCGTCGATGCCCCACAGCACCGCGCTGCCGATCAGGGTGCCGGAATCCAACTCCACCACGGAGAAGGGTTCATGTCCCCGCTCCTTGTCGTCGACCGCGAACTGCGAGATCTTCGAGCCCGGCAAGACCGGCCGCCACGGCCGGCCATTGGCCCGTGCCTGGGTGACCACGTCGTCGTAGAGCTCCGCGTGCAGGATCGGGATGTCGTCCTCGTGTCGGGCCCTGAGCCCGACCTTGTCACCCTTCAGCATGCGAGATTCCTATCGGAGCGGGACGACCTGCGGCAAACGGTTATGCGGCCTCGTCCACGCACAACATCCCGCCGCAGACGCGGGCGAACACGGCTGCGAAATCCGGCTGGGCATCACTTCCTGATTCGTGAGCCGTTCGGCACGTATCGTCCGGAGATGGCCACCATTCCCGCACCGCGTGTCCTCGTCATCGGGCTTGACCCGTATCGGGTGCCCGGGCCGTGGGACCCTGAGCCGGCAGCCAGGGCGATCGAGGCGGGGCTGGCCACGTTCGCCGAACACGGTGTGGGCGTGGAGACCTGCCTCATCGGCATTGATGAAAGTGACGACGTTGAAGCTGCCGTCGGGAGTGCGCTGCGAGCTCGTCCGTGGGAGTGCGTCACCGTCGGCGGTGGATTGCGGCACTCGGACGACCAGGTCGAACTCCTTGAGCTCGTCATCCACCTGATCCGGCGGCACGCACCCGCTGCGGCCATCGCGTTCAACAGTTCCCCGGACACCACCTACGAAGCCGCTGCCCCTTGGATCGAGTGACGACAGCACACATCAGCCGCCCGAACCTTCCCAGTGCGCGGCAGCTGCCAGGACAGCGGCGGCCGCGCCCGTTCCGAGTACGGCGCTGGCGACGACGTCGACCGGGTGCGCACCTGGCGGCTCTCCACGGATCCCGCCCTCGTCGCCGGGGTCCGCCGCACGGCGAGCGACCAGCTGAGCGTCTGGGGACTGGGCGAGCTGGCCTTCGCCACCGAGCTCATCGTCAGCGAGCTGGTCACCAACGCCATCCGCTACGGCAGCGCGCCCATCGAACTGCGCCTGCTGCGCGGCGACGCACTCGTCTGCGAGGGCTCCGACGGCAGCAGCACCGCCCCACACCTGCGGTGGGCCCGCTCCTTCGACGAGGGCGGACGCGGGCTCCTGCTCGTCGCCCAGCTCGCGGACCGCTGGGGCAGCCGGCAGACGCCCACCGGAAAGACCATCTGGGCGGAGCTGCCGCTGCCGACGTGAACGTCCCCGTTCCGTCGGCACCGCTGGGCTGGAGATCCCGGCGAGGGGCGGACTCCTGGGCGCCAAAAAGGTCATCAGCGTCCCGGCGCCCGGCGGAAGGCCTCCTGCGACTGGGCGCACGCGTCGCCCCTCCTCGCCGGCGAAGGAGGTGGCTCGGGCGTCTGGGTACAAAGAGCGGCAGCGGTGCCAGGAGGCTTGGACGGGCGGAGCTTCCCACTGGTCGCCAGGCGTCGACGACGAACCCCGCCTCGTCCACCGAGCCGACGACAGGCAAGCCGAGATCCTCACAGCTCGGTAGCGGTGCACCGACCTGGCCGGTTCACGTGAACCGGCCAGACCTCCCTACCTCCGCCCTGCAGCGGCACGCGCTTGTCGGCCCGCTCCGGTGTGACCCTGCGCGAGGGTCAGGCCACGATTGCCACAGCGAGGTGTCCGTCGTGGAGAATGCCTGAACGATGACGTCGACGCCTTCCGGAGCGGCACGGGCCGGGTATACGCCCTTCGCTCATCTCACCGTGCCCAACGCAGCCCTCTATCGCCGGGTGATGGGAGCGTTCCTGGCCGCCAAGGAGCGCTTCGCCGTGCACCTGCGGCCCGAGGACGTGATCGCGGCCTTGCCGCCGGAACACCGGCCCGCCAACGTGGACATAGTGATCAAGGCGCTGGACAGCCTTGTCGACTGGGGCAATCTGCGGGCGGATCCGGACACTTCCCGGGTCACCGCGGTCGAGGACTTCTACCGCAAACGCTTCATCTACCAACTCACCCAGGCAGGTGAGGCAGCCGAGCAGGCGCTGTCCGTGTACGACGAGGCGCTGGGGCGGCGCGGTGCGCTGCAGGCGGTGGCCCTGCACGACATCGTCACCCAGTTGCGGGCTCTGCTGGTGATCGCCGCCGAGCAGGAGGACGGCGAGCCGGATCCGGCCAAGGCGCATCTGGCGCTGTCCGCTCTGACGAGCCGGTTCGAGGCGTTGGCGGAGAACGCGCGGGCCTTCATGGGGTCCCTGCAGCGCACGATCGACCTGCACGGCGTGGAGATCGAGGTGTTCCTCGCCTACAAGGACAGCCTGATCCAGTACCTGGAGCGGTTCATCCAGGACCTGATCACCCTGGGCGGGCGGATCACCCTGCTCATCGGCGAGTTGGAGGAGCAGGGCCGGGTCGGCGTGCTGCTGCGGCTGGCGGCAGCCCGGGAGGCCGCCGATGCCGCCCCGGGCGAGGCCGAGAGCGCGGAGGCGCGAGCGTATGAGCGGTGGGTGGACAGGTGGTCGGGGCTGGCCGCCTGGTTCGTGTCGGCGGAGGGCCGCGAGTCGCAGGCCCGTCTGCTGCGCGGCCGCGCTCTTGGCGCCATCCCTCAACTGCTGTCAGTCGTAAGGCAGTTGAACGAGCGACGGGCCGGGCGCACGGATCGCTCGGCGGACTTCCGCACCCTGGCCCGCTGGTTCGCCGAGGCCCCCGACGACGCGGCGCGGCACCGGCTGTGGCGTGCCGCGTTCGGGCTGTATCCCGCACGTCACCTCACCGTCGACGCCGACACCCTCGACCGGCGCGCCGCCCACCCGGTGGCCGCCTCCGTCCCGTGGGCCGAGGCCGAGCCGCTGCGGATCAGCCCGCAGCTGCGGCGCACCGGCAGCTACGAGCGGCGTGGCAGGACCCGCCGGGTGCAGGACCGGTCGGAGCAACGCAGACACCTCGCCGAGATCGCCGCCCGGCAGGCGCAGGAGATCACGAACGCCCGCGCTCGCCTCGCGACGGACGGCACCACCAGGCTGTCCGCGCTCGGCGAGCTCGACCCGCTCGCCTTCGGCCTGTTCCTTCAGCTGCTCGGCGACGCCCTGGCCACCTGGCGCCCCAGCATGACGGCCACCGTCGCCACGAGCAACGACGGCACGATGGAGATCCGGCTCACGGCACTGACGGACGGCACGAGGGCCGGCATCCGCACCCCGGGCGGCACCTTCCGCGGCCCCGACCACCTGGTCCAGATCACCGATCTCACCCGAACCGGCCGGACGCGCGCCACCGCCACTTCTGGCAGGGAGAAGTCATGACCACACCCCTGGGCGAGGTACTGGACGGCCGGCGGACCGCCGAATTGCACAAGGCCGCCCGCGCGCTGCTGAAGGAACCGCTGCTGCTCGCGCACGGCTCGCACGCGGAGGAGTTCCGGCTGGTACGCCGGCACTCCGGCGACCTGCGCGACTGGTTCGAACGCAACACCGGCTGGCCCCTGCGGGTGGACACGGAGACGGCGCGGCTGGGCAGAGCACCCGGCACACTGGCCGACCCCACCCATCCGGCCCGCGAAGCCTCCCGCGCCCGCGCACCGTTCACCCGCCGCCGCTATGTACTGCTGTGCCTGGCGCTGGCCGCACTGGAGCGCGGCGAGGCACAGATCGCGCTCGGCCGCCTCGCCGAACAGGTGGTCCTGGACGCAGCCGATCCCCATCTTGCCGCCGCCGGGATCGAGTTCACGCTGGAGCGGCGCGAGGAGCGGCTGGATCTGGCGTCGGTGGTACGGCTGCTCATGCACTACGGCGTGCTGCGACGGGTGGCCGGGGACGAGGACGCCTACGTCAGCGGGGCGGGCGATGTGCTCTACGACGTCCAGCGTCGCGTCCTGGCCGGACTGCTCGCCGCCCGCCACGGCCCGTCGATGATCACCGCGGACGACTTCGAGGACCGTCTGTCCGAACTGACCTCCGAGAGCGCGCTGGACAGCGACGAACTGCGCTTCCGCGCCATCCG
The DNA here is from genome assembly GCF_016612545.1 of Streptomyces sp. MBT65. Taxonomy (GTDB): domain Bacteria; phylum Actinomycetota; class Actinomycetes; order Streptomycetales; family Streptomycetaceae; genus Streptomyces. The sequence goes on along the minus strand of NZ_JAENRY010000262.1, from coordinate 8,539 downwards.
CCAACGGTTGACGCGGCGCCTGCTGGACGACCCGGTGCTGTACTACGCCGAGCTGACCGACGACGAACTCGCCTATCTCACCCGTCAGCGCGCGTTCATCACCGCCCGGATCACCGAACTGACCGGTCTGGTCGCCGAGGTGCGTGCCGAGGGCATCGCCATGGTCGACCCCCTGGACGACCTGACCGACGTACGGATGCCCGAGCAGGGCACGCACGGACACGTCACCCTGCTGCTCGCCGAGTACCTCGCGACCGCCGACGGCATGGTCGGCCGGGGCGAGTTGGAGCGACGGGTGCGGGAACTGGCCACCGAACACGGCGGCTTCTGGTCCAAGAGCGCCAAACAACCGGGCGCGGAAGCGGAGTTGGTCGATCAAGCTCTGACCAAACTGACCTCCCTCGGCCTGGTCACCGTCGCACCGGGCGGCGTCGCCCCGCTGCCCGCACTGGCCCGGTACGCGGTCGGCGAGACCGTCGTACGGGATCCGGGAGTCCCCACCCCTCGTACCTCTCAGCGAAAGGCATGACCGCCGTGACCGCCCTGCCCACCCCCGCGCCCGGCCGGTGGCGTCCCTTGCGCATCGGCCTGGTCGATCTCTTCTACTACGACACCGAGGAGTTCTGGTTCCGGGACGGTCGGCTGCTGTTGCGCGGCAACAACGGCACCGGCAAGTCCAAGGTCCTCGCCCTCACCCTGCCCTTCCTTCTGGACGGCGACCTGTCCGCGCGCCGCGTGGAGCCCGACGCCGACCCCGGCAAACGCATGGAGTGGAACCTGCTGCTGGGCGGGCAGCATCCCTACCCCGAGCGGCTCGGCTACACCTGGATCGAGTTCGGCCGCCACGACGAGGCCAGCGGAGAGGACCGCTTCCTCACCCTTGCCTGCGGCCTGAAGGCGGTGGCGGGGCGCGGCATCGCCCGTCACTGGTACGCCGTCACCGACCAGCGGATCGGACCGGAACTCAGTCTGCTCGACGCCACCGGCACCGCGCTGTCGCGCGACCGGCTCGCGGAGGCTCTCACCGGGCGCGGCATGGTGTACGACACGGCCACCGCGTACCGCAGGGCAGTGGACGAGGCGCTGTTCGGTCTGGGTGAGCGGCGGTATGCGGCCCTGGTGGACCTGCTCGTCCAGCTGCGCCAGCCGCAGCTGTCGAAGCGGCCCAACGAAACGGCTCTCTCGCGTGCGCTGACCGAGGCGCTGCCGCCGATGGACCAGGCGGTGATCGCCGATGTGGCCGAGGCGTTCCGGTCCTTGGACGAGGAGAAGGAGGAGTTGCGGGCGGCCACCGAGGCCGAGCGTGCCGCCTCCGCCTTCCTGGATCACTACCGCCGTTACGCCCGCGTCGCCACCCGCCGCCGCGCGCGGCTCCCCCGCCACGAACACGCCCGCTACGAACAGCTGAACCGCGACCTCGCCCAGGCCCAGACCGAGCGGTCGCAGGCGGAGGCGGACAGGGAGCGGATCGCTGTGCGGCTCGCGCAGCTGGAGGAGAGTGCCGCACGGCTGACGGCGCAGGAGGCCGCGCTGCGGGCGGGCCCCGAGATGCGCAGCGCCCGGGAGTTGGAGCAGGCGGCGGCGGACGCGCGCCGCACCGCCGGGGAGCTTTCCCGCACCGAGGCGGACCGGGAGCAGGCCGCCCAGGCGCATACCCGCGCCCTGGGCCGCATGGAGAGCGCCGGCAGACGGTTCACGGCGGCCGAGGAGCAGGTCGCGGACACGCTCGCGCGCGAGCGGGAGGCGGCCACGGCCGCCCGCCTCGATGGTGGCCTGCGCATCGAGGGCGCGCCGGAGGCCGAACTGCGGCGGGCGGCCGAGGAGTCGGTGGCGCGCAGGCGACGCACGGTCGACCACGTGGAGGAGATGGCGTCCCGCGCCGAGGAGGCCGCCGACGAACGGCGCGCCGCCGCCCGGCGGCTGGACGAAGCCCAGACGGAGGCCGGCCACACCGCCGAGCGGCAGGCCCAGGCGGAGGCCGCCGCAGTCCGGGCGGGCCGGGAACTGGTCGCCGCCGTACGCGAACACCTCGACGTGTGCGAGGAGTTGACCCCGCAGGACCCCGTGGGCCTGCTGGACGGTCTGCAGGACTGGGTCACGCATCTGCGGGGTCCCTCTCCCACGCGGGTGCATGCCGCCGACGCCCACCGTGCGCGGGCCGCCAACCTGGCCGACCGGGCGGCGGCTCTCGGTCAACGGCTGACGGAGCTGGCCACCCGGCGCTCCAAGGGCGAGCGGGAGCTGGCCGACCTGGAGGCCGGCGGTCAGCGCGGTCCCACGGCACCGCACACGCGTGCTCCCGGCGTGCGTGAGCAGGCGCCCGGAGCGCCCCTGTGGCGGTTGGTCGACTTCCACGATCACGTCGCCGCCGGTGAACGTGCGGGTCTGGAGGCGGCGTTGGAGGCCTCCGGGATGCTGGACGCCTGGGTGTGCCCGGACGGCACCGTCCTCCATGCGGACCTGCACGACGTCCTCCTGTCACCGGGCTCCCCGCTCACCGGTCCGGTGCTCGGCGACGTGATGCGCCCGGCAGTCGACCACGGCGATCCAGGCGCCGCGGCGGTGGGCGAGCAGCCGGTGGCGCGCCTGCTGGCCGCCGTGGGGCTCGGCTCCGGCGGCGACACATGGGTGGCGACGGACGGCCGTTTCCGCGTCGGAGCACTGACCGGCAGCTGGTCGAAGCAGGCCGCCGTATACGTGGGCGAGGGCGCCCGCGAAGAGGCGCGCCGGGCCCGGATCGCCGCTCTGCGCGGCGAACTGGACGCTCTGGCAGGCCAGTTGAACGAGCTTGAGGCCCAGCGGGCAACAGTGGCCCAACGCCGCCGCACGCTGGATGCCGAACTGGCCGCCGTTCCCGACGACGCAGCCCTGCGCCACGCACACGCCCTGGCCGCGGCCTCCGCGGACGCCGCCCACCGAGCCCGCGCCCGCCAGGACGAACGCTCGGCCGACCTGGCCGCGGCGGCCGGGCAGGAAGCCGAGGCCGTCACCGAACTCGCCGACACGGCAGCGGCCGTGAACCTGCCCGCCGACCGTCCGCAGCTGCTTGTCGTCCGCCAGGCGCTGGCCGACCACGCCGCCGTCCTGGCCGCTCTGTGGCCCGCCCTGCGTGAACGGGCAGATGCCGCACGCGCGATGACCGACGAGCGCACGGAAGCCGATGCTGCGGGCGCGCGGGTTGCGGAACTGGCTCTGCGGGCCGAGGAGGCGGCCCATCTGGCGGCCGCCGCCGACGAACGGCACACCACCTTGCGCTCTACGGTCGGTGCCGCCGTCGCGGAGCTGGAACAGCGCCTCGCCACCACCGCCGAGGCCCTAGTCGCCTGCGAACGCGACCAGCGCCGCTCCCGCGAGGAGCACACCGCTGCCGGCCGGCGCGTCGGCCATGCGGAGGGCCGTATCGAACAGCTGGAAAAAGACGTGGACGAGGCCGCCGCATCCCGCGCCGAGGCGATCGCCGCGCTCCAGCGGTTCGCGGCCACCGGCCTGCTGGCCGTGGCCCTGCCCGAGGCGGCCCTGCCCCCACTGGACGGCGGACCGTGGGCGGCCACCCCCGCCGTCGCACTCGCCCGCGCCATCGAGGCGCAGCTGTCGGGCCCGTCCGGCACCGACGACTCCGACGGCGCCTGGGAACGCGTCCAGAAACGGCTCAGCGAGGAGTACAAGAAACTCCAGGACGCCCTCTCCCGCGGCGGCCACACCGCCACCGCCCGCATGGTCGAGGACGGCATGGTCGTCGACATCGTCTACCAGGGCCGCCGGCGCACCGTGCCCGACCTGGCCGCGGCCCTCTCCGTCGAGGTGACCGAGCTGGCGCACATCCTGTCCGCGCACGAACGCGAGATCCTCGAAACCCACCTGCTCACCGAGGTCGCGGGCACCCTCCAGGAGCTGATCGCCGCCGCCGAGCGGCAGGTGCGGGCCATGAACGCCGAGCTGCTGGAGCGGCCCACGTCCACCGGCATGAAGCTGCGTCTGGTGTGGCGCTCCTCGCGCAAGGCGCCGACCGGGCTGGCCCAGGCACGGGAGCGCCTGCGCCAGTCCGCGGACGCCTGGGCACCCGAGGACCGGGCGGCGGTCGGAGAGTTCCTCCAGGCGGAGATCGCCCGTCGGCAGTCCGACGACGCGGCGGGCAGCTGGCTCGAAGTGCTCACCGCGGCGCTGGACTACCGGTCCTGGCACGAGTTCGGCATCGAGCGCCACCAGAACGGCGCCTGGGTTCCGGCCACCGGCCCCGCCTCCGGCGGCGAACGCGTCCTGGCCGTGTCCGTACCGCTGTTCGCCGCCGCCTCCTCGCACTACGCCACTGCCGCCCCCGACGCACCGCGCCTGGTCACCCTCGACGAGGCGTTCGCCGGCGTGGACGACGACTCGCGGGCCAAGTGCCTGGGCCTGCTGCACGCCTTCGACCTGGACGTGGTGATGACCAGCGAACGCGAGTGGGCGTGTTATCCCCAGGTCCCCGGCATCGCCATCGCCCAGCTCTCCCGCGTCGACGAGATCGCCGCGGTCCTGGTGACGCGCTGGGAATGGGACGGAACCGATCGCCTACGGGGTGATGAACCGGACCACCGCCTGACGACCCTCCCCGCCCAGACGGCTCCCCCGGCCGCCGAGTTCGACGCGGGGGCACCCGTACCCACCGACGACACCGCCCCAGGCCACGACCGGCTGTGGGCATGAACGGGCCCGGGCAACCAGGCTCCCCCGACCGATCAGGCCCGCACATCGACCTCGACCGCCTCGGCAGACTGCTCGGCGACCCCGGCCTGGCCTGGCTGGTCGAGCGCGTCCGGCGCCGCATGGAGCGGGACGAACCCATCACCGGCCCGCTCACCCTGACCACCCCCACCAGCGCCGAACGCGACGCCGCCGAACGCCTGTTGGGCCGCACCCCACGCGCCGGACGTTCACTGACCGTGCGCCTCGACGCGGTGGACACCGTGCTGCGCCGCTCCGGCATCAGCCCCGACGGCCTCGCCGCAGCCGTCACCACCCTCACCGGCGCCGTCGCCCGGCTCGCCGACGTACGCGAACAGGAGACGAACGCCTGGCAGGAGGCGTACGCCCCGCTGGCCGTGCTGCGGCCCGAACTGGCCGAGTGGGCCCACAAGTTGCGCACGGACGGTCTCGTTCGCCGCCTCGCCCGCACCCCGCACGCGGCGAAGGTCCTGCTCGCCTACGCCACGACGGCCCTGCGGCCACTGCCCGCCCAACCGGCAGTGTCCCTGCCCGCCTTCGCCGCCACCGCTCTCGGCAACGCTCACGCCCTCGACGACGGAACTCCGCTCGCCACGATCGTCCTGTCCGGCATCCGTGCCCTGACGGGCTTCCCCGACGGGAACGGAGCGGAATGGCGCCGCGAGGCCTGGGCCTCGGCCGGCCTGCTGAGAGATGCCCTCTCCTCCACAGTCCTCACCCTGGGCCTGCGCGGCACCCCCGCTCTCGACTGGATGACCGACGCGGGCGAACCGGCCGTCCTGACGCTTCGCCAACTCACCCACGACCCGCCGAGGACGGCGCCCGGGATCGTCTACGTGTGTGAGAACCCGACCGTCCTGGCCACCGCGGCAGAGACACACGGCCCCGCCTGCCCGCCCCTTGTCTGTCTCCAGGGCCAGCCCTCGGCCGCCGCCCTCACCCTGCTGCGCCACCTCCACTCCCACGGATCCACGCTCCGCTACCACGGCGACTTCGACTGGGGCGGCCTGCGGATCGCCGACGCGCTGCTGCGCCGCGTCCCCTGGCAGCCCTGGCACTACACGGCCGCCGACTACCGCACCGCGGCCGCCGCCACACCTCTGGCCCCGCTCCTGACCGGACCACCGGCCACCGCGGCATGGGATCCCGACCTGGCCGCGGCGCTGGCCGAACTCGGCGTGCGCATCGAGGAAGAAACGGTCCTGGACGTCCTGCTGGCCGATCTGGGGCCCTGAGGTCGTCGCGCCGGTCGAACGTGGACGTCACCCTGCTGGACGTCTTCGGCTGAGAGGACCGCATCCCGGCCGACACGCTCTCGGCCCTACGCACGAACGCGTCACGCGTCGCGGCCGGGACGTCCTGCCGCCAGGTCGGCACCACGCGTGTCGGCGGCGCGTCAGCGACGGGAACAGCCACGGCGACGGCTCCGACCATGCCGACGTCAGACGGCATCGACGTCTGTGACGAATGTGAGAACGGCCTTCGCCAGTTCGTCGGGGCCTCCATCGCGGCGTAGTGGCCCACGCCGTCAAGCGATATCGAGTTCACGTCGGCTGCCGCGGCCTGGGACATGGTGCTGGCCGTGAAGGAGCCGTGGCCCGCGCCGACCGCGAGTACGGGCACGGTCAGACCGTGTGTGCCGGCGAGAGCCTTGATTTCGGGGCCCTCGCGCAGCATCGACTGGTAGAGGCCGATCGCTCCGCGCCAGCCGTCGGGGCGCGCGTAAGTGCGGGCGAACTCCTCGATGTCGGCGTCGGTGATCGCTCCGGGGGTCGCGCTCAAGGCGGGGAATGCGAACTGTCCCAGGAATTCGCGTTCGCGGCCGGCCAGGAGCATCTCGGGGATGCCGGGGGCGGCAAGAACGCCGATGTGCCAGGCGCCGCCCTAGGTGATGTCGGCCAGCGTTTCGACGCCGAAACCCGGTTCTGGCACAGATCTTGGGGAGTCGTCGCGGAGCGTTACCTCGACGTTCGATTGCGAGGAGACGGGTTCGTGTGAGACGGCGTACGCCTTGTCATCCCACGGACGAAATTGACGCTCCCTGAGGTGTCCGCCGACCGCTGCTGCGGTCGGTTGCGGACGGTGATGGTGCTGGTCATGCAGACCGATGCGCCGTTCTGGGGCTCGCTGGTGTTCGAGGGGATCGATGATGTGGATGTCGAGGTGGTTACGGCCGCGTTCGGCATGGTCGAGGTGGTGGCGACAGGCCGCGCGGCCGGGGCTGCGTGTCCGGACTGTGGCCGGTTCTCGGGACGGGTCCACGACCGATACCAGCGCAGGCTGAGGGACCTTCCACTCGCTGAGCAGGGCTTCGTGATCCGGCTGACGGTCCGGCGCTTCATCTGCGGAGCGGCGGACTGCCCGCGCCGGACGTTCGCCGAGCCGTTCTCCCGGCTGGCCGCCCCGCACGCACGGTTCACCACGCGGCTCAACCGTGCCCTGGAACGGGTGGGGCTCGCGCTGGCCGGGCGGGCCGGCGCCCGGCTGGCTGCCCAGATGGGCTTCGGAGCTGGCCGGATGACCTTGTTACGCAGGGTCATTGCATTGCCCGATCCCGCGTTCAGCACGCCGCGTGTGCTGGGCGTGGACGACTTCGCGATCCGTCGCGGCCAGACGTATTCCACGGTCTTGACCAGCGTCGAAGACCATCGCGTGGTCGATGTGCTCCCGACGCGTGAAGCCGGACCGCTGGCCGCATGGCTTGTCCGTCACCCCGGCGTGGAGATCATCTGCCGGGACCGGGCAGGCGCCTATGCCGAGGGTGCCCGCCGCGGTGCCCCTGATGCTCTGCAGGTCGCTGACCGGTTCCATCTGTGGCAGAGCCTCGGCCGCGCCGTGGAGACCTGCGTCGCCGCCCATCGCGACTGCCTGAGCAATCCTTCGCCCAGCGGCTTCCTGCCGGAGGCCACCCGGCTGGCTTCCGGTCTGCCGCAGGACGACTCGGTGCCCGTCGGCCGACGGGCCGAGCGGAAGAAGGCAGCACATGCCCAGGTCCACGAGCTTCTTGCTCAAGGTCACTCACGCCGGGCGATTGCACGGCACCTGGGCTGGGGCCTCAACACCGTGCTCAGATACGCGAACGCCGCGAACTGGCAGGACACCATCCGCGAAAACCGGCCCCGCCCCAGCAGACTGGACCCCTACAAGCTCTACCTGGAGCGACGCTTCGCCGCGGGATGCACCAGCGTCACCCAGCTCCACAGCGAACTGGTCGCCGACAACGCGCCCGTCACCTACCAGATGGTCCGCGCCCACATGGCCACCCTCCGCGGGACTCCCGCCGGCACGCCACCCCGAACTCCGACGGTGCGTCAGGTGACCGGCTGGCTCACCCGACATCCCACCACGCTGACCGAGGAAGACCGGGCCGGCCTGAAGGAAATCCTTGCACGCTGCCCTGAACTGGACACAGCCGCCGGACACGTCCGCGCCTTCGGCGAGATAGTCACCGACCGCCTCGGCTCCACACTCCCCACCTGGATCGACGCAGTCGACGACAGCCAGCTCCCCGGCCTCACCGGCTTCGCGCTCCACCTTCTGCGGGACCTTGACGCCGTGATAGCTGGGCTCACTCTCGACTGGAGCTCCGGCAGCATCGAGGGCGCCGTTAACCGCATCAAGAAGATCAAGCGCCAGCTCTACGGCCGAGCCGGATTTGAACTCCTCCGCAAGATGATCCTGCTCCGTAACACTGCGCGAGCAGCCGCCCACCCGTGGCAGGATGGCCTCATGTTGATCCGAAAGGGCGATGCCGCGTAGGCGTCCCAAGGCCGTTCGCGCAGAGCGGTGGCGGCCACGATGGCAGTGTTCGGTCCTGAGAGGGCGGTAAGTAACGTGT
>NZ_JAENRY010000261.1 GCF_016612545.1 Streptomyces sp. MBT65 | reverse complement strand
CCCGACCTCCGCCCCCGCCCGTCAGCGTCTCGCCCTCGCGCAGACCGCTCTGCTTTCCGCGCTCGTCGCCGGGACTCCCGTGCCCGATGGGTTTGATCGGGTGCGGGTCGGGGTGCAGGGGCGGGCGCTCGGGGTGAAGCGGGCCGATGTGGTGGCGAAGGTGGCTCCTGAGCTGCCGGTGATTCTTGGGGAGTCGTACCGGTCGGCCTTTCTCGCGTATGCGCACACGCACCCGATGAGCGGCGGGTACCGGCGTGACGCGTTGGACTTCGTCGGGCAGTTGCTGCTCTCGGGCGGGCCCGAGGACCGTGCCGCGCGGCGGGAGTTGCGGGAGTGGTGGCTGGAGCGCTCGGGGCCGGCCCCGCGGTCGGAGCGGCCCGCGGTCCGGCTCGTCCGGGCCACCCGGCGGGTGCTGCAACGCCGTTGAGGGGGCGGCCACGGGGGTGCGGCCGCGCTGACCAGGGGGCCTGGGAGGTGACAGTGACTCCACAGTAATATTGCGGTTCCGCACGAGAGGCGCACGAGAAGCACACTCTTGTGCGGTGCCGTGACAGGAGGCACCTCATGCGACCGCGACCCGCCGTGAAGGGCCGAGGCATCTTCAGTGGCACCGGCGTCATCGTCATGGGCCTGACCGCGACGCTCGCCGCGCTGGTGTTCCCGGTCTGGTCCTACGCCGACCGGTCCGGGACGAGCGGTGCCAACGTGCTCAGCGCCCAGACGGTGACCACCCAGTACGGGCCGTTGTCCGCCCTGGACCGGGACTTCGTCACCCGGGTCCGGCTGGCCGGGCTGTGGGAGCTGCCGGCCGGCCAGCAGGCCGAGGAGAAGGGCACGACCGCGGCCGTACGGACGGCGGGGCAGCATCTCATCGACGGGCACACCTTCCTGGACGAGCGCGTGCGCGACGTCGCCGCCAAGCTCGGGCTGCCGCTGCCGAACCAGCCCAACGCGCAGCAACAGCAGTGGCTGGCCACCCTCAACGCGGCGCAGGGCGTGAACTTCGACCGCGAGTTCGCCAACATCCTGCGCCTCGCGCACGGCAAGGTGTTCACGGTGGTCGCACAGGTCCGCGCCACCACCCAGAACTCCCTGGTCCGCGCCCTCGCCGACGACGCGAACACGACCGTCCTGGACCACATCAAGGTCCTGGAGGCCACCGGGTACGTCGACTTCTCCGCGCTGGCCCGGGACATGGCGGCGTCGAGCACACCCGTGCCCAGCAGTTCCACCGTGGCCGACCCCGGTCAGGTCGTCCCGCTGGCCCCGTCCGTCTCCCCGACCTACGCCCTCCCGCCGGCCGCCTCCAGCCCACCGGCGTCGACACAGCCGTAGAACCGCCGTCCGTCCGTCGAGGACGTGGTTCGGTTCCGGACAATCGGAACGTCACATACCGACAACGCTCCGTCCGGATTGTGAACAAGGCATGGCGTCACACTGGGCCTTTGGCATAGAAACTTGGCATGTTCTGGGTCCTTCTCCTGCTCCTGGCCTGGGCCGTCGCCGGCACCGCGGGCACGCGGCTGTGCCTGGCCGCCGTCAGAGCGGCGGCCGTCGACGCGGACGACACGGGCGCGGGACACGATCTGACGCTCTACGAGGCGGCGTTCCTGTCCGGCGGTCCCGCGCGGGTCGCCGATCTGACGCTCGTCTCCATGGCGCGGCAGCACCGGCTGCTGCTCGCGCACACCGGCTGGGCGACCGTCGTCGACCCGCGCGGCCGGGACGCCATCGAGCGGTCGGTGATCGGCGCGATCGGACCCGAGGGGCAGTCCAGGATCGGCCCGGTGCGGGCCACCGCGGCGGCCACGGACGCGGTCCGCGACGTCGCGGACCGGCTCGTCGACGCGGGTCTCGCCGTACCGGACGGCAGCAGTACGACCGTCGCGGCCGGGGTGCGGCAGGTGCGGGCCGCCGCGCTCGTCGTGCTGGTGCTGGGCGCGACCGCGCTGCTGACGCCGGGCGCCGAGATGCCGCGCGGCCTGGTCGCGCTCTGGTTCGCGCTGCCGCTGGCCCTCACGCTGAGCTGTCTGGCCATCGCGCGGGTGGAGGTGCACCCATATTCGCGCTGGGCCTCCCCGGCCGGTCAGCGGCTGCTCGGCACGCTGGCCCGGCACGCGGGCGGCGGGGACGACCGGATGTATCTGACGTCCGTCGCCGTACGCGGCATCCGCGCGGTCGGCGAGCCCGATCTGCGGGCGGCCTTCGCGCATCGCGAGCAGTACCGCGGGCAGTTCGCCGAGTGGCGTCGCTGACTTCGCCGACCTCAGCGTGAAGGCGCTCCCAGGGGGCGCACAGGGGTCATTGGGGCCGACACCGCCCGATGGTGCTTGCCTTCGTCAACAAGCGAACGAAACATCCCTTCTGTTGCTGCCGTGCTCCGAAGGGATACCGCCACCATGCGAGCCGCCGCCCTGTACTCGGCCGCCGGGTCCTTGCTCCTGACCACCCTCGCCGCCGCCCCGGCCACCGGTGCCCCGGGCGCCGTCGAGTCGGCCGGCACCGCGGTGGCCGCCGCGCACGCCCGGGCGAAGGGCATCGACTTCGGGAAGTGCCCCGACGCGGAGGACATGCCCGGCACCATGGAGTGCGGCACGGTCTCCGTCCCGCTCGACTACGCGCACCCCGACGGCAAACAGATCAAACTGACCGTCGGCCGCGCCCGCGCCACCCACAAGGACCCGCACAACAGCAAGCGCAGAGTCCCCCGCCAGGGCTCCCTGGTCTACAACCCGGGCGGCCCCGGCGCCTCCGGCCTCTACTTCCCGCTGATCGGCATGCTCCCCGAGTGGAAGCGCCTCGCCTCGGCCTACGACCTCGTCGGCTACGCCCCGCGCGGGGTCGACAAGTCGGCTCCGCTGTCCTGCGTCGACCCCAAGCACTTCTTCAAGGGGCCCTCGCAGTCGCCGACCCACCCCTCGGAGTCGTACAAGAAGGAGCGCGTCGCGCAGGCCAAGGCCTACGCGCGCGGCTGCGCCAAGCGCTCCGGCAGCAAGCTCCGCTTCTACACCTCCCTCAACAACGCCCGTGACCTCGACGTCCTACGCGCCGCCCTCGGCGAGGACAAGCTGACGTTCATGGGCGCGTCCTACGGAACCTACTTCGGGGCGCTGTACGCGACGCTGTTCCCCTCGCACGTACGGCGGATGGTGTTCGACTCTGCGGTGAACCCGGACCCCGAGCAGATCTGGTACCGCAACAACCTCGACCAGTCGGCCGCGTTCGAGGGCCGTTGGGCGGACTTCCGTGCGTGGATCGCCCGGCACGACGACGTGTACGGGCTCGGCGACACGGCGGAGAAGGTGCTGCGCAGCTACGAGAAGGCCTCGGCGCGGCTCGCGGAGAAGCCCGCCGGCGGCAAGGTGGGGCCCGCGCAGTTGCAGGGCGCGTTCCTGTCGGCCGGGTACTACGACGACTACTGGCCGCACACCGCGGCGGCGCTGTCGGCCTACCTGAAGGGCAAGCCCAAGCAGCTGGTGCAGCAGGCGGGGGCAACGCCGGGGGCGGCCGTCGAGGCGGAGAACGGCAACGCGGTGTACACGGCCGTCGAGTGCAACGACGCGCCCTGGCCCACCGAGTGGAGTGTCTGGGACCGGGACAACACGCGGCTCGCGCGCGTGGCGCCGTTCGAGACATGGGACAACGTGTGGATGAATCTGCCGTGCGCGTACTGGCCCGCGCCGCGTCAGCAGCCCCTCGATGTGCGCACCGGCCCGGGTGAACTCCCGCCGGTGCTCATCATGGCCGCCGAGCGGGATGCGGCCACGCCGTACGACGGGGCGCTCGAGTTGCAACGGCGGCTGTCCGACTCGGTGTTGGTGACCGAGCGGGATGCCGGGACGCATGGAATCGCGGGTGGGTCCAACAAGTGCGTGAACGGGTACTTGGACGCGTACTTGTTGGAGGGGCGGTTGCCCGAGCGGCACGCCGCATGCGCGCCGCATGCCGAGCCGAAGGCCGCGCGACCGGGCCGTAGTTAGGCTGCGGGCCGGTGGGGGCTGGTCGCGCACACGCGGCGAAGCCGCATACCGACACAGCCCCGAGCGCCTGGAAAACTACGCCAGGCCCGCTACCAGGTCGCCGATGTCCTTGCGGCGGCCGGTGTAGAAGGGGACCTCCTCGCGGACGTGCATGCGGGCCTCGGAGGCTCGGAGGTGGCGCATGAGGTCGACGATGCGGTACAGCTCGTCGGCCTCGAAGGCCAGGAGCCATTCGTAGTCGCCGAGGGAGAAGGACGCGACCGTGTTGGCGCGGACGTCCGGGTAGCCGCGGGCCATCTTGCCGTGGTCGGCGAGCATGCGGCGGCGGTCCTCGTCGGGGAGCAGGTACCAGTCGTAGGAGCGCACGAACGGGTACACGCTGATGTAGTTGCGCGGGGTCTCGTCGGCCAGGAAGGCCGGGATGTGCGAGCGGTTGAACTCGGCGGGGCGGTGCAGCGCCATGTTCGACCAGACCGGCTCCAGGGCGCGGCCGAGCTTCGTGCGGCGGAAGAGGTTGTACGCCTCCTGGAGCTGGTCGGCGGTCTCGGCGTGCCACCAGATCATGAGGTCGGCGTCGGCACGCAGGCCCGACACGTCGTACGTGCCGCGGACCGTGACGTCCTTCGCGGCGAGCTGGTCGAACAGCTCCTGGACCTCGTCGGCGTATCCGGCACGGTCCTCGGGCAGAACGTCCTTCAGCTTGAAGACGGACCACAGCGTGTAGCGGATGGCCTCGTTGAGGTCCTTGGCCAGCTTGCCCTTGTTCGGGACACGGCCGGACTCGGTGGTGGGGGCGTCGTCGCTCATGGGGCTATTCTCCCGCTCCGCCGGACGCGCTCGGCACCCGGGTCACCGGTCAGCCGCTCGACGGCCGCGTAGGCGCTCGCGATGGTCGCCGGGATGCCGACCCCGTCGTAGGCCGCGCCGCACACGGCGAGGCCGGGCAGCTTGCCCACGTGCTCGCGGATGCGGGCCACGCGCGCGTGGTGGCCGACCGGGTACTGGGGCAGACCGTCGGTCCAGCGGGTGACGCGGGTCTCCAGGGGTGCGGCCTCCAGTCCGGTGGCCTCGCGCAGGTCGTGGCGCGAGACGTCGACCAGGTCGGTGTCCTCGCGCTCCAGGATCGCCGTCTCGCCGTAGCGGCCCACCGAGGTGCGCAGGACCAGCACATCCGGGTTCTCGTCGGCGATCCAGCCCCACTTCTGGGAGGCGAAGGTGGATGCCTTGATGGTGCGGCCGTCGACCGGCGGCACCAAGAAGCCGCTGCCTTCGGGGAGTTCGACGTCCGCGCGGCGGTAGGCGAGGGTGATCAGGGCCATCGACGCGTACTCGACGGCGCCCAACTCGGCGGCGGCGCCCGGCACTTCGTCGCGCAACAGCTCGGCGGCCACGGGGGCGGGTACGGCGACGATCACGCCGTCGGCGTCCAGGACGCGGTCGCCGGCGACGATCCGCCAGCCCTCCGCTCCGCTGCGGCGCAGCTCCGTCACCGGTGTCCCGGTGAGGATCTCGGCGCCCCGCGCGCGCACCGACTCCGCGACGGCGAGCGGGAGTTGGCCCACTCCGCCCTGGACGCCCATGAAGACCGGGCCGGTCTGCTGTGCGGCGGCGGCGCGCTCCTGGATGTCCCGGACGGCCTCGGTGAGGGAGTCGTGGGTCCGCGCCGCCTGGAAGAGCTGCGGGACGGCGGAGCGCATCGAGATGCGGTACGCGTCGCCCGCGTAGACCCCGCCCAGGAGGGGTTCGACGAGGCGGTCGACGACCTCGCGGCCCAGGCGTGCCGCCACGTACTCCCCGACCGCCACGTCGTCGCCGACCTCCGTGCGGGGCAGGTCCGCGTCGCGCTCGATGCGGTGCAGGCCCTCGTCCGAGAGGACTCCGGTCAGGGCGGAGGCGGTGCCGGGGACACCCATGACATGGCCCTTGGGCATGGGGCGCAGGGCACCCCGGGTCCAGATCGACGCGGTGGCGGTGGCGGGCGCCCGGAGGCGGTCGGTGAGACCCACCTCGCGGGCCAGGGCGACGGCCTCGGGGCGGCGGGCCAGCATCGACTCGGCGCCGAGGTCCACGCGGGCGCCGGCGATCTCGCCGGGCAGCAGCTTGCCGCCGACCCGGTCCGACGCCTCGACGACCGTCACGCGCACGCCTCTGTCCAGCAGCCGGTGTGCGGCGGCCAGCCCTCCGATCCCGGCGCCGATGACGACGACATGCCCTGTGCCCGTCCGAGTCTCCACTTCGCGCATGTCCCCAGCCTCTCAGACCCCACTGACAGTCCGACCCCGGCCCGGTGTCCCACGCGAGTCCCGACCGTGACCGCATCGGGACCGTTTCCGGCCAACGTCCCGCCCGGTCCGGGCGTCGAAGGAGCGTCAGTCGTCACGACGACCCTCGGGGGTACCGATCCATGCGTACATCACACTCCACACGGCCCGTTCAGGTCCTGGCCGGGCTCCTGCTCGCCTCGGCCCTCGCGCTGAGCGGGTGCAGCGGCGGCGCGGACTCGTCCACCGCCAGCGATGCCGGCGGAGGCGCCCAGGACAAGGCCGCCGCTCCGGACACCGCCCGGCAGGAGGGCGCGGCGGGCAGCGGCAACGCCAGGGACACCAAGGCCGTGCCCAAGCTCACCGCGAGCAGCATCATCCGTACGGCCTCGCTGTCCGTGCGGGTCAAGGACGTGCCGAAGGCGCTGGACGAGGCCCGCGCGTCGACCGAGAACGCGGGCGGGTTCGTCGGCAACGAGACGACCACCCGTGACGGGCAGGGCCATGAGCGGACCCGGGTCGTCCTGCGGGTGCCCACCGACAAGTACGACGAGGTCCTCGCCGACCTGGAGGGCGCGGGCAAGCTGCTGGACCGCAGCGCGAAGGCGCAGGACGTCACCGACCAGGTCGTGGACGTGGAGAGCCGGATCACCTCGCAGCGGGCCAGCGTGGCACGCGTGCGTGAGCTGATGGACCGGGCCACCAAGCTCAGCGACGTGGTGCAGTTGGAGGGCGAGTTGAGCACCCGGGAGTCCGACCTGGAGGCGCTGCTCGCCCAACAGGCCTCCCTGAAGGACCGCACGAGCCTGGCCACCATCACGCTGTCCCTGTCGCAGAACCCGGCAGCGAAGGCCGCCGCCAAGGACGACTCCCCGGGCTTCGTGGACGCGGTGGCGGGCGGCTGGCACGTCTTCGTGACGATGCTGCGCTGGATCGCCCTGGCGCTGGGCGCGGTGCTTCCGTTCGCGGCGGTGGCGGCGCTGCTGGTCGTCGTGTGGCTGCGGCTCGTACGGCCGCGTCGGGCGGCTACGGTCCCCGTGGCCACCGCGGTGGGTCCGCTGCCGGCCGCCCCGCCGGTGCGCGAGGAGGAACAGGGCGGGCAGGACTGAAATCATCGGTCGCCGTAGCGTGTTCGCATGGACATGAGCCGTGCGAGGGGTACCCGGGAACGACTGGTCGTCATCGGCGGTGACGCCGCGGGCATGTCCGCGGCGTCGCAGGCACGTCGCCTCAAGGGGCCGGACGAGCTGGAGATCGTGGCCTTCGAGCGGGGGCACTTCACCTCGTACTCGGCGTGCGGGATCCCCTACTGGGTGGGCGGTGACGTGTCCGCTCCGGAGGAACTGATCGCCCGTACCCCGGAGGAGCACCGGGCGCGTGACATCGACCTGCGGATGCGTACCGAGGTGGTGGAGCTGGACGTCGCGGGCGGGCGGGTACGCGCGCGGGACGTCGATTCCGGGGCCGAGTCCTGGACGTCGTACGACAAGCTCGTGATCGGGACGGGGGCCCGGCCGATCCGCCCCGAGATGCCCGGTGTCGATGCCCCCGGAGTGCACGGGGTGCAGACGCTCGACGACGGGCAGGCGTTGCTCGACTCGCTGGCACGCACGCGTGGGCGTCGTGCCGTGGTGGTCGGGGCCGGGTACATCGGGGTGGAGATGGCGGAGGCGTTCGTCAACCGCGGGTATGACGTCACCGTCGTCAACCGGGGCAAGGAGCCGATGTCGACGCTCGACCCGGACATGGGGCGGCTGGTGCACAAGGCGATGGAGGGCCTGGGCATCACCATGGTCAACGACGCCCGTGTCACCGAGCTGCGCACCGGGGACGACGGGCGGGTGCGGGCGGTGGTCACGGAGGACGCGGAGTTTCCGGCGGATGTGGTGGTGCTGGGGATCGGGGTGCGGCCGGAGACGACCCTCGCGCAGGCGGCCGGGTTGCCGCTAGGGCAGCACGGCGGGCTGCTCACCGACATGGCGATGCGGGTGCGCGGGCACGAGAACATCTGGGCCGGGGG
This sequence comes from Streptomyces sp. MBT65, assembly GCF_016612545.1. GTDB lineage: Bacteria > Actinomycetota > Actinomycetes > Streptomycetales > Streptomycetaceae > Streptomyces. The sequence goes on along the minus strand of NZ_JAENRY010000261.1, from coordinate 3,284 downwards.
CGACTGCGTCGAGGTGCTCGACCTGGTCTCCGGGCAGGAGCGGCACATCGCCCTGGGGACGCATGCCAACAAGCACGGGCAGGTCATCGGCACGAACGTGGGCGGCGGTTACGCGACCTTCCCGGGGGTGGTCGGTACGGCCGTGAGCAAGGTGTGCGATCTGGAGATCGCCCGTACCGGGCTGCGGGAGAAGGACGCCCACCGCGCGGGGCTGCGGTTCGAGGCGGTCACCATCGAGTCGACCAGCCGCGCGGGCTACTACCCCGCGGCCTCCCCGATGACGGTGAAGATGCTCGCCGAACGCCGTACCGGCCGTCTCCTGGGCGTGCAGATCGTCGGCCGGGAGGGCGCCGCCAAGCGTGTCGACATCGCGGCGGTCGCCCTCACGGCCCGTATGACGGTGGAACAGATGACGGCGTTGGACCTGGGGTACGCCCCGCCGTTCTCCCCGGTGTGGGACCCGGTCCTGGTGGCGGCCCGAAAGGCGGCCGCCAAGGTCCAGGCCGGACTTCGTTGAACGATCCCGTCCGGCCCTTGGTGAACCTTCTTGGTCGGCCCTTGTCGAACGTTCCTACGCCGTGCCGTTGATGCGGTCGATGGCCTGCCGTGCCTGCTCGGCCGGCGGCCTGGCGGGCAGCGAGGAGACCGACGCGCTGGTCGGCGGCATCATCGCGGCGGGCTGCGCCGCCGCGGGCTTCGCGTGGGCGCCCAGCGCGTTGGAGCGCAGCCGGTTGCTCACCGCCTCGTCCAGGGTCACCGGCCGCTGCATCTGCGCGGCCAGGCGTCCCGCTTCCTGGCCGAGCCTGGCGACGTCCTCCCAGGGGAGGCGCACCACCAGGGAGATCTCGGCCTCGCCGTCGGGCGTGGCGGTCATCTGAGGGGAAATCCGGTCGTTCATCGCCTGTTCCTCACGTCGTCCCCGCGACACGCCTTCCCCGCACCGCGAGCGGTTGAGGAGTCATACGCACAGGCGGACGGCGGTGTTCACCGGTTCGCCGCGCGGATCGGGGGCACTAATCCCTTGTGGTCATCCCCGTCCATGACGTGAACCCGGTGCGCCGCACCCCTTGGGTGACGTATGCGCTCATCGCCGCGAACGTGCTCGTCTTCCTGTCCACACCCGGAATGGCGGGTTCCGTGGCGGGCGGCAGCGACCTCTCGCAGCTGTGCCATCTGCAGGCGTTCCTGGACCACTACGCGGCGGTGCCGCGGGAGTTGATCCACCATCAGATGCCCCAGCTCGTCCCGACCGGCGCGGTCCAGGCGGGCCCCGGCGGCGCGAGCTGCGCGGCCGGCCCGCCGAGCTACGACAAGTCGGCGCCCCTGAGCGTCTTCACCGCGATGTTCCTGCACGGCAGTTGGATCCATCTGCTGGGCAACATGCTGTTCCTGATGATCTTCGGCAACAACGTCGAGGACCGTATGGGCCACATCCGCTACACGCTCTTCTACGTAGTGTGCGGTTACGCGGCGGGCTACGGCTTCGCGCTGCTCAACGCCGACTCGGCCGACCCGCTGATCGGTGCCTCCGGAGCGATCGCCGGTGTCCTGGGCGCGTATCTGGTGCTGTACGCGAAGGCCAGGGTGTGGGTCCTGGTGCCTTTCCTGTTCTTCCTGCCGCTGCGCCTGCCGGCCTGGCTGGTGCTGGGCTTCTGGTTCGTGCTCCAGGCGTTCTACTCGGCCGGCGAGGGCGTCTCCGGCGCCGGCACCGTGGCGTACGCGGCGCATGTCGTCGGCTTCCTGGCGGGCATGCTGCTGGCCTGGCCGCTCAAGGCGGGCACGCCCCCGCCGCCGGAACCGCGCGGCCTGCTGTTCGGCAGACGGGCACGGCCCCGGCACACGTGGTGAACGCCTTCTAGACGGCCGTCTCGGTGTGGACGTACTCCACGAGCCGGGTCAGCGCGTCCGGGTCGGTGGACGGCATGACGCCGTGGCCGAGGTTGAAGATGTGGCCCTCCAGGCCCTTCGCCGTGTCGAGGACCTCGCGGGTCTTCGCCTCGACGGCCTCCGTCGGGGCGAACAGGACGGTCGGGTCGAGGTTGCCCTGGAGCGCCTTGCCGGGGCCGACACGGCGGGCGGCCTCATCCAGCGGGACCCGCCAGTCGACGCCCACGACGTCCGCGCCGGCCTCGCCCATCAGACCGAGCAGCTCGCCGGTGCCGACGCCGAAGTGGATGCGCGGGACGCCGTAGCCCTCGACGGCCCTGAAGACCTTGGCGGAGGCGGGCAGCGCCGAGCGGCGGTAGTCGTCCGGGGCGAGGGCGCCGGCCCAGGAGTCGAAGACCTGGACGGCGCTGGCGCCCGCCTCGATCTGGACCTTGAGGAAGGCGGCCGTGATGTCGGCGAGGCGGTCGAGGAGGTCGTGCCAGAGCTCGGGGTCGCCGTACATGATCGCCTTGGCGTTCTCGTACGTGCGGGACGGGCCGCCCTCGACGAGGTAGCTCGCGAGGGTGAACGGGGCGCCGGCGAAGCCGATGAGGGGGGTGGAGCCGAGCTCGGCGGTCAGCAGGCCGATGGCCTCCGTGACGTAGGAGACGTCCTCGGGGGTGAGGTCGCGGAGCTGGGCGAGGTCGGCGCGGGTGCGGATCGGGTTCTCGACGACCGGGCCGACGCCGGGCTTGATGTCGAGGTCGATGCCGATGGCCTTGAGCGGGACGACGATGTCGCTGAAGTAGACCGCCGCGTCCACCTTGTGCCTGCGCACCGGCTGGAGGGTGATCTCGGCGACCAGCTCGGGCCGCGTGCAGGAGTCGAGCATCCCGATGCCCTCGCGCGCCTTGTGGTACTCCGGCAGCGAGCGCCCGGCCTGCCGCATGAACCACACGGGTGTGTGCGGCACGGGCTCACGCCTGGCCGCCTTCATGAAGGCGGAGTCGTAAGTGGCGGACGGCTGCTGGCCCGTAGGGCTCTGGTTGGCACTCACGGGGCAAGTCTCGCACGACGCCAGAAGGCGATTACACGGTGTGCTGAGCGCAAGAGCGGGTGTCTAGTCCCGCACGATGCCTCCGTTCCCCTTAATCTTCCCGCATGGCTGCGGCTCAGGGACGATTGTCGGACGGCACTGACGGAATGGACGACTCCAAGGAGGGGGATGGGGGCGGGGCGGCGCCGCCGGCTTTCCAGGCCGCGGTCCAGGCTCTGAAGAACAGTCGGCTGCGGCCGCAGATCGAGATCGATCCGACGCCGGCGCCCCAGCGGCTCGCCCCCTACGCGTACGCGCTGGAGGCCGCGGTCGTCGACGGCGACCAGGACCTGGCCGACGGCCGGCTGGTGCTGCTGCACGA
>NZ_JAENRY010000260.1 GCF_016612545.1 Streptomyces sp. MBT65 | reverse complement strand
TCGGCGTGCCCAACGGGGGAAGCACCGGCGCGACGCGGAGGAAGCGGCTGAGGCGCGGCAGGGGTGTCCCGGGTCCGGTATGGGTTCGGGGTCGGGGTCCTCGGGGTCGGGTCCTGGCTCGGGGATGGGTTCTGGTCCGGGGACGGGTTCCGGCTCGGGTTCGGGAATGGGCGCCGGCCCGGGATCAGCTTCGGGCCCTGGGTTGGGTTCTGGTCCAGGAGCCGCCGCGGGCTCGGGTTCGATTCCTGGTCCGAGCTCGGGGCTAGGCTCAGGCTCAGTTTCTGGTCCAGGCTCGGGTTTGAGTTCGGGTTCGGGCTCGGGTCTGGGTCCCACCTCACGTTTGGGTTCTGGTTCGGGTTCGGGTTCGGGTTCAGGTGAGTCGGATCGGAACGAACGACGTATCGAACGTCGGATCGATCAGTTGCGGGCGGGGAGCAGGAATGGTGGTCGGGTGGGGGTGACGTACAAATACTTCGGCGCGCCGGACGGCGCGACCGCGGCCCGCGTCCCGATCTCGATGCGCCCCGAGGAACTCGGCGGCGACGAGCTCGGGATGAACGGCATGTTCACCAAGATCAAGCCGGAGACGATGGCCGCGATGGTCCTCACCGGCATCGAGGGCGTCCCGCTGAACAAGGTGCCCCCGCTGGAACTGGTGGTCCTGCACCCCGACTACGCCGTCGTCAAACTCCCGATGACGGTCGTCGACCCCCTCCGGGGAATCGGCGAGGAGGCGGTCGGCGCGGCGGCGTTCATCTGGTCGACGGTGCCGGACCGGGGTGGGCCTCGGGACGCGTTCAACGTGTACCAACTGCTGCACGAGTGGCAGGACTTCAGCCACCGGTTGCATGAGGCGGGGCATCAGCCGTACTGCTTGGTGTGGCCGTGAGTTGAGGGTTCGTGGGTGATGGGCGGGGTCTTCGGGCCTCGCCTTTCTTCATGTCCCCGGAGGGGGCGTGAAGGAGTCGACCGGCAACTACCGGCCGCCCAGAGCGGGGATTCCACGGAGATGGCCTTCTCGTTGCACAGCCAACCTGGTCGCGAGTTCGATCGGGCCGATCTCGCTCAACGCCCAAAGGCTGCTGACCCGCCGGGCCCATGGCCAGAACCGGTCGCCTACATCCAGAGGCGTGTGGAAGGGTAGAACGGTGATGCCATGGGCGGCGAACGGCTGGTGGTCGAGGTAGCGCAGACCGCCGGTGCCACACAGGTAGTAGGTGTTGCCTGTGACCGCGGCTAGGTCGGCCAGTCGCTCAGACCGGCCTTGGCGGGTCGGAATGGCGCTGCTTTCCAGTACTTCACCGTTCCAGCCGAGAACGATGAGCAGGGCGAGGGTCGATGTCTTCGCGACGTCTGCCACATGGTCCGTGTTTGCGAACCGATCAAGGACTACGTCCAAGGCCTCGCGCACCGCAGGCCAGTAGCAACTGCGGCCGTAGTACTGGCGAATGAGCAGACTGACTGTTCGGCGGGACCGGCGCGGCTCGACGAGCAGCGCCTGGTTGATGAGCGTCGGGCGTCTGTTGGGCAGGTGTGTGGGGAGCGTGAGCCACTGCTGCTTGCTAGAGTCGTCGAGGGCTGCGAGCCGGGTGCGGTGCTGGTAGTCCCGGCGCGCGAACTGAACGTCGTCAAGGACGATCCACCGGTCGGCGGCGAACAGCTTGGCCAGCGTGGACAGCCGGGGAAACAGGTTCGGCTGATGGATCGCGCACACCCCGCCACTCGCCCCGAATCGGGGTGTGTCAGCTACTGATGAGCCGACTGTCGAACCCGGCACGCAGAAGTCGCTCGTAAGCGTCATGCACATCCCCCGGTACGTCCTGCTCGACAGCGAAGCCGAGCTTCGGGTACTCGATCAGCCGTTGCAGGTCTCCGACCAGCATGTCGACGACGAGCTTCTCGTCGGCGATGGACTTGATGTAGTCATCCAACTCCAAAGGCTCGGAAGCGCATACGACTTCGGCCTCGGGCCACAACTTGCGGCAGGTCGCGTACGAGCGGCGTTCCATGTACGGCTTGGAAATCAGCAGCAACGACGCCACCTCCACGCCCGCCTCCGCCAGCAACTGCCGGGAGAAGGTGATGTTCTGGCCGGTGTTCGCCGCCTTCGGCTCGACCAGAATCGCCTCGTCCGGCACGCCCCGGCTCAGCGCGTGCTCGCGGTAGTGGACGGCCTCGCCGCGCGGGAAGCGGGCGCGGGTGGTGGGGCTGTTTCCGCCGCTGAACACGACGACGGGGAAGAGGCCGGCGCGGTAGAGGTCGGCGGCTGTGGTGGAGACGCCGAGGTCGTGGCTGCCCAGGCCGATCGCCGCCGAGCAGGGCCGCAGCTCGTGTCCCATCTGGTGGTAGTTCCAGATCAACGTCGCGTCGTGGAACTGCTCGTCGGTGATCTGACGCTGTTGGTGCTCCGGCACTGGCACTCCCTGACTCATCCCTGCTGGCCCTTTCGGATGCCCTCGATGCTGCGCAACTGGTGGCTCAGCCCGAACTGCCGGGCCAGCTGTGCCGCCTGGTCGAGGACAGACAGCCCATCATTCCGGGTCGCCGCATCCGACAGAAGGATGTGCCCGTACGCGGTGTCCAACCGCACGCGCTGCATCGGGGAGTCGACCGTGCCGGTGGTGCGCGCGATGTCGATGTAGTGCAGGGCCTGTTTCAGGTCGCCGGCGCCGCGGTGGGCCAGGGCGAGCTTCTGGTGCGCGACCGACCAGTCCTCCGGCTCACCCAGGTCCTCGAAGGCCCGGGTTGCGTCCCTCATCACGTTGGTGGCGTACTCGTTGTTGCCCTCCTTGCTCAGCGCCGTGCCGACCCAGAGACGGGCGCGGGCGCGGTCCCGAGGGCTCAAGCGCTCGTCCGTGGCAAGGAGTTCGTAGTATCGGGCGGAGGCTTCGAGCCGGCCGGACATCTCCTGGACGACGGCGAGGGACAGTTCGATCTGCGCCACCCGGCGTGGGATGTCGAGTTCGGTGAACATGACGCGGGCTGTCCGATAGGAGTGCAGAGCGGACAGCGGGCCGAGGATCGCGCCTTGGTCCCGCTGAAGGTCACCGAGCAGGACGAGTGAACGACCGTACAAATAGAGGCCCTTGTCGTCCAGGCCGCGTGGGTCGTGACTTCCCAGCCAGCGGTTCAACAGGGTGGAGGCGAAGGGAAAGTCCTGGCGGCTGACGCAGACCACGGCGCGCTCGATGTCCTCGGTCCAGGTCTCGTAGTCCGCTGGCCGTACACTCTTCCGCTCCGGGAACAGCACCGCCTCGAACCGGGCATGGGCGGCAGCGTCGGCACGAGCGAGCGCGGTGTCGAGCATCGCCTGGGTATCAGGCCGCGGCTGGGTTTCGGCTCCCAGGCTCTCCCATTTGGCCACCGTACGCAGCGCGACACCCAGGTGCTCGGCGAAGGCCCGCATGCTCATTCGCAGAGCAGCGCGCAGAGCGCTCGCTTCCCGGCCCGTCCACTGCCGCACGCTGACCACGGATTACCTCCCTCCGTCACGTATGGAAGCACTCTCGGTGACGACGTGGGGCGGGAAGTGCAACGGAAGTACAACAGCAGGTCATTTCAAGGCCGTTCACGCCGACCGACGCTGTGGACATGGACGACGAACTCATCACGGAACGCCGACGCGTCGCCTTCCCGCAGGTCTTCGGCTACCTACGACACGTCACCGGCGGCCTGGTCCGCCATACGGCGCTCGTCGACTGCCTCACCGACTACTGCCACCGACACGAACTGGCCCTCTGCGGCGTCTTCACCGACCGCGACGCCACGGTAGCCATCCGCTCCCCCGCCTTCGTCGGGCTGGTCGACACCCTCGAACTACCCGACGTCTACGGCGCCGTGGTGCCCGCTCTCAGCCACCTCGGCCCCAGGAGCATCGGCAACGAACGGAAGCGACAGATAACAGCAACGGGCACCCGTCTGATCGTGGTCCGCTCCTTCAAGCCGATCACGGAGTCCGCACCTTCCCGCAGCACGAGCCCCAACCTCCAGCCGCAGGGGGACACATGATGTCCGTGCGCGACGCGCTGCGCAGCGCGCCCATGGTCAGCGACGTTCCCGGACTGCGTCTGCTGAAGGTCGGCAACGGCTGGGACCTCGTGCGCACCTCTACCGAGACCGGCCTCCTGGCCCTGGCCCACCTTCGCGGCACCGGTGCGTCGATCGGCCCGGTGCTCTACGACGGGCCCAACGAGCGCCTCTACTACGCCATCGCGACCGGCACCGCCGACCGCTGGGACGACCTGCCGGTACGGCACCTCTCCACCAACTCCTGGCTCGTCGCACCCGGCATGGAGCGGCTCGACGACTGGTTCGGCGGCTGGTGCGAGCTACCGGACGACAACACCCTCACCGACACGGACGCCCTCCGCACCGCGCTCCAACACCCGTACGTCGCCGCTGCCCAGCAAGAAGCGCGCTCTGCCGCTGGTCTCCAGGGCCGAGCACCTACAGCCGGTCCCGGCAACACCTACTTCAGTCCGACCTGACCGCAAGGGGACATCCGTGACGCCCCATCTCGTCTCACCCAACACAGTCCTCGCCAACGCCCTTCTCCACCCCGAGGACGTCCTGACCCCACGCATCCTGGCCACGCCACCCGAGCGGATCGTGCTCGTCGTCGGCACGCAGATCAACGGCGCCCCGCACATCGGCACCTCGCTCGTCCAGTCGCTTGCCTTCGCCATGGCGGCCCGCCTGCGCGACCGCTTCGGCATCCCCACCGAGGTCCTCTTCAGCGCCCTCGACAACGCCTCGTACGAACTGGTCACGGACCCGGCCAGCGGCCACCGCTACCAACGCGCCTATGCCCAGGCCCTCGGCGACCAGGCCCTGACCGACCTCGTCGCCGCCCTGTATCAGCCCCTGTTCACGACTCTCTCCCAACGCCTGGGCATCCCCCACCGCGTCGAGACCTACACCCAACAGCAGACCGGCGAACACTTCCGCCGCACCTGGCTGCGACTACTGCCCCGACTCGACGCCGCCCGCTGGTGGCTCGCCCCCTCCACCGGCACCCCACACCTTCGAATCCCCTGCCCGCACCCCGGCTGCGGCTGGTCCGAGAAGCACGCGGAACGCACGCGCGTGCACCTCACCGACCGAGAAGGTGCCGAGGTCGATGCCGTCTGCCTCCACCACGGCCCCTACCAGGTCAACATCACACCCACCTCAGGCGGCTACTTGGACCTGGCCACCCTCTACCGCAACCTCGTCAAGGAACTTGCCCTCACCAGCACGGGGGCAGGTGGAACTCTGCACGTCATGGTCAAGGGCGGCGACTGGGTCTTCGGCTCCCTCCTCGTCGACGAAGCCCTCCACGCCGTCGGCCTCACTCGGGCTCAGCTCCCGGCCCGCCTGTTCTGCCCACAAGTCGTCACCGACACCGGCGCGAAACTCTCCAAATCCCTCATCCGCGAAGGCCACGCCCCCTTGCCCGAAGGCGCCGCCAACTGGATGCTCGACACCCGACAATGGCCCGGCACTGTCACCGAGTACGCCGACCAACTGCTGGCCACGGCCGAGACCCTACTGTCCGACCCCCGGCACTTCTTCCGCTCGTACTCCGCATCCGAGATCGGCCGCTTGATCACCGCACCAGCACCCAGGAGCATCCCCGCCCCATGAGCAACACCACCCCGCGCGTCCGCGAACTCAACCTCTACCGCCAGTACTTCGACCTCGTCACCGCCGGCACCAAGACCATCGAGGTACGGGTCAAGTACCCACACCTCGCCGACCTCGCGGCCGGTGACGTCATTCGGTTCCGCATCAAGGGCACGGACGAGACCTGCGAGGTCGAGGTCAAGCGCGTGACCGAGTACCGCGACTTCGAGGCCCTGCTCGAGGGCGAAGGCTCATCCAACGTCAACCCCACCGCCACTCACCACGAACAGCTAGCTAACATCCGCGCGATCTACCCACCCGAGAAGGAGGCCCTCGGCACCCTGGCCATCGAAATCCGGCTTCTCGACTGACTCGCAGACCGCTACGCATCTTGCGTACATGGCCCCACCGATAGGAGTCCGTTCTTACCCCAATAGCACGCTGTCGACAGCCCGTTGCCCATGTGAATCCAGGGGTATCAGGGCGCGAGCGCTGAGCCTCCTACTCCCTGCTATCACTCCCGACCGACGCTACCCCGAGGCATGAGTGCCCACTTGCGATGGGCGCCGGGCTTCCGGCTGTTCCCAGGATTGGCAGTTCAGGTATAAATGTAAATGCCGCGCACCACCGTGACCTTCGCCCATAGCCTCAAGCCGTGACAACCACGACCGAGGAAGATCAATTCCTCAGACGGATCCTGGCCTTGCTGGACAGCGCCCGGCCGTACGAGAGCCTCACCCAGTCCGACTCCAAGCAGTGGCAGGTCCAGCCCGGCAGCGCCCTGGCCGGGGACGACGCCAAGACCGACCCCTACCAGGTCTCGCACAACGCTTGGAACGCCCTGAGCGTGGCCGTCGACCACCTCCACTGCTTCCGCTCCACGTTCGCGAGCAACCCGCAGGACAACTCGGTGTCCGTCACTCTCCACACGCACGGGCAGTACTCACTCCTGCGCGGAGCCTTCGAGAACAGCGCCCGCGCGGTGTGGATGCTCGGCCCCGCCCAGCGACTCGTACGCGTGCAAAGGCGGCTCTGCATGCAGGCCGGCGAGCACAAGCACGCCGACAGCATGGCCGCCCTCCTCAAGCAGCAGCCCCGGCGTCCGCTGGACGTACGGATGCAGCAACTGACGGACCTTGTGGTCACCGCGGGCACGGCCCCGGCCGACGCCAAGAAGGCCCTCAAGCCGGCGACCTACTCCGAGATCGTGCGCGAGGCGGGCGCCTTGACGCCCATGGGCTCAGACCAGGCCGAGGTCGTGTGGAGCAGTTGCAGCTCGCTGGCACACGGCGACATGCACGGCACTCTCAGCGTCCTCGAGCGCAACATCGTGGACACCCAAGGACGCGTGAACCTCACCCAGATCACCAGCTCCCCCAAGGTGCTGTTCTGGGCCACGGACCGCACGGTCGCGATGCTGCAGCGCGGCTTCGACCTCTTCAGGGAACGCGCCACCTGCTACCGCTGACCCGCGACGCGTCCGATGCCGGAATGCCGTCAGTCACCATCACCAGACGAGCCGCGCATCGCACGTTCAGACGGCGCCGTCAGTGCCGAGGGGAACAATCAACTCATGCGCGACAACCACAGGTTCAGAATGGCCGATGGCGCGGAATTCGTCGGCCACCAGGGCGACTCGTTCGAGATGCGCGTCAGCATCCCGTCCGACGACAACGGGTTCTTCGGCCGCCAGTGCCCGGAGTGCTCGTTGGTTTTCCGCATGGACGTCCAGCAGTACGAGGCGCTGCCTGACGACCTCACCCTCTGGTGTGTCTATTGCGGACACCACGCGGAGCACTCGGACTTCATGACCGAGCAGCAGCACGACCGCATCATGCGAGCTGCGGATGACTTCGCCGTGCAGATGGTCAGCCAGGAGCTGGACAAAATGTTCGGCGGACTGGCCCGTAGCTCACGAGGCGGCATCATCTCCTTCTCCTACAAAACACCGCAGCCTTTCTACCCCCGTCCGCTGCCGGGGATCGACGAGGAGCAACTCGTCCGGATCCGCACGTGCGCAGGTTGCCAGAACAACTATGCGGTCTTCGGGGAACACCGGTACTGCCCCGTGTGCGGGCCCCTCCCGGCCGCGTCGATCGCCTTCGACGCACTCCAAGCCGACACCGCACGCCTGGACGCGCTGGAAGCCCTGCGGTCGGATACGAAGGCACTCCTCCGTGAGCAGGGAGTATTCACACGCAACTGGGTCGACACCATGGAGAACGTGGTCGGGATCGTGGAAGCGTTGGCCTCCTCTCTCTTTCGCTCAACCGTGCCGAATGCGGACAACCTACTGAACGGCAAGGGCGCCATCTTCCAGCGTCTCGACCCCATGGCCGCGCTGATCGTCGATGCCGGCTTCTCCGATCCGCGGACCACTCTCGGTCCGCCGACCTGGCAGCGGCTCCTCGAAACCTGGGCCGCACGGCACGTCTTCACCCACAACGACGGAATCGTGGACGCGAAGTACCTGACCAAGGTGCCCAGTTCATCGGCACGGATCGGGCAGCGCATCGTGCTTACCGATGACGTCTGTCGCCGAGCACTCGACGACGCGAAGGCCCTGTGCGAAGCCCTCATCGACGCACTGCGTTAGACAAACGGTTCATCGGACTCCCGGGTCGATCCCCACCGCGCTACTGCCGATCCGCTTTCGGAGCCCGACGGCATTGCGCTGTCGTTCTGCTCACTCGGAGGAGCATGGGATGCCGGGCGGCGCCGCCACCTCGACCCCAACACCCCCTTCACAGAACATGCGTTCGAAGTGAAGGATGGGGGCGATCGCGTGTCAGTTCGGCACGTCGCTCGTTAGGCAGCGCAGTCGGAGCGCCGAGTGGGCAAGCGCTGATGGCCCTTGTCCGCTCGCTACGGGAGGGGACTCATGGGCGATCGCAGCTCGATCGAGTGGACTGAGGCGACGTGGAATCCCACCACAGGATGCGACCGAATCTCCCCCGGGTGTGACAACTGCTACGCCCTGGCGTTATCCAGGCGCCTAAAAGCGATGGGAGTTGCCAAGTACCAGGCTGATGGGGACCCCAGGACATCCGGACCAGGCTTCGGCCTCACCGTGCACTCAGATGCGCTGTCCATTCCGCGCCACTGGAAGGCCCCACGCATGGTCTTCGTCAATTCCATGAGCGACCTCTTCCACGCCAAGGTTCCCCTGGACTTCGTTCGGCAGGTCTTCCAGGTGATCGCCGAGACGCCACAGCACACCTATCAGCTACTGACGAAGAGAGCCCGCAGGCTCCGACGAGTGGCAGACGAACTCGACTGGCCGCCCAACCTGTGGATGGGAGTCTCCGTCGAAAACGCAGATCATCTGGATCGCGTCGACGACCTGCGACAAGTGCCCGCCGCAGTGCGCTTCTTGTCCTGCGAGCCATTGCTCGGCCCACTACCCGTTTTACACTTGGACGGCATCGGCTGGGTCATCGCGGGCGGGGAGTCCGGACCCCACCATCGCCCAGTGAAGGAAGAGTGGTTGGTGGACATCCGCGACGCTTGCAGCGACGCCAACGTGCCGTTCTTCTTCAAACAATGGGGCGGCCGCACCCCCAAGTCAGGGGGCCGCGAGCTCGACGGGACGACCTGGAGCGAGATGCCTCCCCGACTGCCTGTGGCAGCACAGTAACGGCCAAATTCCAGCAGGCACCGTACGCACTCTGGTGGCGTGCGGCAACCGTGTGTGACCCTCTCCCCAAGCAAGGCCAACAGAAGTGGGGGAGCCGTCATGGCCGTGCCGAAGGATGCCGTGTGGGAACGCGATCCACACACAGCAGCAAAACATGACTTACTCAAGAAGTATTTGGAAGCATGGGCACCGATTCTGCTGTCGCGGAACGACGTGATCAGCTACGCCGAAGGCTTCGCTGGGGCGGGGATCTACAAGAACGGTGAGCCCGGTTCTCCGGTCATCGCCTACGACGTCTTCACCGGCGCTCTGCACAGGTACCCGAAGCGTATGCGCATGATCCTCATGGAAGAGGATCTAAGACGAGTTGAAGAATTGGAGCGCCAGATGGCGCTCGTCCGATCCAGGCACACGGACGACGTCACCGAACGACTGGCCGTCGACATACGGCACGGGGACTACCACCCGTCACTCCTGCAGAAGCTGCGCAGCATCGGCTCGTTAGGAAAACCACTCTTCGTCCTTCTGGACAGCTTCGGTGGACCCGATATCCCGTACTCGCTGCTCCACGAGCTGGGGCGCTACCGCGGCACCGAAGTGATGGTGACCTTCGAGCCCAGCTTCCTCACCCGGTTCGCACAGAACCACGACGGCCACCGTCAGCGTGGCGACGAAGCTTTCGGCAGCCAGGACTGGCAGACCGTCTTCCGGCAGCCTTCCCCGCTCAAGTTCGCATTCTTGCGGGAGCAGTACCGGGACACTCTTCGCCGGGCTGGCTTCTCGCACACCCTGTACTTCGAGATGGTCGACGAGGGCAGCAGGAAGCTCTATCTGATTTTCGGCACCCAGCACGAAAGGGGGCTGGAGAAGATGAAGGACGCCATGTGGACGGTCGATCCTTCCTACGGCGTCCGCTACCGCGACCCCAAAGACACGCAGCAGCAGATGCTGGAGCTCGAACTCGAACCGGATACGGCTCCACTACGACGGATCTTGCATGACTTCATAGCGGCGTCTCCCGAGGGACGAGCTGTGTCCGAACTCCGGCGGTACACCCTCCTGGAAACCGTCTACAGGCCCTCTCAAGTGATCAAGCTCGTGCGACTGATGCGCGACGCTGGTGACGTGGCAACGGACCCTCGTGCCATCAGCGCGAAGACACGGGTGGGCCTGGCGACGGCCTCACCCAACACCAGCTCGTCGGCGGAGCAAGGCGCACTCTGGTGAGGGGGCAGTCCCGAGCGTGACGTGCCGTTCGTCAGTTTCTGCAGCCGGCACCGGTCGCGGTCACCTCGTCAACTCACCGCTTGCTCCCGGGCTGTCGGATCCACGACCGCCCCTCGGGGACAGGTCGTGGTACCGGACGTAGACGGTGATTCGCACCCCATTGACGCGGGTTGTCCCGTCCTCGTGGAAATAGCGCCGCAGGGTGCTTGTCTTCGCTTGCTCCTGGGGGGTGGTCGGGGAGTGCGTACCCGCCGGGTCGCGGACCGCGACGATTCGGTCGAATTGCAGGATGCGTGCCGCTATGTGCCGGGCGGGGAGTTCGACTCCGGCGAGCGTGTTCGACGAGACGGGGTCCTGTGCCAGGGCGAGGTCTGTCAGGAGACGGGTGTCGTCGGGGTCGGCCGCGGTCAGGATCCGGTGCTGGCCGGGGAGGTAGAGCAGCCCGTCGCCGGGTCGGCCTGCCTTGCGTACGGCGGCGCCGATGGCCGTGACGTCGTTGCTGCGGCTCTGGGGCGTCCTCAGGAAAAGGCTCGTCGGGACGAGCGCGGCCAGTACGGCCACCGCCGCGATCCAGGCGTAGCGGGAAGACCGTTGCCGTCGGAGGAACCGCAGGAAGTGGTCCGTGCAGGCGCCCAGCAGCAACGCGATTCCGATGTTGCTGTAGACGACATAGCGGTCGACGAACAGGGGCTTGACCACTGAGGCGGTCAGCAGGAGGAGGCCTGGAAGCACAAGGATCGGCACAGCCAGCGCGGGGAGCCGCACGGGTCCCCTGGCCTCCAGAAACCCCCTTGTCCCCAGAGACCCCTTCGCC
>NZ_JAENRY010000025.1 GCF_016612545.1 Streptomyces sp. MBT65 | reverse complement strand
GGGCGGGGGCCTCCCGTAGGGGAGTGACAGTGTGCGGCGACCACGTCAACACCACTGGGGACCTTGGGGGGTTCAGTGCGGCAGGGGGGAATAGTCGGGCCCTTTCCGTCGGCGCGCGAGCGTCTGGCGAACGGGGCGATCGGACAGCCGGCGATCGAGTGGGAACAGCGGTACAGACGTACCGTGATCTTCAGCGACACCGTGGCCACGGCCTGCGTGGTGGGGGCCATCGGCGACTTCTTCGGGGCCCGGGACGCGGCCAACTGGCATGAGAAATGGGGCATTCTCGCCTTCGGCACCCAAGTTTTGGTGCTGGGTGCGCTGGCGATCAGCCGCTCGTGGTCCCCGGCCGTACTCGGCCAGGGCGCGGAGGAATTCCGCCGGTTGGGACGCTCGCTGTTCACGGCGACCGTCGTCCTGGCACTCGGCGGGATCGCGCTGACCTCGCGCAACATCAAGCTCTGGATCTTCGTCGCGATCCCCGCGATCGCGATCGTCACCATGACCGAGCGGTATGTGCTCCGTCTCTGGCTGCACCGACAGCGCAACGAAGGACGCTGCTTGAGACCGGTGCTCGCCGCCGGAAGCCCGGCCACCGTGCGCGACCTGATCAGCCGGACCCGCAAGTTCCCGCACCTCGGCTGGCGCGTGGAGGCCGTGTGCACGACCGACGGCCGCGGGGTCGACGGCGAGCAAGGCGGCCTGGACGGCGACCAGTTGGACGGCGTGCCGGTCATCGGCCTGCTGGAGGACGTCGCCAAGCACGTCCGCCACGACGGCTACCGGGTCGTCGCGGTCACCCCCGACCCGCACTGGTCACCGGACCGCTTGCAGCGGCTGGCCTGGAACCTCGAGGGCAGCGACGCCGAGATGATCGTGGCCCCCGTGCTGATGGAGGTGGCCGGCCCGCGGCTGCACGTGGACGCGGTGCTCGGGATACCGCTGCTGCGGGTCAGCATGCCGACCTTCACCGGAGGCCGCCGGGCGATCAAGGGGGTCGTCGACCGGTTGGGCGCGGCGTTCCTGCTGGTGCTGTTCGCACCGCTGATGATCCTCGTCGGGCTGTTCGTGCTGATGGACAGCCGGGGCGGGGTGTTCTACCGCCAGCGCAGAGTCGGCAAGGACGGCCGCGAGTTCACCATGCTGAAGTTCCGCAGCATGGTCGCCGACGCCCACAGCGCGCGTGCCGCACTGGCCGAGCGCAACGAGGGCGCCGGCCTGCTGTTCAAGCTCCGCCGGGATCCGCGGGTGACCCGGGTGGGAGCGGTGCTGCGCCGGTACTCGATCGACGAGCTCCCGCAGCTCATCAATGTGCTCACCGGGTCCATGTCGCTCGTCGGCCCCCGGCCGCCGCTGCCGGAGGAGTCCGCCGAGTACGGCCCGGACATCCGAAGACGACTGCTGGTCAAGCCCGGGCTCACCGGTCTGTGGCAGATCAGCGGGCGCAGCGATCTGCCGTGGGAGGAGGCCGTCCGGCTCGACCTGCGGTACGTGGAGGACTGGTCGCTGGCCCTGGACACAGTGATCTTGTGGAAGACCTTGCGTGCCGTGATCCACGGGCAGGGGGCCTACTGATGCGCGGGGGTCGTCCGACCGGCGCGCGGACCGCAGGCCGCAGGGGCCTGCGTGGGGGGAGAGAGCGGTCATGAGAGTCAGCGTTTTCGGGCTCGGCTACGTGGGCTGTGTGTCGGCCGCGTGCCTGGCCAGCATGGGGCACGAGGTCATCGGGGTGGACGTCAACCAGGTGAAGGTCGACCTGGTCAACGACGGCAAGGCCCCGGTGGTGGAGGAACGTATCGGCGAACTCATCGCCGAGGTCGTGCGGACCGGAGCGCTGCGCGCCACCCGCGACGTCCGCGAGGCGATCGCGGACAGCGAGGTGTCGCTGATCTGCGTGGGCACCCCGTCGGAGCCCAACGGCAGCCTGTGCACGACCTACTTGGAGCGGGTCACCGAGGAGATCGGCGCCGCGCTCGCCGAGCGGGGCGGACGGCAGACCGTCGTGTTCCGCAGCACGATGCTCCCGGGCACCTGCCTCAACCTGCTGGTGCCGATCCTGGAGAAGCACGTCGGCGGCACGGCCGGGGTGGACATCGGAGTCGCGGTCAACCCGGAGTTCCTGCGCGAGGGCACCAGCGTGAAGGACTTCTTCGACCCGCCGAAGACCGTCATCGGCGAACTAGACCCGGCGAGCGGCGACGCGGTGGCGGCCCTGTACGAGGGCCTGCCCGGTGAGGTGTTCCGGGTGCCGATCCCGACCGCCGAGGCCATCAAGTACGCCGACAACGCGTTCCACGGCCTCAAGATCGGCTTCGCGAACGAGCTGGGCGCCGTGTGCCAGGCCCTCGGGGTGGACTCGCACCAGGTGATGGACGTGTTCCTCGCCGACCGCAAGCTGAACATCAGCCCCGCCTACCTGCGCCCCGGCTTCGCCTTCGGCGGCTCCTGCCTGCCCAAGGACCTGCGCAGCCTGGTCTTCGCGGCGCAGCGGGCCGACGTCTCGGTGCCCATCCTCTCCCACGTGCTGGCCTCCAACTCCGACCACCTCCAGCGCGCGGTGGACATGGTCGAGCGCACCGGCAAGCGCAAGGTGGGCCTGTTCGGGCTCTCCTTCAAGCCCGGCACCGACGACCTCCGCGAGAGCCCGCTCGTCGAACTCGCGGAACGGCTCTTCGGCAAGGGCTACGACCTCAAGATCTACGACGCCAACGTGAGCCTCTCCCGACTGCTCGGCGCGAACCGCGAGTACATCGAGAGCCGGCTGCCGCACCTCGCCCAGCTCCTCGCCGACTCCGTCGACGAGGTGCTCGACCACGCGGAGGTGTGCCTGGTCGGGAGCAAGGACCCGGCCGTACTGGCGGCGCTGCCCCACGCGGGCGAACCCCTGATAGTCGACCTCATCCGCCTTCCCGACGCCGAAGTGCGCCGGACCGAACCGGGATACATGGGCCTTGCTTGGTAACGAGACCGGCGGCGACGGCACAGGCCGTCGCGCGCTGATCCTGGTGGAGAACCTCTCGGTCCCCTTCGACCGGCGGGTGTGGCAGGAATGCACCACGCTGCGCGACGCGGGCTGGGAGGTGCACGTCATCTGCCCCCGGGGAGAGAAGCGGGACACGGAGGCGGAGGCGGTGATCGACGGGGTGCGGATCCACCGCTACCCGTTGCGCGCGGCCACCGGCGGACCGGCCGGCTATCTGCGGGAGTACGGATCGGCGCTGTGGCACACGATCCGGCTGGCCCGCAAGGTCGGCCCGGTCGACGTGGTGCACGCCTGCAACCCGCCGGACCTGCTGTTCCTGCCGGCCCTGTGGATGAAGCGGCGCGGCGCGCGGTTCGTCTTCGACCAGCACGACCTGGTGCCCGAGCTGTACCTCTCCCGGTTCGACCGCGGCGAGGACCTGCTCTACCGCGCCGTGTGCGCGCTGGAGCGGCGCACCTACCGGACCGCGGACATCGTGCTCGCCACCAACGAGAGCTACAAGGACGTCGCGCTGAGCCGTGGTGGCAAGCGGCCGGAGGACGTCTTCGTGGTGCGCAGCGCGCCCGCCACCGACCGCTTCCAACCGGTCCCGCCGGAGCCGGAGTTGAAGCAGGGCAAGCCCCATCTGCTGTGCTACCTCGGCGTGATGGGCCCCCAGGACGGTGTCGACTACGCCCTGCGGGCCCTGGCGAAACTCCGCGACGAGGTCGGCCGTACCGACTGGCACGCCGTCTTCGTCGGGGCCGGTGACGCCTTCGACGCGATGGTGGAACTGTCCCGGCAGCTCGGCCTCTCCGACCAGGTGGAGTTCACCGGACGCATCCCGGACGCCGACCTGGTGCGCTACCTGTGCACCGCCGACGTATGCCTGTCTCCCGACCCGCACAATCCGCTCAACGACGTGTCGACCATGAACAAGGTCCTGGAGTACATGGCGATGGGACGGCCGATCGTCTCGTTCGACCTCCGGGAGGCGCGCGTATCCGCCGGTGATGCCGCCGTCTACGCGCCCGCCAACGACGAGGCCCAGTTCGCCAAGCTCGTCGCGCTGCTCCTCGACGATCCCGAGAAGCGGGCCCGGATGGGGAAGATCGGCCAGGAGCGGATCAGCGGACCGCTGTCCTGGGAGAACTCGCAGGCGTCACTGCTCGCCGCCTACACCGCCGCCTGCCGGGGCCAAGCCCCGGTGTCCGCGGGTGGGCCGCTCCGTACGGGGAAGAGGCCGCTCCATTGAATGACGACACGATCCGCCTGGTCACGATCGGACGGATTCTCCGTCGGCGGTGGCGGCTGCTGGCCGTCCTCGCCGTAGTGGGCGCGCTCTTCGGCTACGGCACCTCGGTGCTGCTGCTCCCGCCGCGCTACACGGCAGAGGCATCGGTCCTGCTGCCGGGCCAGTGGGAAGAGCGCGAACTGCTGACCCAGGTGGACATCGCGACCAGTTCGGCGGTGGTCGACCGGGCCGCAGCCGCGCTCAACTGGGGCGTCAGTGGCACCGAGTTGCAGAAAGACGTGAGCGCGAAGGCGGACGACGGGAACATCATCAAGGTGTCCGGTACGGCCGACACCCCCGAGCGCGCGCAGCGGCTCTCCGATCAACTGGCCCAGCAGTTCGTCACGTTCGCCACCCGTATCGCGGGCGGCAGCACCGACCCCGCGGCGGACACGGCCACGGAGGCGCTGCGCAAGCAGGTCGCGGAGACCAACCGCCGTATCACCGACCTGGCCACCGCGGCCGATCCGGGGCAGACCGTGGAGAGCGTGCAGGCCCGCACCGAGCTGGAGGGGCTGCGCACCGCGCTTCAGGACGCCCTGAAGAAGCTGGAGGACGCCGACCCGACGGCCGCCAAGGCCAACATGGTCGTCATGGGCCCGGCACCCCGGCCGACCGGCGCCGCGGCGCCGACGCGGACCCAGCTCATCGGCGCCGGTGCGCTGCTGTTCTTCCTGCTCGCGATCGTCGGCCATCTCGCCGCCGCACGCGTCAGCCGCCGGCTGCGCACCGAACCGGAGATCGCCGCGGCGCTCGGCTCGCCGTTCCTCGGCGTCGTCGACGTGCCCGGTGAACAGCGCGGGCAGCACCCCGAGGGCAGTGGCTCACGGGCCCGGCTCCGCCGGCTGCTCGGCACCGACACCCGATGGGACACACCGACCCCGCACCGGTCCGGCGACGAGGCGGAGCGGCGGATCCGATACCGGCGGGTGTGCGCCCGCCTCAAGGACCAACTGCCCGCCCCCCGGCGGCTGTTGGTCGTCGTACCGGAAGGCGACGAGGTGGCCCGCCGGGCCGCGAGACAGCTCGTCAACGAGGCCGGCGGCGATCCGCTGCTGCGGCTGGTGGAGGTCTCGGTGGACCGGCCGATCGTGCCGGACCGCGCCACCGAGTCCGGTGTCCTGGCCGTCCTCAGCGCCGGGAGCTGGACCGCCGGGGAACTCGCCGGCATCGCCGAGGCGTGCACGGACGGCGGGCACGAGGTCGTCGGCGTCGTCGTCGCCGGCACGGTCCGCACCCGACCGACGGAAACCGCCGAACGCCTTGCGGACGACGCCACTTTGACGTTCGCGGTACAGGGCCACGCGACAGGAGATTCAGCGTGACGACGAGCACGACTTCGGAGTCGTCGGCCTCCACGCCGCTCCTCGACCTCCAGGGGCTGGTGGTCGCGGTGCGCCGACGCCGCCGCCTGTGGGGCGCCATGGCGGTCCTCGGACTGCTGGGCGGCGCGGCCGTGGCGGTCGTGCTGCCGCCGGCGCCGGCCGCGGAGACCAAGGTGCTGGTCGCGCATCAGGAGGACCAGCCGAACGACCCCGGAACACTGATCCGCACCGACGCCCAGTTGCTGGCCACCACGCGGATCGCCGACCGGGCCCTGAAGGCCCTCAAGTCCTCGGAGAAACCCGAGGACTTCATGCGGGACTACCGGGGCGCCGGCCTGACCAACAACGTCCTCCAGATCGACGTCACGGGCAAGACGGACGCGGAGGCGGTGGCCCGGGCCAAGGCGCTGGCCGACGCCTTCGTCGCGGACCACGCCCAGCGCATCCGGGACATCGCCAACGCCAACGCCCAGGGCCTGCTCGATCAGCAGGCCCGGATCAAGGCGGAGCTCGCCGACGTCAACAGGGCGATCGGCGGCCGGACACCCGACACCGACCCGAAGGACGCGGCGAGCATCGAGTCGCTCTTCGCGCAGCGGGCCGAACTCACCTCCCGGATCTCCGACTTCGGGGAACGCGCCGAGGAGGCGCGGGTCGGCGCGCCCCAGCTCATCGCCGCCACCCAGATCGTGGACGCCCCGCGCGCGGTACGGCACTCCCTGCCCAAGGCACTCGTCACCGACGGTGTGGTCGGGCTCGTCCTCGGGCTCTTCCTCGGGCTCGCGCTGGCCGCCGTCGGCGTGGTGGTCGCGGACCGCCCCGTGCTGCGCCGGGACATCGCGGCGAACCTCGGCGCCTCGGTCATCGCGGAACTGCCGCGCAGGTCGGGCCGGTTGTGGCAGCGCAAGCGCACCCGGCTGGCCCGTGAACGGCTCACCACGACGCTGGCCCGCACCGCGCGCGGCTCGGCGGAACCCCTGTCGCTGCTGGAACTGGGCTGTGCGCGCGGCACCACCACGATCGCCCTCGGCCTCGCCCGGGCCCTGGGCGAGGACGGCCCGGTGACCGTCGTCGACGGCCTCCCCGGCACCCAGCTCTCGGGCCGCCGCCCGAAACCCGGTGACCCCACCGTGGTCGGCGCCGAACGCGCCCCGGCCCTGTCGCCCCAGGAGAGCAGGATCGGCGTCGGCTCGGTGGCGCCCGGCACGGCGTGGACCGACCTCCAGCACCTCGGCACCCGGACCGTGCTCGTCGTCCGCGCCGGGCACGGCAGCGCCGCCTGGCTGCACACCGTGGCACGGCAGCTCGCGGACCAGCGCATCCCGGTGATCGGCGTGGTGCTGATCGACCCCGATCCGCGCGACCGGACCGACGGCACGCTGTGGGACGGCCTCGCCAACGCGCTGCGCGGCCGCAGCGAACCGCCGACCTGGCAGAGCGGTGGGGCTGCCTCCCACGCCGTCAAGGCAGTGGGGGAGGAACGACGGCTCGCGGAACGGCAGCCGATACGGGCCGCACGGGTCCCGGACAACGACCAGGAGGTGCGGTAGACGTGTGTGGCATAGCGGGCACGTACCGATGGCCGGACGGAAAGGCCGTCACCGACCGGCTCACCGACACCCTCGCCCACCGCGGCCCGGACGGCTCGGGCCGCTACGGCCACCCGCTGGGCGACGGTGAGGTGCAGCTCGGGCACCGCCGGCTGGCCATCGTCGACCTGTCCGAGACCGGCGCCCAGCCGATGGTCTCGGACGGCCTCGCCCTGACGTACAACGGCGAGCTGTACAACGCACCGGAACTGCGGGCCGAGTTGGAGGCCACCGGGGTCCGCTTCCGCGGCACCTCCGACACCGAGGTCCTGCTGGAGGCCTGGCGGCGCTGGGGCACCGACTGCCTGCCCCGGCTGCGCGGCATGTTCGCGTTCGGCATCTTCGACGAGCGCACCGGAGACCTGGTGCTCGTCCGCGACCAGCTCGGCATCAAGCCGCTGTTCCTGCTCCGGCGCGGCGAGGGCCTGATGTTCGCCTCCGAGCTCAAGGCGCTCGCCGCCGCGACCGGCAAGTCCCTGGAGGTGGACCAGGCGGCGCTCGTGGCCTCCCTGCTCTACTACTGGGTGCCGGACTCCCGCTGCGCGTTCCGCGAGGCGGAGAAGCTGCCGCCCGGCAGCTGGCTGCGCTGCCGGCCCGACGGCCGGGTGGAGCGCGGCAGCTTCTGGAACCTGAAGGACGTCGCCGCCGAGGGCCGGGACCGCGCGCTGGCCGGTGAGCGGCCGGACCTCGCCGCCATCGTCGAGGAGTCGACCCGGCGCCACCTGATCTCCGACGTACCCGTGGCGACCTTCCTCTCCGGCGGCCTCGACTCCAGCTACCTGACCGCGCTGGCGGCCCGCCACCAGCCCGGGATCTCCGCCTACACGATCGGGTTCCGCGCCGAGGACGCCAAGTTCGAGGCGATGCCGGACGACCTGCGCTACGCCCGGCAGGTCGCCCAGCAGTTCGGCGTCGACCTGCACGAGATCGAGATCGCCCCCAACGTGCTCGACCTGCTGCCGCAGATGACGTACAGCCTGGACGAGCCGATCGGCGACCCCGCCGCGATCAACACGTACCTGATCTGCATGGCCGCCCGGGAGGCCGGGGTCAAGGTGATGCTCTCGGGCATGGGCGCGGACGAGCTGTTCGCGGGGTACCGCAAGCACTTCGCCAACCTGCTCGCGCTGCGCTACCAGCGCGTCCCGCGACCCCTGCGGCGCGGGGTGTCCGGGGTCGTGGACCGGCTGCCGGTCGCCTCGGCCACCCGCGGCTACCGCTCGGTGCGCTTCGCGAAGCGGTTCCTCTCCTTCGCCGGTCTGCCGGAGGAGACCGCGTTCCGGCGCAGCTACACGATGTACGACCAGGACGAGCTGCTCGCGCTGGTCAATCCGGACCTGGCCGGCACGGTCGACGACGTGATCACCGAGCACACGGACGTCTACCAGGACAACGACCTCGACGACTTCGTCAACCGGATGTGCCTGACCGACGCCCGCATGTTCCTGCCGGGCCTGAACCTCGCCTACACGGACCGCTCCAGCATGGCCGCGTCGACCGAGGTCCGGGTGCCGTACGTCGACATCGAGGTGGTCAAGGCCGCGTTCGCCGTGCCCGGCAACCGCAAGATCGTCGGGCGCCAGGGCAAGGCCGTCCTCAAGGAGGCGGCCACCTCGGTCCTGCCCCGGGAGATCGTGTACCGGCCCAAGGGCCTGTTCAGCGCTCCGCTGCGGGCCTGGATGAGCCGGGACCTGGCACCGCTGGTGCGCGAGGTGGTCAACGACGGCGAGCTCGTCAAGTCCGGGCTGCTGCGCCGCGACGCGCTGGCCCGGATGGTCGCCGAGGACGCCGCCGGACAGGCGGACTACTCCAAGCATCTGTGGCACGTACTGACCCTCGAGTACTGGTATCGCGACGCGACCTCTGGCTCCGCCCAGAGCACTCGGTCGACGGCTTAGGAATCAGGAGTTCTGGTGAAGCAGGTTGTACAGAACTACAAGAGCGGCGAGCTGGCGGTGCTCGACGTTCCGGTACCGGGGTGCAAGCCGGGCGGTGTGCTGGTGCGCAGCGCCTACTCGCTGATATCCACCGGCACCGAGCTCATGAAGGTCTCCGAGGCCGGCATGTCGATGCTGGGCAAGGCCCGCTCCCGGCCGGACCAGGTGGCCAAGGTCATGCAGAGCGTGGCCACGAACGGACTGCCCGCCACCTACCGCAAGGTGATGGGCAAGCTGGACTCCTACACCCCGCTGGGCTACTCGCTGTGCGGGGTGGTCGAGCAGGTCGGCGCCGGGATCGACGACGTGAAGGTCGGCGATCTCGTCGCCTGCGCGGGCAACGAACACGCGCTGCACGCCGAGCTGAACTGGGTGCCGAAGAACCTCTACGCCCCCGTCCCCGAAGGCCTCGCGCCGCAGCACGCGGCCTTCGGCACCGTCGGCTCGATCGCGATGCAGGGCGTCCGCCAGGGCGAACCGCAGCTCGGCGAGGTCGCGTTGGTCATCGGCCTCGGCCTGATCGGCCAACTCGTGGTCCAGCTCCTCACCGCCGCCGGAGTCCGCGTGGTCGGCGCCGACCCGGACCCGACGCGCTGCGAACTCGCCGAGCGCCTCGGCGCCGCTGCCTGCGGCGACCCCGCCTCCGCCGCCGTGGAAGCGGCCGTAGCCGAACTGACCGACGGCCACGGCGTGGACCAGGTGTTCCTGGCCGCCGGCGGTGGCAGCAACCAGCCCGTCGAACTGGCCGCCCACCTCGCCCGCGACCGCGGCCGGGTCGTCGACATCGGCAAGTGCCGCCTCGACCTGCCCTGGAACGCGTACTACGAGAAGGAACTCGACGTCCGCTTCTCGCGCTCCTACGGCCCCGGGCGCTACGACCCGTCGTACGAGCTGGAGGGACGCGACTACCCGATCGGCTACGTCCGCTGGACCGAGCGCCGCAACCTGGCGTGCTTCCTCGACCTGGTCGCCCGTGGCCGCGTCGACGTGGACCCCCTGGTCTCGCACATCGCCGACTTCGACGACGCCGTGGAGACGTATCAGCGGCTGAAGGACGGCGAACTGAAGGCCGTGGCCGTGCTGTTCCGGTACCCCGAGCAGGCGGAGGAAGCGGGGGAGGCGGAGGCCCCGGCGGTGGCCGTGCCCGCGGTCCGGCGCGGCGAGGGGACGTCCGCCCCGGCCCGGTCCGCGAAGAGTCCGGTGCGTCTCGCGTTCGTCGGTGCGGGCAACTACGCGACGTCGATGCTGCTGCCCCATCTGGCCCGGCGCGAGGGTGTCGAGCTGTCGACCGTCGTGACCACGACGGCGCTGTCCGGGGCCAACGCGCAGCGGAAGTTCGGTTTCGCGCAGGCGACCACCGACCTCGACGCCGTCCTCGGTGACAAGTCCGTGGACGCGGTGTTCGTGGTCACCCGGCACAGCTCGCACGCCGAACTGACCCGGCAGGCGCTGCTGGCCGGCAAGACCGTGTTCGTGGAGAAGCCCCTGGCCCTCACCGAGGACGAACTGGCCGGAGTGCTCGCGGCGGTGGAGGAGTCCGGCAACGACCGCCTCCAGGTGGGCTTCAACCGCCGGTTCGCACCGCTGCTGACGGAGGCCAAGGAGTGGTTCGGCGCCCGCACCGGTCCGGCGAGCCTGCGCTACCTGGTCAACGCGGGCAAGCTCCAGCACGGCAGCTGGTACCTCCAACAGGGCGCCGAGGGCTCGCGGTTCGCCGGTGAGGGCGGCCACTTCATCGACACGGCGAGCTGGCTCCTGGAAGCCGACCCGGTCTCCGTGTACGCGACGGCCGCACCCGGCAACGAGGACCTCCAGGTCGTCCTGCGCTACCCGGACGGATCCACCGCCACCATCAGCTACGTCACCACCGGCGCCTCCGGCTTCCCCAAGGAGACCCTGGACCTGGTCGGGGACGGCAAGGTCCTGCGGCTCGACGACTTCGTCCGTGCCTCGGTCCACGGCCATAAGAAGTGGGTCAGCTCGCGGCTGCCCAAGGCCCGGGACAAGGGGCAGAACGCCGAACTGGCCGCGTTCATCAAGGCCGTTCGGACCGGCGGGCCGATGCCGGTGCCGCTGGAGTCGCTGGTCGCCACCACGGCGGCCACCCTCGCCGTGCAGGCCGGCCTGGCCGGCGGCGCGCCGGTGACCTTGGCGAGGACACCATGACCATGAGCGCGGGCTGGTACCTGCGCCGGCTGTCCCGGATGGGCCCGCGCGAGATCGCGGGCCGGGCGGGCGACACCGTGCGCAGACGGCGCTGGCGGTCGGCGCCGCCCGACTGTCCGGCCGTCACCGGCGCCCGGTTCACCGCCGTCCTGCTCGCGGGCACGGTCGCCGAGGTGCCGCCGGACGCCGTGAAACGGCTCGTCGCCGAGGCGGACCGACTGATGGCCGGGCACGCCGAGTTCTTCGGGGTGGCCCGCGACGACCTCATCGACCCGGACTGGTCCTACGACCCGAAGACCGGGCGCCGGGCCCCGTCGGGCTACGCCTTCGACGTGCCGTACCGCGACGAGGACGTGGCCGGGGACATCAAGCAGATCTGGGAGCCGTCCCGGCACCAGCACCTCACCGTGCTCGCCGCCGCCTACGCGGTCACCGGCGACGAGCGGTACGCCGAGCGCGTCGCCGCGCATCTGCGGTCGTGGTGGGCGGCCAACCCGCCGCTGCAAGGCGTGCATTGGATCAGCGGCATCGAGCTGGGCATCCGGCTGCTGTCCTGGGTGTGGGTCCGCCGGCTGCTCGACGGCTGGCCGGGCGCGGCCGAGCTGTTCGAGGACAACCCGGTCGCGCTGAACCAGATCTGGCACCACCAGCGCTGGCTGGCCGCCTTCCCCAGCCGGGGCTCCTCGGCGAACAACCACGTCATCGCGGAGACCGCCGGGCAGTTCGCCGCGGCCTGCGCGTTCAACTGGTTCCCCTCGTCGGCGCGTTGGCGATCGGACGCGCTGCGCTCGCTGGAGCGGGAGCTGCGTGCCAACACCTTCGACTCCGGCCTCAACCGCGAGCTGGCCACCGAGTACCACGGCCTCGTGCTGGAACTCGGCCTGGCCGCGCTGGCCGAGGCCGATGCCGCCGACGTGCCGGTGCCCGAGTCGCTCCGGCTGGTGCTGCTGCGGATGACCGACGCGCTCGCGGCCGTGGTGGACAACCGGCTGCGACCGCCCCGCCAGGGGGACGCGGACGACGGATACGGCCTGATCCTGGACGGCGAGGGCACCGACCGCTGGGGCTCGCTGCTGGCAACGGGCGAGGCCGTGTTCGGCCGGCTCGACTGGTGGCCGGCGGTCACCGGCACCGACGTCCGCACCCCGCTGCTGGCCGCGCTCATCCGGCCGTACACGAAGGACGGAACCGCCCGCCCGGCGACCAGGCCCGACCGCTTCGCCGACGCGGGGCTCACCGTCCTGCGCGGTCCGGAGGAGATCTGGTGCCGCTGCGACGGCGGTCCGCACGGCTTCCTGTCGATCGCCGCGCACGCCCACGCGGACGCGCTGTCCGTGGAGGTGCGGCACGACGGGATCGACGTGCTCGCCGACCCGGGGACGTACTGCTACCACGGGCAGCCCGAGTGGCGGCGGTACTTCCGCTCGACCCTCGGCCACAACACCCTGGAGCTGGACGGCGCCGACCAGTCCGTCTCCGGTGGGCCGTTCCTGTGGACCCGGCACGCCCGCACCCGCGTCCTGGACGTGGACAACTCCGGTGCGGGGGTGGCCCGTTGGGCCGCCGAGCACGACGGCTACCAGGGCTCGGTGCACCGTCGCCGGGTGGAACTGACGGCCGAGAGCCAGGAGTTGAGGATCGTCGACGAGGTGACCGGCCCGCGCCGGGACGTGCGGTTGGCGTTCCACCTCGGTCCGGCGATCGCCGCGGACCTGGTGGGGCACCGCGCGGTGCTCACCTGGATCCGGGACGGCGAGGGGCGCTCCGCGGTGCTCGACCTGCCGCAGGAGTTGTCCTGGCGGGCGCACCGCGGTGAGAGCGAACCGCCGCTGGGCTGGTACTCCGCCGGATTCGGGCGCAGGGAACCCACCACCACGCTGATCGGCACCGGTTTCGCCGACGGCACGGACGGGTTCACCACCGTGCTCGGGTTCCGGGGCCAGGGGGGCCCGTGGGGAACATGAGACGGCACCGGGTGTGGGCGGTGGCACCGCTGGCGCTGGTCCTGCTGACGGCGACCGGCTGCGACAGCACGTCGAGCGCCCCGGCGGCCACCACGAAGCCGAACGCCGCACCGTCCACGGCCACGTCCGCCGCCCGGACCGTGGCCCGGGTCTGCGCCAACCCCGGCGCCGGACCGGCGAAGGCCCCGGCGGGCGCGGTGACCGTGGACCCCAAGGTGGTCGGCGATCTGGCGACGAAGACCAAGAACAGCCCTCCGAACACCACGTTCTGGCTCAAGCCGGGCACGCACCGACTCGAGCGGGACCGCTATGCCCAGGTGATCCCCAAGAAGGGGGACCACTACATCGGCGCGCCCGGCGCGGTGCTCGACGGCCGCAAGGTCAACCAGTACGCCTTCGCCGGCAACGCGGCCGACGTCACCATCCGCTATCTCACCGTGCAGGGGTTCGTCGCGCCGCAGGACGAGGGCGTCGTCAACCACGACTCGGCCGACGGATGGGTCATCGAGCACTCGACGATCAAGGACAACGCCGGCGCCGGGCTGATGGCCGGCGCCCGCCAGCAGGTCCGCGCCGACTGCCTGCGCGACAACGGCCAGTACGGCATGAACGCCTACAAGGGCAACGGCCGTATCACCGGCCTGGTGGTCGAGGGCAACGAGATCGTCGGCAACAACACCGGTGACTGGGAGCGGAAGCAGAAGGGCTGCGGCTGCACCGGAGGCATCAAGTTCTGGGAGGTCGACGGCGCCGAGATCAGCGGCAACTGGGTGCACGACAACCGCGGCACCGGGCTGTGGGCGGACACCAACAACAACGACTTCCTCATCGAGAACAACGTGATCGAGGCCAACGACGGTGCCGCGCTGATCTACGAGACGAGCTACAACGCGGTCATCCGGGACAACACGATCCGGCGGAACAACTGGGTCGAGGGCCGGAAAGCGGCCGACAGCGGCGACAACTTCCCGTACGCGACCGTCTACTTGTCCGAGTCGGGCGGCGAACCGCGGGTCAAGGCCCGCACCCACAAGATCGAGATCTACGGGAACGTCCTGGAGAACAACTGGTCCGGGATCACCCTGTGGGAGAACGCCGACCGGTTCTGCAACAGCCCGGCCAACACCTCGTCCGGCGACTGCACCCTGCTGGTGAAGAAGACGAGCACCTGCGTGCGACCGGGGATCGCCAAGGCGCCGCTGTACTCGGACTGCCGGTGGAAGACCCAGTGGGTGGACATCCACGACAACCGCTTCGTGCTGAACGAGTCCGTCGTCAAGTGCACGGAGATGTGCGACCGGATGGCGGTGCTCTCCAACTACGGCACCTATCCGGACTGGTCGCCCTACCACGGTGAAGGGGTGGCCGACGCGATCACCGAGAAGCAGCACAACAGCTGGCACGACAACGTCTACGTCGGGCCGTGGAAGTTCGTCGTCGAGGACCAGAGCAAGGTGCTCGACTTCGGGCAGTGGCAGGCGGCGCCGTACCAGCAGGACAAGGGCAGCACCCTCGACGTCCAGGCCGGTGGTGGAGATGGCTGAGAACCTGACGCGCGGACCGGACACGGCGGCGACACTGCCGGACGCCGCACCGCGCCCGGCCGGCACACCGAAGATCGTCGGGATCGTCTGGGGGCTGCTGGTCCTCAACACGCTCGGCTCCGCCGGGGCGAAGACCATCGTCCCGCTGCCCCGCTCGCTCATCCAGATGGTCACCATGGGCTCGCTGGTCGCCGCGTTCGCGCTGGCGCTCGCGGTCAACCAACGGGTGCGCATCCGGTCCAGCGCCTATGTGCTGCTGCTCTCCCTGCTGCTGGTGTCGAGCGTGATCTCCAGCGCGAGCCTGGAGTCCGGGACGGGCGCGCTGTTCCGCTGCTTCCGGCTGGCCCTCTTCATCGGCACGCTGTGGCTGCTCACCCGCTGGTGGGACGGCAGTCTGACGTTCGTCCGCCACCACATCCGGATGTACTACGCGGTCCTCGGCTCGGTCGCCCTCGGCCTGCTCGTCTCCCCGGGCAAAGCCCTGCCCGACCTCTACGGCGGACGCCTCGTCGGCGCGCTGTGGCCGCTCACCCCGCCGCAGATCGGGCAGTACGCGGCGGTCATCATCGGGCTCACCGTGCTGCTCGTCATCGGCAAACGGACCGACCGGACCAGCGCCGTGCTGGTCATCGTGCCGTCCCTGGTGCTGCTCGCGCTGACCCACACCCGGACGGCCACACTCGGCCTGCTGCTCGGGCTGGTGCTGGCGATCGGCTCGCTCGTCCTGACCAGCGCCGCGGCCCGCCGTTTCTTCACCTGGGCGGTGCTGATCTCCGTGGTGGCCGCGGTGGGCTTCGCCTCCGCGCTCCAGACGTGGTTCCTGCGCGGCCAGAGCCAGGAGAACTTCTCCAGTCTCACCGGACGGGCCAAGGTCTGGCACGCCCTGCTGTCCATGCCCCGGTCGACCGCGGAGAAGGCGTTCGGCGTGGGCCTGGGCGACAAGTCGTTCGGCGGGCTGCCCATCGACAACAGCTGGCTGGCCGTCTACAACGAACAGGGCCTGATCGGTGTCACCCTCGTCGCCGCGATCATCGTCGTGCTGGGCGGGGTCGCGCTGCTGCGCCCGCCGTCGCTCCAGCGGGCCTGCGCGATCTTCCTGATCAGCTACTGCGCGATCGCCTCGTACACCGAGGCGGGCCTCGGCGACGCCTCGCCGTATCTGCTCCATCTGGCCCTGGCCGCCTCCCTGTTGGCGGCCCCCGTCCAGGCCGCTCCGCTCGCGCTGCCCGAGGCCCCCAGGCGGCACGTCCCGCGCTGGGCCCGTAGATCGGAGGTGCGCTGAACATGCACGTTCTCGTGGTGCACAACCGCTACAACTCGGCGCAGCCGAGTGGAGAGAACAACGTCGTCGACCAGGAGGTGGCGCTGCTGCGCGCGGCCGGCCACCGGGTCGAGCTCTTCGAGCGGCGCAGCGACGACATCGGCGCCCGCTCCCTCCTGGGCAAGGTCGCGGTGCCGCTCCTGGTGCCGTGGAACCCGGCGGTACGCAAGGAACTCGCCGCCAAGCTGCGCGCCGAGCGACCGGACGTGGTGCACGTCCACAACGTGTTCCCGCTCCTGTCGCCCGCGGTCCTCGCCGCCTGCGCCGACGCCGGAGTACCCGCCGTCGCCACGCTGCACAACTACACGCAGGTCTGCCCGCCCGGCACGCTCCAGCGGGACGGCCGCCCGTGCACCGAGTGCGTCGGCTCGACCCCGCTGCCCGCCGTCCGGCACGGCTGCTACCGCAACTCCAGCCTCGCGACCGTGCCGCTCGCGGTCAGCCTGTCGGTCAACCGGAAGCGCTGGTGGACCGGCGTGGAGCGCTTCCTGTGCATCTCCGCCGCGCAGCGCGACGTCCTGGTGCGCTCCGGCATGCCGGCCGAACGCCTCGCGGTGAAGCACAACTTCGTCCCCGAACCCGACATCCGCCGGGAGGGCGGGGGCGAGCAGGTGCTCTATCTCGGCCGGCTCGCGGAGGCCAAGGGCGTACGGCTGCTCATGGCCGCGTGGGACGAGATCGCGGCGAGCGGCGGTGTGGGCGTCCCGCTCGCGATCGCCGGCACCGGGCCGCTGGAGAAAGAGGTCACCGCCTGGGCGGCGGGCCGTGACGACGTGCGCTACGTCGGCCTGCTGGACCCGGCGGAGTGCCGCAAGGCCATCGCACGGTCGGTCGCCGTGGTGGCGCCCTCGACCTGGCTGGAGGCGTTCGGCCTGGTGGTCGTGGAGGCGATGGCGGCCGGGGTGCCGACCGTCGCCGCCGGTCACGGCGCCTTCGTCGAACTCGTCGAGGACGGCGTCACCGGCCTGCTGCACCAGCCGGGGGACGCCGCTTCGCTCGCGTCCGGCATCCGCCGGATCGCGAACGACCCGGACCACAACCGGGAGATGGGCCGGGCGGCCCGGCACCGCTACGAGCAGGGATTCAGCCCGGCCGTCGGCCTGGAGCGCCTGCTGGAGGAGTACCGCACCGCGATCGCGGGGCGGTCGGCACTGGCTCGCGGTGGGGACACCCACGCGAGCAGGGGGGATGGGGACAGCACATGACACGATGCCGACTCTGCGGCTCGGAAGCGATGGCGAGCGTCGTCGACCTGGGGGCGACACCGCCGTGCGAGAGCTTTCTCGCCGCGGACGGACTGGACCTGCCGGAACCGGCGTACCCGCTGCATCTGCGGGTCTGCACGGACTGCTGGCTGGCGCAGATACCGCCGCTGATCACGCCGGAGGAGACGTTCAAGGAGTACGCGTACTTCTCCTCCTTCTCGACCTCCTGGGTGGAGCACGCGCGCACCTTCGTCGACGGCGCGGTGGAGCGCCTCGGCCTCGGCACCGACTCCTTCGTGGTCGAGGTCGCGAGCAACGACGGCTACCTGCTGCGGCACGTGGTGGACCGGGGGATCCGCTGCCTTGGCATCGAGCCCTCGGTGAACGTCGGTGCCGCGGCGCGCGAGGCGGGTGTGCCCACGTTCACGGACTTCCTGAGCCCCGACACCGGCGCGACCGTCCGCGCCGAGCACGGCCCGGCGGACCTGGTCGTCGCCAACAACGTGTACGCGCACATCCCCGACGTGGTCGGCTTCACCCAGGGGCTGCGCGCCCTGGTCGCCGACGACGGCTGGGTCTCCATCGAGGTGCAGCACCTGCTGACCCTGATCGAGGACAACCAGTACGACACGATCTACCACGAGCACTTCCAGTACTACACGGTCGCCTCCGCGATCCGGGCCCTCGCCAGCGGCGGACTCACGCTCGTGGACGTCGAGTTGGTGCCCACGCACGGCGGCTCCATCAGGCTGTGGTCCCGCCCGGCCGAGGTCGCGGGGGAGCCCTCGCAGCGAGTGGCCGACGTACTGGCGCGCGAAAAGGCCGCAGGGCTCCAGGAGTTGGCCGGATACACCGAGTTCTCCGCCCGGGTCGCCAAGGTCCGCCGGGACCTGCTCCGCTTCCTCATCGACGCGGCCGACCGCGGCGAGACGGTCGTCGGCTACGGCGCCCCCGGCAAGGGCAACACCCTGCTCAACCACTGCGGCATCCGCCCCGACCTGCTCGCCTACACGGTCGACCGCAACCCGTACAAGCACGGCCGGTTCACCCCCGGCACCCGCATCCCGATCCTCCCGCCCGAGCAGATCGCGGTCGACAAGCCGGACTACGTCCTCGTCCTCCCGTGGAACCTGCGGGCCGAACTGGTCGAGCAACTGGCCTACGTGCACGAGTGGGGCGGCCGACTTGTCTTCCCCATCCCGGAACTGAGCATCGTCGAGGTCGAGCGGTCGAAAGAGGTCACAGCATGAAGGTCGTCCTGTTCTGCGGCGGTTACGGGATGCGCATGCGCAACGGAACCTCCGACGACGTACCCAAGCCCATGGCGATGGTCGGGCCGAGACCCCTGATCTGGCACGTCATGCGCTACTACGCGCACTTCGGGCACAAGGAGTTCATCCTGTGCCTGGGCTACGGCGCCCACCACATCAAGGACTTCTTCCTCAACTACGAGGAGACGGTGTCCAACGACTTCGTCCTGCGCGGCGGACAGACCGAGTTGCTCTCCACCGACATCGCCGACTGGACGATCACCTTCGCGCAGACCGGCATCGAGTCGCCCATCGGTGAGCGGCTGCGCCGGGTGCGCCAGCACCTCGACGGCGACGAGATGTTCCTCGCCAACTACGCCGACGTGCTCACCGACGCCCCGCTGCCGGAGATGATCGACAAGTTCGCCCAGCGCGACGCCGGCGCGTCGATGATGGTCGTACCGCCCCAATCCTCCTTCCACTGCGTGGAGTTGGGCGAGGACGGCCTGGTGGGCGGCATCACCGCGGTGAGCGACATGCCGCTGTGGGAGAACGGCGGCTACTTCGTGCTCCGCCAGGAGGTCTTCGACCACATACCGGAGAACGGCGACCTGGTCGCCGACGGATGTGCCCAACTGGCCAAGCAGGGGCGGCTGGTGGCGCACCAGCACCGCGGCTTCTGGAAGCCGACGGACACCGTGAAGGAGCGTGCCGCGCTCGACGAGGCCTACACCCGGGGCGAACGCCCGTGGGCCTTGTGGGAGCGGGACAGCGCGGGGGTGCGTGCGTGATCAGGCTCGGAGCCGGTCCGCTCGACCGGATCGTGGCGGTGGGCGCCCACTGCGACGACATCGCCATCGGCGCCGGCGGCACCCTGCTGACGCTGTGCCAGGCACGGCCCGGCATCCGTGTCGACGCGCTGGTGCTCTCCGGCGGCGGCAGCGAGCGCGAGCAGGAGGAACAGGCCGCGCTCACCGCCTTCTGTCCGGGCGCCGACCTGCGGCTGACCGTGCACAAGCTGCCCGACGGCCGCCTGCCCGCGCACTGGGAGGAGGCCAAGGCCGCCGTCGAGGAACTGCGCGCGCAGACCGAGCCCGAGTTGGTCCTCGCGCCGCGCACCGACGACGCCCACCAGGACCACCGCGGCCTGGCGCAGCTGATGACCACGGCGTTCCGCGACCACCTCGTGCTCGGCTACGAGATCGTCAAGTGGGACGGCGACCTCGGCCGACCGGCGGCCTACCAGCCGCTGGAGACCGAGACCGCCGAAGAGAAGGTCCGCCTGCTGCAGGAGCACTACCCCTCGCAGCGCCACCGCCCGTGGTACGACCGGGAGGCCTTCCTCGGCCTCGCCCGGATCCGCGGTATCGAATGCCACGCGCGCTACGCCGAGGCCTTCGCCGTCACCAAACTCACGCTCAACCTGGGGGGTTGAACCACCTTGCGCGTACTTCTGACCGGACACCAGGGCTATCTCGGCACCGTGATGGCACCGATCCTCACCGCCGCCGGACACGAGGTCGTCGGCCTCGACTCCGGCCTGTTCGCCGCCTCCGTCCTCGGCCCGCAGCCCGCCGACCCGCCGGGCGTGCGGGTGGACCTGCGCGACCTCACCGCCGAGCACGTGGCCGGGTTCGACGCCGTGATCCACCTGGCCGCGCTGTCGAACGACCCGCTCGGCTCGCTGGCCCCGGAACTCACCTACGACATCAACCACCACGCGTCCGTACGCCTGGCAAAGCTGGCCCGCGACGCGGGAGTCGGCCGTTTCCTCTACGCGTCGACCTGCTCCGTCTACGGCGCCTCGGGCGGCGACGACCTGGTCACCGAGGACGCCCCGCTGCGCCCCGTGACGCCGTACGCGGAGTCCAAGGTGCGGGTCGAGGACGACGTGCACGCGCTGGCCGACGACGACTTCACCCCGGTGTTCATGCGCAACGCCACCGCGTTCGGCTACTCGCCCCGGCTGCGCGCCGACATCGTGCTGAACAACCTGGTGGGCCACGCGCTGCTCTCCGGCGAGGTGCTGGTCCTCTCCGACGGCACCCCCTGGCGCCCGCTGGTGCACGCCGCCGACATCGCCCGGGCCTTCACGGCCGCGCTCACCGCACCGCGCGAGGCGGTCCACGACCGGGCGTTCAACATCGGCAGCGAGATCAACAACGTCACCGTCGCCGAGATCGCCGAACAGGTCGCCGAGGCGGTGTCCGGCGCGAAGGTCGTGATCACCGGGGAGAACGGCGCCGATCCGCGCTCGTACCGGGTGGACTTCTCCCGCTTCCGCACCGCGATCCCCGACTTCGACTGCGAGTGGACGGTCAAGCAGGGCGCGCTCGAACTCGCCGACGCCTACCGGAAGTTCGACCTGACCCGGGAGGACTTCGAGCAGCGCTTCACCCGTCTCGCCGTCCTCAAGGCGGCGTCCGAGGCCGGCACCGTCGACGACACCCTGCGGTGGCGCCGATGACCGAAGTCGGCGAGGAGATGCACGCGCTGGTGGAGCGGCTGTACCCGCTCTGCCGGAGCATCACCGGCGACGGTGTGCGCGCCACCCTGGACATCGTCGGCGAGTACCTCCCGCTGACCGTGCACGAGGTGCCGACCGGGACCCAGGTCCTCGACTGGACCGTTCCGCAGGAGTGGAACATCCGGGACGCGTACATCGCCGACAGCACCGGCCGGAGGGTCGTCGACTTCGCCGAGTCCAGCCTGCACGTGCTCGGCTACAGCGTCCCGGTGTCGCGGACCATGCCGCTCACCGAGCTGCGCGCACACCTGCACACGCTGCCGGAGCACCCGAACTGGGTGCCGTACCGCACGAGTTACTACAAGCCGGAGTGGGGCTTCTGCCTGGCCCAGGACACCCTGGACGCGCTGCCCGACGGCGACTACGAGGTGCGGATCGACTCCACCCTCGCGGACGGCCATCTCACCTACGCCGAGCACGTGGTCCCCGGGCAGGTGGCCGACGAGGTCATCGTCTCCTGCCACACCTGCCACCCGTCGCTGGCCAACGACAACCTGGCCGGCATCGCGGTCGCGACCTTCCTCGCCCGCGCGCTGGCCCAGCAAACGCCGTACTACACCTACCGGTTCATCTACGCGCCCGGCACCATCGGGGCGATCACCTGGCTGGCCCGCAACGCGGAACGGATCGACCGGGTCAAGCACGGCCTCGTGCTGGCCTGCGCCGGAGACACGGGTCAACTGACGTACAAACAAAGCAGACGCGGCGACGCGGAGATCGACCGCGTGCTGCAACATGTACTGACCGCGTCCGAACGACCGCACCACATCAACGAGTTCACCCCGTACGGCTACGACGAGCGGCAGTACTGCTCACCCGGGTTCAACCTCGGCGTGGGCTCGCTCAGCCGGACCCCGTACGCCGGGTACCCCGAGTACCACACCTCGGCGGACAACCCGGACTTCGTCTCCCCGGAGGCGATGGCCGACACCCTCGCCGTCTGCCGCGAGGCGTTCGCCGTTCTCGACCGCAACCGGCGCTACCTCAACCTCAGCCCTTACGGCGAACCGCAGTTGGGCCGGCGCGGGTTGTACGACGCGCTCGGCGGCCGCAGCGACACCAAGCAGGCGCAGATGGCCATGCTGTGGGTGCTCAACCTCTCCGACGGCGAGCACAGTCTGCTGGACGTCGCCGAGCGGTCCGGGCTGCCGTTCGCCAGCGTCGCCGGTGCGGCCGACGCCCTGCACGAGGCAGGTCTGATCAAGACATGACACCGATGACCACCGACGGGGAGAAGGCGGCGCCGGTTCGGTCCGCCAAGCGGGCCCTCGTCGGCCGGCTCTCCTGGGGACTGGCCGACCAGGCGGCCTCCAGCATCAGCAACTTCGCGGTGGGCATCTACGTCGCCCGCTCCCTCGGGGTGACCGCGTTCGGCGTGTTCAGCCTCGCCTGGGTGACCTACGGCGTGGTGCTCAACGTCTCCCGCGGCCTGGCCACCGACCCGCTCGTGGTCCGTTTCAGCGGAGTGCCCCAGGCGTCCTGGCGCGGGGCGGTGGCCCGCTCGACGGGTACCGCGCTCTGCGTCGGCACGGCCCTCGGCGTGCTGTGCCTGGCGGCCGGGCTCGGGCTCGGCGGCCGGGTCGGGCCCGCGTTCGCCGCGCTCGGTCTGATGATGCCGGGTCTGCTGCTCCAGGACGCCTGGCGGTTCTCGTTCTTCGCGGCCGGAGACGGGCGCAAGGCGTTCGTCAACGACATCGTGTGGGGCGTCGCGCTGATCCCCGCCATGGTGGTGGCGGCCCATGTCGACACCGTGGCCGCCTTCGTGCTCGCCTGGGGCGCGTCCGCCACGGTCGCGGCGGGCTACGGCTGCGTTCAGTCCGGCATCCGCCCCCGGATGACCGAGGCACGCGGCTGGCTGCGCGAACAGCGCGACCTCGGCTACCGGTACCTCGTCGAGAACGTCAGCCTCAGCGGCGCGAGCCAGCTCCGGGCGTACGGCCTCGGCGCGATCGTCGGAGTGAGCGCGGTGGGCGCGGTGCGCGGTGCCGAACTCCTCCTCGGCCCCTTCCTCGCCGTACTGATGGGGCTGTCCCTGGTGACCGTCCCCGAGGCGGCCCGCGTGCTGCGGCAGGCCCCGCACCGACTGGGCAGGTTCTGCCTCTTCCTCGGCGGGGGACAGGCCACCGGAGCGCTGCTCTGGGGCTCGGCACTGCTGCTGATGCCGGGCCGGCTCGGCGAGTTGGCGCTCGGCGACGTCTGGCACTCCTCCTCGCACCTCATCGTGCAGATCACCCTCAGCGTCGCGGGAGCGGGCCTCGGCACCGGCGCCGCGGCCGGACTGCGCGCGCTCGGCGCGGCCCGCCGCAGCCTGCGCTGCCAACTGTTCGCCTCCACCTGCTACGTCGGCGGCGGGCTCGGTGGCGCGGCCCTCGGCGGCACGTCCGGCTCGGCCTGGGGCGTCGCCGCCGCGACCATCAGCGGCTCGGCCGTGTGGTGGCTGCAACTGCGCGCCGCCCTGCGCGAGCGCCACCGCGAACCCATCCCCGAAGTGAGGACCTCATGACCGACCGACCGCGGCTGAGCATCGGCCTGCCCGTGTACAACGGCGAGGAGTACCTGGCCGAGTCGTTCGACGCCCTCCTCGGCCAGACCTACGAGGACTTCGAACTGGTCGTCTCCGACAACGCCTCGACCGACGGGACCGAGGCCATCTGCCGCAAGTACGCCGCGCAGGACTCCCGCATCCGCTACCTCCGGCTGCCCCGCAACATCGGCGCCACCCCGAACCACAACCACGTCTTCGCCGAGTCCCGCGGCGAGTTGTTCAAGTGGGCCTCGCACGACGACCTCTACGGCCGCGACCTGCTGACGCGCTGCATCGAGGCACTGGACGAGCGGCCGGACGTCATCCTCGCCCACACCGACCAGGCGGTCATCGACGGCGACGGACAGGTGACGGTGCCCTACGAGTACACGCTCGCCACCGGCTCCCCGAGCGCGCCGGAGCGCTTCCGCAGCCTGCTGTTCGAGCCGGGCGGCGACGACTTCTACGGCGTCATACGGGCCGACGTGCTGCGCCGGGTGAAGCCGATGGACAGCTATCACCACGCGGACCGGACGTACGTCGCCGAGATCACCCTGCACGGGCGCTTCCACCAGGTGCCGGAACTGCTCTACTTCCGCCGCGACCACCCCACCCGCGCCGAGCGGGCGAACCCGTCCAAGCGTTCCCGGTGCGTCAACCTGGACCCGCGCCGGGCAGGTCTGCTGCACCCGACGCCCCGGCTGCTCGCCGAGTACGTCTGGGGCTTCGCCTCCTCGATCCGACGGGCCCCGCTGTCCCCGGCCGACCGGCGCGCCTGCTACCGCCACCTGGCCTCCTGGATGACCAGCCGGGTCCGGCCCGGCGCCGGCGAGCGGGTCGAGGACCGCGCCCCCGTCGACCCGGCCCAGCTCACGGTCTCCGTGGACGCCCTCGTCGCCGGCCGCGAGGGGAGGCAGGCATGACGTCCGCGCCCCAACGACCGGTGCGCGTCGGGGTGTTCGGCCTCCTCGGCTCCGGCAACCTCGGCAACGACGGATCGCTCGAAGCCGTCCTCGGCCACCTCCGTACCGACCACCCCGACGCGGTCGTGGACGCTTTCTGCGGCGGACCCGAGGCCGTGACGGCCCGGTTCGGGATCCCGGCCACCCGCATGCACTGGAACCGCGCCGAGTACCGCACCGCGTCCCGCCTGGGCTCGATCGCGGCGAAGGGCCTGGGCAAGTTCGTCGACATCTTCCGCACCGCCGCCTGGGTACGCCGCCACGACGTGGTGATCGTGCCGGGCATGGGCGTCCTGGAAGCCACCCTGCCGCTCCGGCCCTGGGGCTTCCCGTACTCGCTGTTCCTGCTCTGCGCGAGCGGGAAGTTGACGCGGACAAAGGTCGCGCTGGTCAGCGTCGGCGCCGCAGAGATCCGCAACCGGCCCACCCGCGCCCTGGTCCGCTGGTCGGGCCGTCTGGCCGCCTACCGCTCCTACCGGGACGCCCAGTCCCGGGACGCGATGCGGGCGATGGGCGTGGACACCGCACGCGACGAGGTGTATCCGGACCTCGCCTTCTCCCTCCCGTCGCCACCCGCGAGCGAACCCTCGGACGCGCCGGGCACGGTCTGCGTCGGCGTCATGGACTTCCACGGCGGCAACGACGACCGCGCCCGCGCCGACGAGATCTACGGCCGCTATCTCGACGGCACGATCCGCTTCGTCCGCACCCTGGTCGAGGAGGGCAGGCCGATCCGGCTGCTCACCGGCGACCGGTGCGACGCCACGGTGGTCGCCGCGATCCTCGAAGCGGTGGACTCCCCGCTGGTCACCGCGGCCGAACCGACCTCCCTGGACGACCTGATGAAGGAGATGACGGCCGCCGACACCGTGGTGGCGGTCAGGTACCACAACCTGATCTGCGCGCTGAAGACCGGAACACCGGTGCTCGCGCTCAGCTACGCGGCGAAGAGCGACGCGCTCATGGACCGGATGGGCCTCGGCGCGTACTGCCACCCGGCGCGCGAGGTCGACGCCGACCGGTTGCTGGAGCAATTCCGGGCGCTGGAGAAGCGGGCGCCCGAACTGCGGCAGACCCTCGTCGAGCGGAACCAGGCCGCCGCCCGCCAACTCCAGGACCAGTTCAGCTCGTTGACCGCGGCCGTGTTCCCCGCGACCGACCCCACCTTGCGGAAGGCTCCATGAAAGCGACCGAAGTCCCGGAGATCGCGGGCGCGTTCCTCTTCGAACCGACCCCGTACACCGACGAACGCGGCTTCTTCTGCCGCACGTTCGACACCGACGTGGTCCGCTCGGTGGGCCTGGACCCGAACGCCTTCGTCCAGGACAGCCTGTCCCGCTCGGTCCGGGGCGTGGTGCGCGGCCTGCACCTGCGATCCGGCGCGGGCGAGGCCAAGTTGGTGCGGTGCTCGTACGGGCGGATCTTCGACGTCGTCGTGGACCTGCGGCCGGATTCCCCGACGTACCGCCATTGGACTTCCTTTGAACTCACAGGAGAATCACAGCCAACTCTTTACATTCCCGCGGGATGCGCGCACGGTTTTCAGGCACTGACCGATATCGCCGACACCTCGTACCGGATCGACCGCCCGCACGATCCGACCGAGGACGTGACCATCGCGTTCGACGACCCGGAGCTGGCCATTCCCTGGCCGCTGCCGGTTGCACTGATGTCCCAACGGGACCGTGAGGCGCCGAGCCTCGCCGAGGTCCTGAAGCACAGAGAAAGTTGAGGTCCTCGTGGACACCGAAGTGCTTGACCTGCCCCTGTCGCGGACAGCCAACGAGCGGCTGCACGCCATGATCCCCGGGGGCGCTCACACCTACGCCAAGGGCGACGACCAGTACCCGGAGAACCTGGCCCCGGTCATCAGCCACGGCAGCGGTGCCCACGTATGGGACGTAGACGGCAACCGCTACATCGAGTACGGCTCCGGCCTGCGGTCGGTCAGCCTCGGTCACGCCCACCCGCGCGTGATCGAGGCGGTACGGCGGGAACTCGGCCGCGGCAGCAACTTCGTCCGGCCGTCCATCGTGGAGGTCGAGGCCGCCGAACGCTTCCTCGCCACCGTGCCGACCGCCGAGATGGTCAAGTTCGCGAAGAACGGCTCCGACGCCACCTCCGCCGCGGTACGCCTCGCCCGCGCCGCCACCGGCCGCACGCGGGTGGCCCTCTGCTCCGACCATCCGTTCTTCTCCGTCGACGACTGGTTCATCGGCACCACCCCGATGTCCGCCGGCATCCCTACGACGACCACCGACCTCATCGCGACCTTCCCCTACGGCGACCTGGCCGCCACGGAGGAGATGCTCGCCCGGTACCCGGACGAGATCGCCTGCCTGATCCTGGAGCCCGCCACCCACACCGAGCCGCCGCCCGGCTACCTCGCCGGCCTGCGCGAACTGGCCGACCGACACGGCTGCGTCCTGATCTTCGACGAGATGATCACCGGCTTCCGCTGGTCCGAGGCGGGCGCACAGGGCCTCTACGGCGTCGTCCCCGACCTCTCCACGTTCGGCAAGGCACTGGGCAACGGATTCGCCGTCTCCGCGCTGGCCGGGCGCCGCGACCTGATGGAGCGGGGCGGGCTGCGCGACTCCGGCGCCCACGACCGGGTGTTCCTGCTGTCCACCACACACGGCGCGGAGACCCACTCCCTGGCCGCCGCGATGGCCGTACAGACGACGTATGTCGAGGAGGGCATCACCGCGCGGCTGCACGCGCTCGG
The DNA here is from genome assembly GCF_016612545.1 of Streptomyces sp. MBT65. Taxonomy (GTDB): domain Bacteria; phylum Actinomycetota; class Actinomycetes; order Streptomycetales; family Streptomycetaceae; genus Streptomyces. Next base: position 23,998 of record NZ_JAENRY010000025.1, on the reverse strand, counting down.
GGAGCGGCTGGCCGCCGGTGTCCGCGACGCGGCGGCGGCCATGGGCGTCGGCGACCACGTCGTCGTCCGGGGCCGGGCCAGCAACCTGGTCTTCGCCACCCTCGACGAGGACCTGCAACCGTCGCAGCAGTACCGCACCCTGTTCCTGCGCCGGCTCCTCGCGGGCGGAGTGCTCGCCCCGTCCTTCGTGGTGAGCAGCGCGCTCGACGACGAGGACATCGACCGCACCGTCGACGTGGTGGCCCAGGCGTGCGCGGTGTACCGGAAGGCACTGGACGCCAGCGACCCCACGCCCTGGCTGCTCGGACGCCCCGTGAAGCCGGTGTTCCGCCGCCTGGCGTGACGCGATGACGTGATGTCGGCGGGGGCGAGCCGACCGGCGTGGCGTGATGTCAGCGGGCTTGCGCCGACCGGTGGGGTGATGTCAGTTGGGCTCGCGCCGACCGGCGTCGACCGTCCGACCGGACGTCCGATCGCCCAGCCGGTCGGCGGTCCGGTCGACCAGCCACGCGGTCGCCGGGATCACCGCGAGCGCGGTGCACCAGCCGCCGAGGGCGTCGGTCGGGTAGTGCGCGCCCAGACCGACCTCCGCCCAGCCCATGATCGTGCCGGCCACCAGCCCCGCCCCGAGCACGAGTGACGTACCGGCCGTCCTGCCGAGGCCGAGCCGGTCCGTCGCGAACAGCGCCGTCATGAGGGCGAGCGCGGTGGCGAAGGCGGTGTGCCCGCTCGGGTAGGACAGGTTGCCGGGCCCGTGGATGGTCCGTCCCACCAGATGCTTGAGCAGCGTGGTCGTCCCCACGGTCGCCCCGGCCCCGGCCAGGACGAGCACGGCCGCACGGGGCCGCCGCATCAGCAGACAGCCCACCACACCGGCCACGATCACCATCGCCGATCCCGCGGGTTCCCCCAAGAAGTCCAGAGCCAGGGCGACTTGGCGCCACGGCGCCCGCACACTGTCCGCCGTCGGAGGGAAGATCCACCTGTCCACCGCACCGGGTGCGCTGTGGCCGGAGTACATGACCCCGAGCGCGACGACCACCAGCGCGGCGAGGACCGCGATCAGGGCGAGCCGGGGGCGCAGTGGCGGGGGCAGCACCGACGCCCCACCCACGGGGTCGGCCTCCAGGCCCTCTCCTGCCGGACGATCCAACGCGAGCCCCCTCGTCGTGTCCCATTCACGAGCCCTCAGCACTCTATCCGTACACGATCGCGGACCCCCGAGGGCCGGGCATCGGGTGGCGATGGCCTGAAGTCTCGCGTTGCGCGCGCTGATCGCCTCCTGTGCGGAGGCCACCGCCGGACAGCAACGCCCGCCCCCAGAGCGCCAGTTCACAGAGTGACGGTCTTGTACTCCACATACTGCGCGAGCCCGACCGCGCCGTACTCCCGGCCGATCCCGCTCGCCTTGTAGCCCCCGAAAGGACCGTCGAAGGCGATGGGCGCGCCGTTCACGGTGACCGTGCCGGTGCGCAGACGGCGGGCGACGGCCAGCGCCCGGGCCCGGTCGGCGGACCAGACTCCGCCGGAGAGGCCGTACTGCGAGTCGTTGGCGATCCGTACGGCGTCGTCCTCCCCGTCGTAGGGGATGACGACGAGGACCGGGCCGAAGATCTCCTCCTGGGCGATCCGCATCGCGTTGTCCACGTCGGCGAAGACGGTCGGGGTGACGTAGTTGCCGCCGTCGAGGCCGGGCGGAACCTGGGGGCCGCCGGTGACCAGCCGCGCGCCTTCCTTGATGCCCAGCTCGATGTAGTCGCGCACGCGCTGCTGCTGGTCGGGGCGGACCATCGGGCCGATGAAGGTGTCGGGGTCGCTCGGGTCGCCGACCTTGAGGGACTCGACGAGGTGCTTGAGGGCCAGCACGACCTCCTCGTAGCGGGCGCGCGGTGCGAGGACCCGGGTCTGCGCGATGCAGGCCTCGCCGTTGTTCAGCAGGGACGCGAACTTCAGCCCCTGGACGGCCTGTTCGACGTCGGCGTCGTCGAGGACGACGGCGGCCGACTTGCCGCCCAGTTCCAGGCTGACCCGCTTCAACTGCTCGCCCGCGACGGACGCGATCCTGCGGCCGGCCCCGGTCGACCCGGTGAACGCGATCTTGTCCACGTCGGGGTGCGACACCAGGTACTCACTGGTCTCCCGGTCGGCGGGAAGGACGCTGATCACGCCCTCCGGCAGACCGGCCCGCTCCAGCAGTTCGGCGAGGAGTCCCATGCTCAGCGAGTTCTCCGGGGACACCTTGAGGACGACCGTGTTCCCGGCCAGCAGCGCGGGGATGACCTTGGCCAGGGCCGCGGAGAACGGGGAGTTCCACGGAATGACGGCGGCCACGACACCGATGGGCTCGCGGCGCAGCACGCTCCGGGTGGGGGAGTCGGGGTCGGACGGGGCCAGGATCTCCTCCCAACCGAGCTCCTCCGCCGCCTTGAGATAGGCGGCCGCCTGCCGGCCGAGCCCCGGCTGCCCGGCCAGCGTGAACCACCCGGCCGAACCGTTCTCCGCCGAGATCAGCCCCGCGATCTTCTCCGCGTCGGCCTCGCGCAGCGCGTCGAGCCGTCGTACGACGGCGATGCGTTCCGCGGGTGCCGTACGCGGCCAGGGGCCTTCGTCGAAGGCCGCGCGGGCGGCGGCCACGGCCCGGTCCACGTCGGCGGGGCGGGCCTGCGCGGCCCGGCCGATCACCGTCCGGTCGTGCGGCGACCGGATGTCCAGCAGCTCCGGGCTGCTCGGCACGGTCCACGAACCCGCGATGAAGAGTCGGTCGTAGGTGATCATGTGCTCGCTCCCGAGGGATGAGAGGCGGTCTCGTTATCTGTCACTTCAATGTAGCACTTAGATATTGGGAGGCCTCAGTTGTGAGTCTCTAGCCGGACTAGGTTCCACATGCCGGGCTATGCTTCGCCCTGTGAGAGCCGACGCCGTACGCAACCTCGAAGCCGTCCTGACGACCGGAGCGCGCATGCTCGCCGCCGATCCGGGCGCGAGCATCGCCGCCATCGCCGCCGAGGCCGGTGTCGACCGGCGCACCGTGTACCGGCGGTTCGCCTCCCGCGAGGAACTGCTGGCGGCCATCTACGAGGCGCGCGTCGAGGCCATCGAGCGGGCCGTCGAGGACGCCAGGCTGCGTGAGGCGCCGGTCGCCGTGGCCCTGCACCGCTACGTCGAGGGGATCATCGGCGTCAATCGCACGTGGCCCGTGGAGCTCACCCGGATGAAGGCCGACGAGACGATCCGCGACCGGCGCGACGCCCTGATCCGCGAGGTCGACACCTTCCTGGAACGCGCCACCGGCGAGGGGCTCCTGCGCGCCGACGTCCCGACCGCATGGGCGAGTTCACTGCTGCCGCAGCTCATGCACCTGGCTTCGCAGCAACTGCCCGAACTCGGCGCGGCCCAGGCGGCCGACATGGTCGTCGACACCTTTCTACGGGGGCTCGGCGGGCGGTGATGCCGGTGGTGCGCGCCGGTCCCCGTCCTTGACCCCCGTTCCGCCCTCCGTGATGCTGTGTTGCGGCACGCGCGAAGCGTGCCGTAATGAGCAACGTTCTGCTCAGGGTTTCTCATCAGCGGAGGAGTGGCCATGACGCACCAGGTCCGTGCTGTCGTCGCGCGGGGGAAAGGCGCCCCCGTCAGCCTGGAGACGATCCTCGTCCCCGACCCCGGCCCGGGTGAGGCGCTGGTGAAGGTCGAGGCGTGCGGGGTCTGCCACACCGATCTGCACTACCGCGAGGGCGGCATCAACGACGACTTCCCCTTCCTGCTCGGCCACGAGGCCGCGGGCGTCGTGGAGTCGGTCGGCGAGGGTGTCACCGATGTCGCCCCCGGTGACTTCGTGATCCTCAACTGGCGTGCCGTGTGCGGGAACTGCCGCGCCTGTCGACGCGGCCGGCCGCAGTACTGCTTCAACACCCACAACGCGAAGCAGAAGATGACCCTGCTCGACGGCACCGAACTCTCTCCCGCCCTCGGCATCGGCGCCTTCGCCGAGAAGACCCTGGTCGCGGCCGGACAGTGCACCAAGGTCGACCGGGCCGCATCGGCTGCCGCCGCCGGGCTGCTCGGCTGTGGCGTGATGGCCGGCATCGGCGCCGCGATCAACACCGGCAACGTCGGGCGCGGTGACACGGTCGCGGTCATCGGCTGCGGTGGTGTCGGTGACGCGGCGATCGCCGGGTCCCGGCTCGCCGGTGCGGCGCGGATCATCGCGGTGGACATCGACGACCGGAAGCTGGAGAAGGCCCGCTCCATGGGGGCCACCCACACGGTCAACTCCAAGGCCTCCGATCCCGTCGAGGCGATCCGCGAGCTGACCGGTGGTTTCGGCGCCGATGTCGTCATCGAGGCGGTCGGCCGCCCGGAGACGTACAAACAGGCCTTCTACGCACGCGACTTGGCGGGCACGGTCGTCCTCGTCGGTGTGCCGACCCCGGAGATGAAGCTCGAACTCCCGCTCCTGGACGTCTTCGGACGCGGTGGCTCGCTCAAGTCGTCCTGGTACGGCGACTGTCTGCCCTCCCGTGACTTCCCGATGCTGATCGACCTCTATCTCCAGGGGCGGCTGGATCTGGACGCGTTCGTCACCGAGACCATCGAGCTGGAGGACGTCGAGAAGGCCTTCGAGCGGATGCACGGCGGCGACGTGCTGCGTTCGGTGGTGGTCTTCTGATGAGCGCGCGCATCGAACGCCTCGTCACCTCAGGGCAGTTCACGCTCGACGGCGGCACCTGGGACGTCGACAACAACGTGTGGATCGTCGGCGACGACCACGAGGTCGTGGTCATCGACGCCGCGCACGACGCCGACGCCATCGCGGAGGCGATCGGCGACCGCCGCCTGACCGCGATCATCTGCACCCACGCGCACAACGACCACATCGACGCGGCACCCGAACTCGCCGACCGCACCGGTGCTCCGATCCTGCTCCACGCCGACGACCTGCCGCTGTGGAAGCAGACCCACCCCGACCGCGACCCCGACGCACATCTCGCCGACGGCCAGGTGATCGAGGTCGCGGATGCCGACCTCAGGGTTCTGCACACGCCCGGACACGCGCCCGGAGCCGTCTGTCTGCACGTGCCCGCCCTGAACGCCCTCTTCAGCGGTGACACGCTCTTCGCGGGCGGGCCGGGGGCCACGGGACGGTCGTACTCCCACTTCCCGACCATCGTCGACTCGATCCGGGACCGGCTGCTCGGGCTGCCGGGCGGCACCGTCGTATACACCGGTCATGGGGACACGACCACCGTCGGCGCCGAGGCGCCGCATCTTCAGGAGTGGATCGACCGCGGGTTCTGACCACTGCCCGGTGTTGCTGATGGCGCACGATGTTGCGTGAAAAGCAACACTGGGTCAGGGCTCCGCCTGGCCTCTGAACACCTTGACAACGGTTTGGGGCCGCCCTCAAACTGACGTTGCGCTTACCGCAATCCGTTTCGCTATACGCACCGAGGTGTCATGATGATTCCCGCGTGCCTTCTCGTGGATCTGCCGCGAGGCGAGGCCTACCGGCTCGACATCGATCCGCCGGTTTCGGTGTTCCACACCGACGACGGCGAGGTCTTCGCCATCGACGACACGTGCACCCACCAGGACGCCTCGCTCGCGGACGGCTGGCTGGAGGGCTGCGAGGTGGAATGCCCGCTGCACGCTTCGAAGTTCGACCTGCGGACGGGAGCGGTCGACGCCCCGCCGGCCAAGCGCCCGGTGCGGACCCACGAGGTGCTCGTCCAGGACGGCATGATCTACGTCGTGCCGTCCACGGACGCCCCGAACCTGCCGCCCTGCGTCGCGTCCCGGCTCGCCGGAGGACCCGCGTGAGGACCGTGGCCGTGGTGGGCGCCTCGCTGGCAGGCCTCTCGGCGGCACGTTCACTGCGGAGACAGGGCTACGACGGACGGCTCGTCGTCATCGGCGACGAACCCCATCGCCCGTACGACAGACCGCCGTTGTCCAAGGAGTTCCTCGCCGGGACCCTCGCCGAGGACGATCTCCTGCTGGAGTCGGACGACGAGGACCTGAGCGCGGAGTGGCTGCTGGGTGCCCGCGCCGTCGGGCTCCAAGTCGACGGCGCGGAGCGGGTGTTGCTCCTCGACGACGGCCGGGAGGTGCGGGCCGACGGAGTCGTCGTGGCGACGGGCGCGGTGGCGCGTAACCTGCCCGGCACGGACGGACTGGCCGGGGTGCACACCCTGCGCACCCTGGACGACGCCCGCGCCCTGCGCGACGAACTCGCCCTGGGCGGACGGCTGGTGGTGATCGGCGGCGGCTTCATCGGCGCCGAGGTCGCCTCCACGGCCTACGCCCTCGGACTCGACGTCACGGTGATCGAGGCCGCACCGACCCCCCTCGCGGGACCGCTCGGCGAGACCATGGGCGGGATCGTCTCCGCCCTCCACGAGGCCCACGGCGTACGGCTGTTGTGCGGTGTCGGGGTGAAGGGGCTGAGCGGGGAGGCCCGCGTCGACGCGGTGCTGCTGGAGGACGGGCGAACCGTCCCCGCGGACACGGTCGTTGTCGGTGTCGGCGCGCGGCCGTGCGTCGAGTGGCTGGAAGGGTCCGGCGTCGAGTTGGACAACGGCGTCAAGTGCGGTGCCGACGGCCGGACCAGTCTGGCCGGCGTGGTCGCCGTAGGAGACTGTGCCAACTGGTACGACCCGCGGGCGGGTTCGCATCGGCGGGTCGAGCACTGGACCGGGGCGCGGGAGCGGCCCGAGGCGGCCGTGGCCGCGCTGTTGTCGTGGGGTGCGGTGGCGGCGGAAGCGCAGCGGCCGCCGTACTTCTGGTCGGACCAGTACGGCGTGAAGATCCAGTTCGCCGGTCACGCCGCCGGTGCCGACAGTGTGACCGTCGAGGAGGGCACCCCGGGCGACCGGAGTTTCCTCGCCGTCTACCGGTGTGCCGGGCAGCCGGTCGCCGTGCTCGCGATGAACCAGCCGCGGCTGTTCATGCGGTGGCGCAAACAGCTTGCCGCCACGGTGAGTTGACCGTAACTACGCCGTCCGGAGTCGTTCGTCCCGGCGCGTGAATGACCGATCCACGACGTTCTCCGAGGAGTGCACTGTGACCTCGACCAGCCTGCCGGACAGCCTGATCGCCACCCTGCCCGGCTCCTCCTACACGGACCCGGGCATCTTCGCCCAGGAACAGGAACGCATCTTCGAGACGATGTGGTTCTGCGCCGTGCGCTCCTCCGAACTCGCCAAACCGGGCGCCTTCCGGACCGTCGACGTGGGCCGCGAGAGCATCCTCATCACGCGGGCCCGCGACAACTCGATACGCGCCTACTTCAACGTGTGCCGGCACCGGGGCGCCAAGCTCTGCACCGAGGAGACCGGCGAGGTCAAACGCGCCTTCCAATGCCCGTACCACGCCTGGACGTACGACCTGAACGGCAAGCTCGTGGCGGCGCCCAACCTCACCAAGATGCCGGACGTCGGCCGCACCGAGTTCGGGCTGGTGAGCGTCGCCGTCCAGGAATGGCTCGGCTATGTGTGGGTCAACCTGGCGGAGAACCCACCGTCGTTCGACGAGGACGTCATCAGCGAGGTCGTCACCCGGCTCGGCGACGTGGAGTCCCTGGAGCACTACGACATCGACCACCTCTCGGTGGGCAAGCGCATCGTCTACGACGTGAAGGCCAACTGGAAGCTCATCATCGAGAACTTCATGGAGTGCTACCACTGCGCCACGATCCACCCCGAACTCACCGAGGTGCTCCCGGAGTTCGCGGACGGCTACGCGGCCCAGTACTACGTCGGCCACGGCGCGGAGTTCGGTGAGGAGGTCCAGGGATTCACCGTGGACGGCTCGGAGGGGCTCGACCGGATTCCCGGGGTGAGCGAGGACCAGGACCGCCGTTACTACGCGATCACCATCAAGCCGCAGGTGTTCATCAACCTCGTGCCCGACCATGTGATCTTCCACCGGATGTACCCGGTGGCCGTCGACCGCACGATCGTCGAGTGCGACTGGCTCTACCTCCCGCACGTCGTCGAGAGCGGCAAGGACGTCAGCCGGTCCGTGGAACTCTTCGACCGGGTCAACCGCCAGGACTTCGAGGCGTGCGAGCGCACGCAGCCCGGGATGAGCTCCCGGATGTACGCCAAGGGCGGGGTGCTGGTGCCCAGCGAGCACCACATCGGCGCCTTCCACGACTGGGTGAACGAGCGCCTGGGGATCAACCCGGGGTGACTCGGCTCAAGTAGCCCCTGGGCTGGTCGAGTTGAGTGGGTTCAGCCCAGGTAGCCCATGCGGTGGCTGATCTCCTCGGCGCCCTTGACCAGGACCGGGGCGAGTTCGTGCAGCCGCTCCTCGGTGAACCGGTAGGCCGGTCCCGAGGCGCTCACCGCGGCGATGACCTCGCCGTCGCGGTTGCGCACCGGAGCGGCCACGGCGTGCAGCCCGACCTCCAACTCCTCGAGCGTCCAGGCGTATCCGCGCTCCCGGGCCTCGGCGAGGTTCTTCTCCAGCTTCGTCTTCGAGGTGATGGTGTGCGGGGTCACCTTCTTCAGGCCGGCCTCCGCCAGCAGCGCGGCGCGCTCCTTCGCGGGGAGGTGGGCCAGCAGGACCTTGCCGCTGGAGGTGGCGTGCAACGGGGTCAGTTCACCGACCCAGTTGTGCGCGGTGACAGCACCCGGGCCGCGCACCTCGTACAGGTTGATCGCGTACTGCTCCTGCATGACCGCGATGTTGACCGTCTCGCCGATCTCCTCGGCGAGACGCTCGCAGACCGGGCGGCCCTGCTGGGTGATGTCGATGCGCCCGGTGACCGCACCGGCCAGCCGCACGATCCCGAACCCGAGCCGGTACTTGCCCCGTTCGCCCGCCTGCTCCACCAACCCGCGCGCCTCCAGCGCCCCGAGCAGCCGGAACGCGGTCGACTTGTGAACGTCGATCTCCCCGGCCACCTCACTGACACCGGCCTCGCCACGCTGGGCCAGGATCTCCAGCACGCTGATGGCACGGTCCACGGACTGCACTCCGCCGGACTGCGAACCTGTCGTTTCAGTATCTGGACTGTAGTTGCTCACAGCGAAACTATACGCGCAGGGCGGTACAACGTGTTTACTGCCGGGACTTTGATCAGGCACTTTCGCCTGGTATCGGCAGTTGACCGACCGCCCGTTGCCAGGCGGCCTCCACGGCTGTGCGGGCCTGTGCGGTGGCGGCGGGGATGTCTCCGGTGAGGTGGACGGGTTCGCCGACGTGGACATGGAGGTCCGGGCGGCGCAGCGGTGCGGTGAGGACGCCGGCGAGCTGCTTCGTCCGGCCGCCGGAGACGATCCGGCGGGCACCGGCGTGGCCGAGCGGGACGACGGGTGCGCCGGTGGTGAGGGCGAGGCGGGCCAGACCGGTGCGGAAGGTGCCGGGGCCGCGGTCCCCGGAGTCCCGGCGGCGGGGGAGTCCGCCCTCGGGGTAGATCACCACGACCCGGCCGGCGGCGAGCGCCTCGGCCGCCAGATCCAGGGCCGTCGCCGCGCTACGGCTGCCCCGGTGCACCGGTATGTGGCCCTCGCGGGTGAGCCGGCGCCCGAGGACGGGCACCTTCCACAGCCCCGCGGTGGCGAGGACGACCGGCTCGACGCCGAGCCGGTGCAGCGCGGCCAGGACGAGTCCGGGATCGGCGAGGGCGGTGTGGTTGGGCGCGACGATACTGCCGGGCGCGACGGTGGCGACCGTCCCGGTGGTCACCGTCAGACGGCCGAGGAGGGGGACGACGGTACGGGCGAAGGCGCTGAGCACGTGCTGCTGACTCTCTGATCTGCCGGTGGTGCGGTGGTGGTGTGCGGACGAGTCGTATCATCACGCGGCCGGGCGGCAGGGGGCATGAGTACGCGTACTCACAAACGGGTCCGGACCGGTGAAACAGTACGGAAACCTGGGCCCGAAGGTTGCGTGGCACGCAACCTGGTGCGTATGGCGCTACTCGTATTAGCATGCCTCGCGTATCTACGGCGCGAGCGAGACGAGAGATCATGGCTCCCCTGCAATACGACTTCGTCATCGTCGGCGGTGGATCCGCCGGCAGCGCACTGGCGAACCGGCTCTCCGCGGATCCGGGCAACCAGGTGCTGGTCCTGGAGGCCGGCCGGCCCGACTACCCGTGGGACGTCTTCATCCACATGCCGGCCGCGCTGACCTATCCCATCGGTAGCCGGTTCTACGACTGGAAGTACGAGTCCGAACCCGAACCGCACATGGGCAACCGGCGTGTCTACCACGCGCGCGGCAAGGTGCTCGGCGGTTCCAGCAGCATCAACGGCATGATCTTCCAGCGCGGCAACCCCATGGACTACGAACGCTGGGCCGCCGACGCCGGCATGGAGAGCTGGGACTACGCGCACTGCCTGCCGTACTTCCGGCGGATGGAGAACTGCCTCGCGGCCGATCCCGACGACGAGTTCCGCGGCCACGACGGCCCGCTCGTCCTCGAACGCGGGCCCGCCACAAACCCGTTGTTCGGCGCGTTCCTCAACGCCGTGCAGGAAGCGGGGTATCCGCGCACCGACGACGTCAACGGCTACCAGCAGGAGGGCTTCGCGCCCTTCGACCGCAACGTCAGCCGGGGGCGTCGACTGTCGGCTGCCAAGGCGTACTTGAAGCCCGTGCGGAAGCGGCCCAACCTCACCGTCACCACCCGCGCGATGGTCACCCGCGTCCTCTTCGAGGGCAAGAAGGCCGTCGGCGTCGAGTACCGCCACCGCGGCAAGGTCCACCAGGTGCGCGCCCGCGAGGTCGTCCTCTGCGGCGGCGCGATCAACTCCCCCCAGTTGCTTCAGCTTTCGGGCGTCGGCAACGCCAAGGAGCTGAGCGCGCTCGGCATCGACGTCGTCCACGACCTGCCGGGCGTCGGCGAGAACATGCAGGACCACCTCGAGGTGTACATCCAGTACGCCTGCAAGCAACCCGTCTCCATGCAGCCGTACATGGCGAAGTGGCGCGCCCCCTTCATCGGGTTGCAGTGGCTCTTCCGCAAGGGCCCCGCCGCGACCAACCACTTCGAGGCGGGCGGCTTCGCCCGCAGCAACGAGGACGTCGACTACCCCAACCTGATGTTCCACTTCCTGCCCATCGCGGTCCGTTACGACGGCTCGTCGCCGGCCGGCGGCCACGGGTACCAGGTGCACGTCGGGCCCATGTACTCCGACGCGATCGGGTCGGTGAAGATCAAGAGCAAGGATCCGCTGGAGCATCCGGCGCTGCGCTTCAACTACCTGTCCACGGAACAGGACCGGCGTGAGTGGGTCGAGTCGATCCGGGTCGCCCGCAAGCTGCTCAACCAGCCGGCGCTCGCCCCCTACAACGACGGGGAGATCTCGCCCGGGCCGTCCGTGGAGAGCGCCGAGGAGATCCTCGCGTGGGTGGCCAAGGAGGGGGAGACCGCTCTGCATCCGTCCTGCACATGCAAGATGGGGACGGACGAGATGGCGGTCGTGGACCCCGGGAGCATGCGGGTGCACGGGGTGGAGGGGCTGCGCGTCGTGGACGCGTCCGTGATGCCGTACGTGACCAACGGGAACATCTATGCGCCGGTGATGATGATCGCGGAGAAGGCGGCGGACCTGATCCTGGGCAAGGAGCCGCTGGCGCCGTCCGAGGCGGTGTACTACCGGCACCGTGACGCCCTGGGGGCTCCGCCCCCAGATCCCCGTCGGCCCTGAAGGGGCCTCGTCCTCAAACGCCGGACGGGCTGGATTGTCCCGTCCGGCGTTTGAGGTGCGGCTGTATACGGCCCACCCTTACCGGAACACCACTGTCCGGTTCCCGTACACCATCACCCTGCTCTCGCTGTGCCACTTCACCGCGTGCGCCAGCACCTGCGCCTCCACGTCCCGTCCCACCGTCACCAGTTCCTCCGGGTCGAGCGAGTGGTCCACGCGGACCACGTCCTGGTCGATGATCTGGCCCTCGTCCAGTTCCGGCGTGACGTAGTGCGCGGTGGCGCCCACGAGCTTCACTCCTCGGTCGTACGCCTGCTGGTAGGGGCGGGCGCCCTTGAAGCTGGGGAGGAAGGAGTGGTGGATGTTGATGGCGTGGCCCTCGAACTGCTTGCAGAGGTCGTCGGAGAGGATCTGCATGTAGCGGGCCAGTACCACCAGGTCGATGTCCAAGTCCCGCACGAGGTCCAGGAGTTGGGCTTCCGCCTCGGCCTTCGTGTCCCTCGTCACCGGGATGTGGTGGAAGGGGATGCCGTACGTCTCCGCGAGGCCCTCGAAGTCGCGGTGGTTGGAGACGATCGCGGGGATCTCGATGTTGAGGGCGCCGGTACGCCTGCGGAAGAGCAGGTCGTTCAGGCAGTGGCCGAACTTGGACACCATGATCAGGGTCCTGGTCGGGGTCGCCGCGTCCCGGAGGGTCCAGGAGATGCGATACGCCTCGGCCACCGGACCGAATCGGTAACGCAGTGTTTTCAGGTCGGCGTTTGGATCGGAAACGTCGAAGTGGACCCTCATGAAGAAGCGGCCCTTGAGTCGATCATCGAATTGCTGGCTTTCGAGGATGTTGCCGGAGTTCCGGACCAGAAAGCCACTCACGGCGTGGACCAGTCCGGCGCTGTCCGGACACGAGAGAGTGAGGACGAATTCGCGGCCGGGGTGCGGTCGAGGGGACATGGGCGGCCTCCGTCGGTGCGTCAGGCTGGTGCGTATCGCACAACTTGGTGAGCGATACGCAACATGGTTGGGCCGGGCGCCACTCGCGGTCAAGAGGCGGCCGGGCAATGGGCCGCATGGCGAAATCGTCATCTGCCAACCCCTTGACGTATGTCTGCACATTCGCCAGGGTGTTCCACCACAAGCAATACGGTGCACGATGCGCAACGAAATTCGCTCGAAGGGCTCCACACGTGGCAGACCTGTATGTGGACGGAGAATGGCGCGCCGCGGTGACCGGCGGTCACCGTGACATTCGCTGTCCCGCCGACGGCACGCTCACCGCGACGGTGTCCGAGGGAACGCGCCCCGACACCGAGGCCGCGATCGCCGCCGCCCGCCGCGCGTTCGACGAAGGGCCCTGGCCGCGCACCCCCGAGCGGGAGCGCGGTGCCCTGCTGCTGCGCACCGCCGACATCCTCGAGCGCGACGCCAAGGAGTTCGCCCGCGCCGAGTCGCTGGACACCGGCAAGCGGCTGGTGGAGAGCGAGTACGACATCGCCGATGTCGTCTCCTGCTTCCGCTACTACGGCGGGATCGGCGGCACCGACGCCGGGCGGGTCATCGACACCGGGCGGGACGACGCCGTAAGCCGGGTCGTCTATGAGCCCGTTGGGGTGTGCGGGCTGATCACGCCCTGGAACTACCCGCTGCTGCAAGCCAGTTGGAAGGTCGCTCCGGCGCTGCTCGCCGGGAACACGATCGTCCTCAAGCCCAGTGAGCTGACGCCCTCCACCTCCATCCTGCTGATGAAGGCGCTGGAGGAGGCGGGGCTGCCGGCCGGGGTCGCCAATCTCGTGCTCGGTGCCGGGCCCGAGGTGGGCGCGCCGCTCTCCGAGGACCCCGCCGTCGACCTGGTCTCCTTCACCGGGGGCCTGGAGACCGGCAAACGCATCATGGCCACCGCCGCCGCGACCGTGAAGAAGGTGGCGCTGGAGCTGGGCGGCAAGAACCCCAACGTCATCTTCGCCGACGCCGACTTCGAGACGGCCGTGGACTTCGCGCTCACGGCCGTCTTCCTGCACTCCGGCCAAGTCTGCTCCGCCGGCGCCCGGTTGATCGTCGAGGACTCGCTGCACGACCGGTTCGTGGACGAAGTCGTGCGTCGCGCGCGGCAGATCAGGCTCGGCGGGCCCTTCGACCCCGAGGCCGAGACCGGCGCGCTGATCTCCGCACAGCACCGCGAGAAGGTCGAGGCGTATGTCGCGGCCGGCCTCGCCGAGGGTGCCGTACTGCGCTGCGGCGGTGAACGGCCGACCGAACCCGGCCTCGCCGACGGGCACTTCTACCCGCCGACCGTCCTCGACGGCTGTACGCAGGACATGCGGGTGGTGCACGAGGAGTCCTTCGGACCCGTGCTGACCGTCGAGCGCTTCACCGACGAGGACGACGCCGTACGCATCGCCAACGACACCGAGTACGGCCTCGCCGGCGCCGTCTGGACCCAGGACGCGGGGAAGGCCCAGCGGGTCGCCCGGCGCATGCGGCACGGCACGGTGTGGATCAACGACTACCACCCCTATGTGCCGCAGGCGGAATGGGGTGGCTTCGGACACTCGGGCGTGGGCCGGGAGTTGGGACCGACCGGCCTGGACGAGTACCGAGAGCCCAAGCACATCTGGCAGAACATCCAACCCCGGCCGCAGCACTGGTTCCGCGGCTGAACGCCGAAAAGAGGTCGATCGTGACCCCAGCACAGACCGAGGTGCCGCAGCGGCGCGGCACGCCCCAGGACTCGGGCCCCACCCCGGTCATCTCCGTGCGCAAGCTGTGGAAGGTGTTCGGGCCGAAGGCGGACCAGGTACCCGACTCAGAGGAACTGTGCGGGCTGACCCGCCGTGAGCTGATGGACCGCACCGGCTGCACCGCCGCCGTACGCGATGTGAACTTCGAGGTCTCGCCCGGCGAGGTCTTCGTCGTCATGGGCCTGTCCGGCTCCGGGAAGTCCACCCTCGTGCGATGTCTGACCCGGCTGATCGAACCCACCGCGGGGGAGATCGTCTTCGAGGGCGAGGACATCCGGGACGCGGACGCCAAACGGCTGCGCGAGCTGCGGCGCCGTAAGTTCTCCATGGTCTTCCAGCACTTCGGGCTGCTGCCGCACCGCCGGGTCGTCGACAACGTGTCGTTCGGCCTGGAGATCCGCGGCATGAGCAAGGCCGAGCGCACCAAACGGGCCCTGGAAGTCGTCGAGTTGGTGGGCCTGTCGGGATACGAGAACTCCTATCCCGACCAGCTCTCCGGAGGTATGCAGCAACGCGTTGGTCTGGCCCGGGCGTTGGCCGGAGACCCGGATGTCCTCCTCTTCGACGAGCCGTTCTCCGCGCTCGACCCGCTGATCCGCCGCGACATGCAGAACGAGGTCATCCGGCTGCACCACGAGGTCGGCAAGACCATGGTGTTCATCACCCACGACCTGTCCGAGGCCCTGAAGTTGGGCGACCGCATCCTCATCATGCGCGACGGCAAGATGGTGCAGTGCGGGACCGGGGACGAGCTGGTCGGCGCCCCCGCCGACGACTACGTGCGCGAGTTCGTGAAGGACGTGCCGCGCGGCGACGTCCTCACCCTGCGCTGGATCATGCGCCCCGCCGTCGATGAAGACCCCCTGGACGGACCCGAGTTGGGCCCGGACGTCGTCGTACGCGAGGCCACGCGCGCGGTGCTCGCGGCCGACAAGCCGGTCAAGGTCGTCGAGAACGGCAAGCTGCTCGGCATCGTCGGCGACGAGGAGATCCTCGCGGTCGTCGCCGGGCGGGAAGGCGACGCGTGATGACCGTCGCCGTGGAGAAACCGGAGCCCGCAGCGCAAGTCGCGGACGCCGCACCGGACTTGAAGGGCCCGCGCCGCAAGGTCACCCGGCCCATGATGGTCGGCGCCATCCTCGTCGTGTGGCTGGTGCTGTTCGCCGTGCTGCGCGGCAAGCAGACGCTGACGCTCGCGGCGGCCGATCTCACCGGACTGCACCGGTGGTTCAACGACCTCAACGACTCGGTCGGCGCCAACCGCAACTCCAACCCGCTCTTCCTCTACTTCTTCAACGAGATCCGCCTGGTCATCGACAACCTGGTGACCTTCGTCCAGGACCTGATCTCACAGCCGAGCGGCGACCGCCCGCTGCCGCAGATCGGCTGGCTCGGGGTCGTCGGCATCGCCGGCCTCGTGTCCTGGGCCGTCGGCAACTGGCGGGTCGCGCTTCTCGCCATGGCCGGCTTCGCCTTCTTCGGGCTCCAGGGTCTGTGGCAGGAGAGCATGGACACCCTGGCGCTCACCCTCTCCGCCGTGCTCGTGGCGCTGGTGTTCGCGATCCCGCTGGGGGTCTGGGCGGGGCTGTCCGACCGGTTCAACCGGATCATCACGCCCTTCCTCGACTTCATGCAGACGATGCCGACCTTCGTCTACCTCGCGCCGCTCACCCTGATCTTCCTGATCGGCCCGGCCTCCGCCGTGATCGCCACGGTGATCTACGCGGCCCCGCCCGCGATCCGCATCACCGCGCACGGCATCCGCAACGTGCCGGAGACGACCGTGGAAGCGGCCGACTCCATGGGCTCGACGCGCTGGCAGTCGCTGATCAAGGTGCTGCTGCCGATGGCCAAGCGGACCGTGGTCATGGGCGTCAACCAGACCATCATGGCCGCCCTCGCGATGGTCACCATCGCGGCCCTGATCGACGCACCCGGCCTCGGCAAGACCGTCATGCAGGCCCTCCAGTCGCTCGACGTCGGTACGGCCTTCAACGCGGGCCTTGCGATCGTCATCATGGCCATCGTCCTCGACCGGGTCACCACCGCGTCCAGCACGAGGGCGGAACAGGCCCGCAACTCGTCCGGTCGCTTCCTCAAGTGGCGCCGCCCGCTGCTCGGTTCGGGCGCCGTGGTCGCCGTAGTGCTGATCTATCTGTCGCACACCTACCTCTGGGCGGCACAGTTCCCGGGCGACGGCACCACCGGCAGCCATATCGCCAACGCGGCGGACAGCGTGACGACTTGGGCGCAGGACAATCTCTCCGGGGTCACCAACGCCTTCCGGGACGCGATCACCAACGGCCTGCTCAACCCGTTCCAGTCGCTGCTCACCGACTCCCCGTGGTGGCTCGTCGGCGCGGCCCTGATCGGCATCGGCGTGGTCGTCGGCGGCTGGCGCTCGGGGATCACAACTGCCGTGTGTGTAGGGCTGCTTGTGGGCACCGGCGTGTGGTCGGACGCGATGACGACGCTGGCCTCGACGGTCGTGGCGACCGTGATCGTGATGCTGTTCGGCATCGCCTTCGGGGTGTGGATGGGGCGCAGCACGATAGTGGACCGGCTGCTGCGGCCCACGCTGGACGCGGCGCAGGTCATGCCGCCGTTCGTCTATCTGGTGCCGTTCCTGGCGCTGTTCGGCGCGACCCGCTTCACCGCGATCGTCGCAGCCGTCGTGTACGCCGTACCGGTCGCCATCAAGATCGTCGCCGACGGGGTACGGACCGTACCGGAGACGACAGTCGAAGCGGCCACGGCGGCCGGGTGCAACACCTGGCAGATCATCACCAAGGTTCAACTCCCGATGGCACGCAGCGCCCTGACCCTCGCGACCAACCAGGGCCTGATCTATGTGCTGTCGATGGTTGTTGTGGGCGGCCTGGTGGGAGCCGGCGCCCTCGGCTACGACGTCGTGGCCGGATTCTCCCAGAGCGAGCTGTACGGCAAGGGCCTGGCGGCTGGGCTCGCCATCGTCCTGCTCGGAGTCATGTTCGACCGGATCACTCAGGCGGCCGCGCGCCGAACCAGCGCTTAAAGGAGCACGACACCATGGCAAGACACTGGCGAACCGGCGCGGCCGGCCTGGCCGTCCTCGGCCTCACCCTCACCGCCTGCGGCGGGGCGAAGGTCGGCGACACGTCCTCGGGCTCCGGCTCGGGCAGCAGCTCGGGCAGCTCGGCGAAGTGCGGGACCTTCAACCTCGCGGTCAACCCGTGGGTGGGCTACGAGGCGGACGCTGCGGTCGTCGCGTACGTTGCGCAGCACCAACTCGGCTGTACGGTCAACAAGAAGGACCTGAAAGAGGAGATCGCCTGGCAGGGCTTCGGCACCGGCGAGGTCGACGCGGTCCTGGAGAACTGGGGTCACGACGACCTCAAGAAGAAGTACATCACCGGCCAGAAGACCGCCGTCGAGGCCGGCCAGACCGGCAACAAAGGCATCATCGGCTGGTACGTACCGCCGTGGCTCGCGAAGGCCCACCCCGACATCCTGAACTACAAGAACCTCAACAAGTACGCGTCCAAGTTCAAGACCTCCGAGTCGGGCGGCAAGGGCCAACTCCTCGACGGAGACCCGTCGTACGTCACCAACGACGCGGCGCTGGTGAAGAACCTGAAACTGGACTTCAAGGTGGTGTACGCGGGCAGCGAGACCGCGCTCATCCAGGCCTTCCGCACCGCCGAGAAGAACAAGCAGTGGGTCATCGGCTATTTCTACGAGCCGCAGTGGTTCCTCTCCGAGGTCGCGCTCAAGAAGGTGTCGCTGCCCGCGTACACGACGGGCTGTGACGCCGTCGCGTCGAAGATCGCCTGCGACTACCCGGTCTACAACCTCGACAAGATCGTCAGCGCGAAGTTCGCCAAGTCGGGCAGCCCCGCCTACAACCTGGTGAAGAACTTCAACTGGACGAACGAGGACCAGAACACCGTCGCCAAGTACATAGCGCAGGACAAGCTGTCCGACGAGGCGGCGGCGAAGAAGTGGGTCGACGCCAACCAGGCCAAGGTGGACGCCTGGCTCAAGTAGGCGGCGGCAGAACAGGGTTGACCATGCCCGGTGGGCGGTGCGCGCAGGTGCGTACCGCCCACCGGGCATCGCCGTGTTCCGGCCGGTGATCAGGGGGGTCGTCCGACGTCACGGGACCCCTTGACACCCACTCCTCGCGCCGGGCACATTGAGTTGCGCAACCTGAAGCATGTTGCGCAGACAGCAACCGGATTGCTCTCTAGCCGGAGGTGCGGCGATGGCGGGACCCCGAGTGGTCATCATCGGAGCGGGCGTCGTGGGGGCGGCGCTCGCGGACGAGATCTCCGCGCGAGGCTGGACCGAAGTGACCGTGGTCGACCAGGGCCCGCTGCCCGCCACCGGGGGCTCCTCCTCGCACGCCCCCGGACTGGTCTTCCAGACCAACTCCTCGAAGACCATGACCGAGTTGGCCCGCTACACCGTCGAGAAGTTCTGCTCCCTCGACGTCGACGGCAAGCCCTGCTTCCTCCAGGTCGGCGGCCTCGAGGTCGCCACCACCCCCGAGCGCGTCGCGGAACTCCACCGCCGCCACGGTTGGATCACCGCGTGGGGCATCGAGGCCCGCCTGCTCACCCCCGAGGAGTGCCTCGCACAGCACCCGCTCCTCAACCCCGACAAGGTCCTCGGCGGCCTCCTGGTCCCCACCGACGGCCTCGCGAAGGCCGTCCTCGCCGTGGAAGCCCAGATCCGCCGCGCCACGGACCGCGGCGTGACCTTCCTCGCCCGCCACGAGGTCCTGGACGTCCAGCGGGCCGACGGGCGCGTCACCGGCGTCCTCACGGACCGGGGCGAGATCCCCGCCGACATCGTCGTGTGCTGCGCCGGCATCTGGGGTCCGAAGATCGCCCGCATGGTCGGCATGAACCTCCCGCTGACCCCGCTCGGCCACCAGCTCGCCTGGACCGGCCCGGTCCCCGCCCTCGCCGGCCAGGCCGAGGAGGCCGTCCGCCCGATCCTGCGCCACCAGGACGCCGACCTCTACTACCGCGACCGCTTCGACGCCATCGGCATCGGCTACTACGGCCACCGCCCGATGCCCATCTCGGCCGACGACATCCTCTCGGTCGACGAGGCGGCCGACATGCCGTCCGTCCTCAAGTTCACCGAGGACGACTTCGCGCCCGCGTGGACGGAGACCCAGTCCCTGCTCCCCGCGACGCAGGACGCGAAGGTCGAGGAGGGCATCAACGGCCTCTTCTCCTTCACCACCGACAACTTCCCGCTCCTCGGGGAGAGTTCGGAGGTCAAGGGCTTCTGGGTCGCCGAGGCGGTCTGGGTCACGCACTCGGCTGGGGTCGGCCGGGCGATGGCGGAGTGGCTGGTAGACGGTTTCTGCTCGTCCTTCGACCTCCACGAGTGCGACGTCAACCGCTTCGAACAGCACCAGCTCGCCCCGGAATACGTCCTGGCCCGCGACTGCCAGAACTTCGTCGAGGTCTACGACATCCTCCACCCCCTCCAGCCGTCCGGTGAGCCGCGCCCGATCCGCACCAGCCCCTTCCACACCCGCCAGCAGGAACACGGCGCGGTCTTCCTGGAGGCGAACGGCTGGGAGCGCCCGCAGTGGTACGAGGCCAACTCGGGCCTGGTGGAAGGCCGTTCGATCCCCACCCCGAACGACTGGGCGGCCCAGTACTGGTCGCCCATCGTCGGCGCCGAGGCGCAGGCCACCCGCGAAACGGTCGCGATGTACGACATGACGGCCCTCAAACGCCTCGAAGTGACCGGCCCCGGCGCCGCCGACTTCCTGGAGGGCCTGGTCACCGGCAAGGTCGCCAAATCGGTCGGCTCGGTGACGTACACGCTCCTCCTCGACGAGGACGGCGGCATCCGCAGCGACATCACCGTCGCCCGGCTGGCCCGCGACCGCTTCCAGGTCGGCGCCAACGGCAACCTCGACCTCGACTGGTTCACCCGCCACCTGCCGGCCGACGGCACGGTCCAGGTCCGCGACATCACGCCGGGCACCTGCTGCATAGGCCTGTGGGGCCCGCTGGCCCGCAAGGTCCTCCAGCCCCTGACGGACGAGGACTTCACCAACGAGGGCCTGAAGTACTTCCGCGCCAAACACGCCTACATCGGCACGGTCCCCGTCACCGCCATGCGCCTCTCCTACGTCGGCGAACTCGGCTGGGAGCTGTACACCACCGCCGACCAGGGCCAGAAACTCTGGGACACCCTGTGGCAGGCGGCGCAGCCCCTCGGCGGTGTCATCGCGGGCCGCGGCGCCTTCAACAGCCTGCGCCTGGAGAAGGGTTACCGCTCCTTCGGCACCGACATGACCTACGAGCACGACCCCTACGAGGCCGGCGTCGGCTTCGCCGTCAAGCTCGACAAGGGCGACTTCATCGGCAAGGCCGCACTGGAACGCCGAAAGACCGCCGTACAGAGGCAGTTGACCTGCCTCACCATCGACGACCCCCGCTCGGTCGTCCTGGGCAAGGAGCCGGTCTACGACGGCGAGCGCGCCGTCGGCTACGTCACCAGCGCCGCCTACGGCTACACGATCGGCAAGGGCATCGCGTACGCCTGGCTGCCATCCGAACTCGCCACCCCCGGAACGACGTTGCACATCGGCTACTTCGACGAGCGCGTCGAGGCGGTCGTCGCGGCGGAGCCCCTGTTCGACCCGACGATGTCCCGCCTCCGCGGCTAGCCGGAAGGACGAGAACGCCGAATGAACGCGCTGAACACCCCTTTGTCGGAACTGGACCCCGAGATCCACGCCGCGCTCCGCGCCGAACTGCACCGTCAGCAGTCCACGTTGGAGATGATCGCCTCCGAGAACTTCGCGCCCACCGCCGTCCTGGAGGCGCAGGGCTCGGTCCTCACCAACAAGTACGCGGAGGGCTACCCGGGCCGCCGCTACTACGGCGGCTGTGAACACGTCGACGTCACCGAGCGGTTGGCGATCGAGCGGATCAAGTCGCTCTTCGGCGCGGGCTTCGCCAACGTCCAGCCGCACTCGGGCGCACAGGCCAACACGGCAGTGTTCTTCGCCCTGTTGAAGCCCGGCGACACGATCCTCGGCCTCGACCTCGCCCACGGCGGCCACCTCACCCACGGCATGCGGCTCAACTACAGCGGCAAGATGCTGAACGTGGTGCCCTACCACGTCTCCGAGACCGACAATCTGGTCGACATGGACGAGGTGGAACGCCTCGCGAAGGAACACCGCCCCAAGATGATCATCGCGGGCTGGTCGGCGTATCCACGGCAGTTGGACTTCGCGGCATTCCGGCGGATCGCCGACGAGGTGGGCGCGCTGCTGATGGTCGACATGGCGCACTTCGCGGGCCTGGTGGCCGCGGGCCTGCACCCGAACCCGGTCCCGCACGCCCACGTGACCACGACGACGACGCACAAGACCCTCGGCGGCCCGCGCGGCGGAGTCATCCTCACCAACGAGGCCGACCTCGCCAAGAAGATCAACTCGGCGGTGTTCCCCGGCATGCAGGGCGGCCCCCTGGAACACGTCATCGCCGCGAAGGCGGTGTCGTTCAAGGTCGCCGCCTCACCCGAGTTCGCCGAACGCCAGGCCCGCACACTCGCCGGCGCCCGCATCCTCGCCGAACGCCTCACCCGCCCCGACGTGGCGGCCACCGGCGTGAAGGTCCTGACCGGCGGCACGGACGTCCACCTGGTCCTGGTCGACCTGCGCGACTCGGAGCTGGACGGCAGGCAGGCGGAAGACCTCCTCCACGAGATCGGCATCACCGTCAACCGAAACGCGGTCCCCTTCGACCCGCGCCCGCCCATGGTCACGTCGGGACTGCGCATCGGCACCCCGGCACTGGCCACGCGAGGCTTCACGGAGGAGGACTTCGCGGAGGTGTCCGACGTGATCGCGCTGGCCCTCCAACCGGCCCCCGGCATAGGCGACTTGCGCGCCCGCACGGAGGCACTGGCGGCGAAACACCCGCTCTACCCGCACCTGTCCGAGGAGGGCGACCCCCGATGACCCCCCGCACCCCGGGCGCCGACCTCCCCGAACACCCCGACTGGCTGTGGCGCACCCCCGAGCCGAAACGCTCGTACGACGTGATCGTGGTCGGCGGCGGAGGCCACGGCCTGGCCACCGCCCACTACTTGGCGAAGAACCACGGCATCACGAACGTCGCGGTGTTGGAGAAGGGTTGGCTGGCGGGCGGCAACATGGCCCGCAACACCACGATCATCCGCTCCAACTACCTCTGGGACGAGAGCGCGGGCATCTACGAGCACGCGCTGAAGCTGTGGGAGGGCCTGGAGGAGGAGCTGGACTACCCGATCCTCTTCTCCCAGCGCGGAGTCCTCAACCTCGCCCACAGCCTCCAGGACGTCCGCGACAGCGTGCGCCGAGTCGAGGCGAACCGCCTCAACGGCGTGGACGCGGAGTGGCTGGACGAACGGCAGGTCAAGGAGGTCTGCCCGATCGTCAACATCTCACCGGACGTGCGCTATCCGGTGATGGGGGCCACCTACCAACCACGCGCGGGCATAGCCAAGCACGACCACGTGGCCTGGGGCCTGGCCCGCTCGGCGGACGCGGCGGGCATCGACATCATCCAGAACTGCGAAGTCACCGGCCTGGACATCGTCGACGGCAGGGTGACCGGCGTACAGACGACACTCGGCCCGATAGCGGCGGGCAAGGTCGCCCTGTGCTCGGCCGGCCACTCCTCGGTCCTCGCGGCCATGGCGGGCATCCAACTCCCGCTCCAGAGCCACCCGTTGCAGGCACTGGTGTCGGAACTGCTGGAGCCGGTCCACCCCACGGTCGTCATGTCCAACGCGGTCCACGTGTACGTGAGCCAGGCGCACAAGGGCGAGCTGGTGATGGGCGCGGGCATCGACTCGTACAACTCCTACACGCAGCGCGGCGCGTTCCACATCATCGAGGAGCAAATGGCGGCGGCGTTGGAGCTGTTCCCGATCTTCGCCCGCGCGCATGTCCTGCGCACGTGGGGCGGCATCGTGGACGTCACCCCCGACGCCTCACCGATAGTAGGTCTCACCCCGGTCGACAACCTCTACCTGAACTGCGGTTGGGGAACCGGAGGCTTCAAGGCCACCCCGGGCGTCGGCTGGGTCTACGCGCACACGATCGCCCACGACGCCCCCCACCCCCTCAACGCCCCCTTCTCGCTCGACCGTTTCACCACCGGCGCGCTCGTCGACGAGCACGGCGCCGCCGCGGTGGCCCACTAGGGAGCCCAACCATGCTGCTGATCCCCTGCCCCTGGTGCGGGCCCCGCGACGAGTCCGAGTTCCACTACGGCGGCCAGGCCCACGTGGCCTACCCCGAAACCCCCGCGGACCTGACCGACGAGGAGTGGGCCCGCTACCTGTTCTTCCGAGCCAACCCCAAGGGCCCGTTCGCAGAACGCTGGAACCACGCGGCAGGCTGCCGCCGCTGGTTCAACGCGGTACGGGACACGTCGACGAACGAGATCCTGAGGGTGTACCGGGCGGGGGAGCCGGAACCGACCGCAGGATCAACCGGTCCGGCGTCCACATTGCAGCGAGGGCCCGCACCCTCAGTCCGTCCGGCTTTTCAGCGAGGGCCCGCACCATCAGCCCGTCCGGCGTTTGAGG
>NZ_JAENRY010000259.1 GCF_016612545.1 Streptomyces sp. MBT65 | reverse complement strand
GGGGGTGGCCCGCGGGGTCGCGTCGGGGAAGGAGAGGAAGATCATCACCGCGTCGAGCGGGCGGGTGGGGCGCGCGTAGGCGGTGTTCCAGGTGTCCAGGCCCTCCGAGTGGTGGGCCGCGGTGCGCTTAAGGGCACAGGGCGTGGTCGAGAAGGGCTCGGCGACCGACTGGCTGGACATGATCGAGGTCGCGGCGAGCGCCGACATGGTGGTGAACACGGCCGCGGTACCGCGCAGTCCGGGCCGCGTCCGCCACTGGGCGAGCCCCTTGAGCGCCGTACGGGAGAGCCCCTTGAGGGGGAGCTGACACGGCACGTTGGACCTCCGGGAGCGGGTTCACGGGACACCGACACCCAGCCTGTGATGGTTTGTTGGGGTACGCCCTGTTTATCTGCACCAGAAGGGTGAGGGGGCCGCCCCGGGTGGCCGGGACACGCCCGGACCGACATCCGGAAACACTCACGGAACGTCACATGTGGTCGGCCATTTGAAGAACCCGTCCAGGTGCGGGCGGAAACGATCTGACGGAACCGGCCGTTGTTCCTGGACACTGGACAGTGGCTGGAAGGGCCGGGGGCCAACCTCTATGATCGGCACACTTTCCTGCACGGACACGGCACGGCGGCCTCCCACCCGGTCGGCCATCCCGACGAGACCCATCCGAAGATCGAGTGCACTGCGGGAGCGAGCGGTGAGCGGAACGTCCGAAGGGCCGGCGCCCGCGGCAGACCTCATCCGGCCGGCCGTAACAGAGAGTAATGGCGAGGCATCGCCTCGTGTCAGTGGTGAGGCATCGCCTCGCGTCAGTCCTCCCGAGGACGGGCCGCCCGGGTCCGTCTTCTCCGCGGCCGGCCCGTACGGGTCGGCCTTCTCCGTGGCCCCTCTGGCGATGGCCGTCGTGGACCGCGACGGTCTGGTCGTCAGCGCGAACGACACGTTCGGCGCGCTGCTCGGCAAGCCGGGCGCGGCCCTGACCGGGCGGGTCGCGGCCGATCTGATGGACCTGAAGGCGGACGCCCGCACCTGGCACGGCTATCGCGAGGTGCTCGGCGGCCGACAGGCCAAGCTGAGCTGCACCCGCCGGGTCAAGCACCCCGACGGGCACGTGCTGTGGGTACAGGTGACCGCCGCGCCGCTCCCGGCCGCGGAGCACGGTGTGCTGCTGTCACTCACCGACATCAGCGCCCGCCGTGAACTCCAGGCGCGGCTACGGCACTTGGAGATGCACGACCCGGTGACCCGGCTGCCCAACCGCACCCTGTTCTTCGAGCGGCTCTCGGCCGCGCTGGAGGCGGAGTCGTACGAGCGGGGCGGCACCGGGCGGATCGGCCTGTGCTATCTGGACCTGGACGGCTTCAAGGCGGTCAACGACACGCTCGGCCACCGCGTCGGCGACCGACTGCTGGCGGCCGTGGCGGAGCGGCTGACGCGGTGCGCGGACGAGGCGGGCCTCACCCGGGCCACCGCACCCCTGGTGGCGCGGCTCGGCGGCGACGAGTTCGCGCTGCTCGTCGAGGACTCGACCGGAACCGACCAACTGGCCGATCTCGCCGAGTCGGTGCTCAAGGCGCTGCAAGCACCCTTCGACCTGTCCGGGCAGCGGCTGTCCCTGTCGGCGTCGATCGGTGTGGTCGAACGGCAGGCGGCCGGTACGACGGCCACGGGTCTGATGCAGGCCGCCGACACGACGCTGTACTGGGCCAAGGCGGACGGCAAGTCCCGCTGGACCCTGTTCGATCCGGAGCGCAACGCGCACCGCATGACCCGCCAGGCACTGGCCTCCACGCTCCGCCCGGCCATCGAGCGGGGTGAATTCACCCTGGAGTACCAGCCGTTGGTGGCCATGGAGAACGGACGGCTGCGCGGGGTCGAGGCGTTGGTCCGCTGGAATCACCCGCAGTTCGGCATGCTGACGCCGAATCGGTTCATCGGACTGGCCGAGGAGGACGGCTCGATCGTGCAGCTCGGCCGCTGGGTCCTGGTCACCGCCTGCCGCCAGGCCCGCCGTTGGCAGCTCGACCACCCGGACGAGCCGCCGATCTTCGTGAGCGTCAACGTGGCCGTACGTCAGGTGTGGGACTCGGATCTGGTCGCCGATGTGGCGGAGGTCCTGGCCGAGACCGGACTCGCCCCGCGGCTGCTCCAGTTGGAGCTGACCGAGTCGGCGGTGATGGGGTCGGCGGGGCGGCCGTTGCAGGCGCTCCAGGCGCTCAGCGACATGGGGGTGCAGATCGCCATCGACGACTTCGGCACCGGGTACTCGAACCTGGCGTATCTGAGCCGACTGCCGGTCTCCGTCCTGAAGTTGGACGGGTCCTTCGTGCGGGGCTTCCAGTACGAGGGCGAGGGCGTGCCGCCGAACCCGGCGGACGAGGTCATCGTCGAGGCGATGATCCAACTCGCCCACCGGCTGGGCCTGTCGGTGACCGCCGAGTGCGTGGAGACCTCGCCCCAGGCGGCCCGGTTGCGCCGTATCGGCTGCGACACCGGACAGGGGTGGCTGTACTCCCGTCCGGTGGCGCCGGATCGTATCTCCGAGCTGCTGGGGACCAAGGCCTGCAACCAGGCCTGACGGCCCCTGGATCATCAGGCCTGACAGCCCCCATGGATCATCAGGCCTGAGAGCCCCCTGGGACATCAGGCCTGATCGGCCGTCAACTCATAGGCGTCGGCGATCAGTTCGTACGAGCGCAGCCGCAGGTCCGCGTTGTGGGCGTGGGACGTGAGCATCAACTCGTCGGCGCCCGTGCGCTTCTGCAGATCATCGAGGCCGGTGCGGACCTCGTCGACCGTGCCGTGGACGACGTTGGCGTTCCAGGAGGTGATGAACTCCCGCTCCATGGGGCTGAATTCGTACGCCTCGGCCTCTTCGGGGGTGGGCACGAGCCCCGGACGGCCGGTGCGCAGCCGGACCATGTTGAGGGCGGCGGCCAGCACCTGGCGGCGGGCCTCCTCCTCGTCGTCGGTGGCGAGGGCGGAGACACCGATGAGGGCGTACGGCGCGTCGAGCACCGCGCTCGGGCGGAAGGACTCGCGGTAGAGGTCGAGCGCCGGGACCGTGTTCTGCGCCGAGAAGTGGTGGGCGAAGGCGAACGGCAGGCCGAGCATGCCGGCCAGCCGGGCGCTGAAGCCGGAGGAGCCGAGCAGCCAGACCGGCGGGCGGTGCGGGGACTGGACGCCGCCGGGCGAGGTCGACTGGATCGGGCCGGGGACCGCGTGGATGCGGGCGTACGGGTGGCCGTCCGGGAAGTCGTCGTCCAAGAAGCGGGTCAGCTCGGCGAGTTGCTCGGGGAAGTCGTCGGCGCCTTCGTTCAGGCGCTCGGTACGGCGCAGGGCTGCCGCGGTGGCGCCATCCGTGCCGGGGGCGCGGCCGAGGCCGAGGTCGACGCGGTTCGGGGCGAGTGCTTCCAGGGTGCCGAACTGTTCCGCGATGACGAGCGGCGCGTGGTTCGGGAGCATGACGCCGCCCGAGCCGAGGCGGATGCGGTCCGTGTGGGCGGCGAGGTGGGCCAGGATCACGGCGGGCGAGGAGGAGGCGACGCCCGGCATCGAGTGGTGCTCGGCGACCCAGTAGCGGTGGAAGCCGCGAGCCTCGGCGAGCTTCGCGATCCGCACGCTGGTACGGAGCGCGTCCGTGGCGGTGCGGCCGGCGCCCACGGTCACCAGGTCCAGTACGGACAGGGGGACGGGGGCGGTGCCGCGCGCCGTACCCCGGATCTCGTCGGTCGTGCCCCGGACCTCGTCGTCTGCCGCCACGGTGGGTGCCTCCTGTTGTGAGCTGTGCGGTTCCTTCCAGGGCTAACAGGAGGCTGTCTCCGCTTTATTCCCGGGGCGGTGGGCGGGCGGGTCAGGCCTGTACGAGCGGCTCCTTCGTGAACAGCGCGCCCAGGTCCGGCGCGTTGACCCTCCGTTCAGCCAGCCGCAGCGCCTCCCACACCGTGACCTGGTTGGCCGTGAGGACCGGCTTGCCCAACTCCTTCTCCAGGGAAGGGATATGGGCGGCCGTGTGCAGGGCGGTGTCCGGCAGGAGGACCGCCTCGACGTCCGGGCCGTCCACGGAACGGGCCAGCGCGAGCAGCTCGTCACCGCCCCGGGCGTCGACCTCGCCGGAGGCGCGCCCCACGACCGGTTCCACTCCCCCGGCCCGCAGGAAGTCCGCGAACAGCGCGGCCACGTCGTCCGGATACGTCGTCCCTACGGCCACTCGTCGCACCCCCAGCTCCTTCGCCGCGTACACGAAGGCGAAGGCTGTCGACGACGCCGGCAGACCGGCCGCCCGGGCCAGGGCGCGCACCTGCTCATGGGCGCCCTCCCAGCCGTGGACGAAACTGCCGCCGGCGCAGGCCCAGACGACGGCCTCGGCGCCGGACATGCGCAGGTGCTCGACGCCCGCGGTGAGCCGCTCGGGGGAGCCCAGCTCGCGCAGGGCGTCCACACTGTGTGCGTCCTCGCCGATGTCCGTGTGGACCAGGTCGAGGCGGACATCGCTGCCGAGGAGCTGTTCGATGCGCGGGTAGTCGTCCTCGGCGGAGTGGCCCGGGTAGAGGAATCCGAGTGCGGTCATGACCAGCCTTCCTGGTGTTCTTCCGGCAGTGCCCGAGAGGGGCTCACGGCACGCGTACCCCGTCGGTGCGAGGCTGCCCCCACCGTGACCTGGTTGGCCGACACGACGCCCGCGGCGAGATGTCGTCCCGCACCGGCCTCACCGAGAGAAGTGAGGTGACGACGGTCCGTGCGGGCGTCCATGTTGACGAAGGTAAGTTCGAGTGCGAGCGTGTCAATCCGCGCATGTCGGACGGCCGCGCCCGGTGCTTCCCGCGAGAAACGGCTTCGCATGACCGCAACTCCCGCCGCCCTGCCCACCCTTCTCGTCCTGGACGCCGACCCGCTGCCCCGCCTCGGGAAGCTCACCGGGCGGGTGCGGATCGCACACGCCGACGCGTCGACGCTCGCGGATCAACTGCCGTCCGCCGACGTCCTGTTGGTGTGGGACTTCGCCTCGCACGCGGTACGCGACGCCTGGCCCGGCGAGGGTCCGCGACCGCGCTGGGTACACACGGCCAGCGCGGGCGTGGACCATCTGCTGTGCCCCGAACTCGCCGACTCCGACACGGTGGTGACGAACGCGCGGGGCGTCTTCGACCAGCCGATCGCCGAGTACGTCGCCGCGCTCGTCCTCGCGATGGCCAAGGATCTGCCGCGCACCGTGGACCTCCAGCGGGAGCGGACCTGGCGGCACCGGGAGGGGCAGCGGGTGTCCGGCACCCGCGCCTGCGTGGTCGGTTCGGGGCCGATCGGGCGGGCGATCGTCCGTACCCTCAAGGCACTCGGTGTGACGACCGCGCTGGTCGGCCGCACCCCGCGCACCGGTATCCACGGCCCCGACGAACTCAACCGGCTGATGGCCCGCGCCGACTGGGTGATCGCGGCGGCCCCGCTCACCGACGAGACATGGGGCCTGTTCGACGCCCGCCGGTTCGGCTGCATGCAGCCCTCGGCGCGCTTCATCAATGTCGGCCGGGGCCAACTCGTCGTCCAGGACGCGCTCGTGGAGGCCCTCTCCAAACGCTGGATCGCGGGCGCCGCACTCGACGTCTTCGAGGCCGAACCCCTCACCCCCGACAGCCCGTTGTGGCAGGTCCCGGGGCTGATCATCTCCCCGCACATGAGCGGCGACACGGTCGGCTGGCGGGACGAACTCGGGACGCAGTTCGTCGCGGCGTACGAGAGATGGGAGGCGGGCAAGCCGCTGCCGAACGTGGTCGACAAGAAGCGTGGGTACGTACCGGGGCACTGAACTCCCCACTCTGGAGGGCCGGATGACGACCGAACTCACCGAGCTGACCGCCGTGGAACTCCTGGACGGCTACCGCAGAGGGGAGTTCAGCCCCGTGGAGGCGACCCGCGCGACCCTCGACCGGGCCGAGGAGATCCAGCCCGCCGTGAACGCGTTCGTACGGCTGGACGCGGAGGGCGCGTTGGCGCGGGCGGCCGAGTCGGCGGAGCGCTGGCGGCGCGGCGAGCCGGCCGGGCTGCTGGACGGGGTCCCGGTCACCGTGAAGGACATCCTCCTCCAGCGCGGCGCCCCGACCCTGCGCGGCTCCAGGACCATTACGGAGCAGGGCAGTTGGGACGAGGACGCACCCTCGGTCGCCCGACTGCGCGAGCACGGCGCGGTGTTCCTCGGCAAGACGACGACTCCGGAGTTCGGCTGGAAGGGCGTCACGGACTCCCCGCTGTCCGGCAGCACGCGCAACCCGCACGACCCCGCGCGCACGGCCGGCGGTTCAAGTGGCGGCAGCGCGGCGGCCGTTGCCCTGGGCGCGGGCCCGCTGTCCTTGGGTACGGACGGTGGCGGCAGCGTCCGTATCCCCGCCTCCTTCTGCGGGATCTTCGGCCTGAAGCCGACGTACGGCAGGGTCCCGCTGTACCCGGCGAGCGCGTTCGGCACGTTGTCGCACGTCGGCCCGATGACCCGGGACGCGGCGGACGCGGCGCTGCTGCTGGACGTGATCGGTGTCCCGGACGCCCGCGACTGGTCGGGCCTCGACCGCCCGCCGACGTCCTTCACGGCGGACCTCGCGCAGGGCATACGGGGTCTGCGGATCGCGTACTCCCCGTCCTTCGGCGGCCAGGTCGCGGTCCGCCCGGTGGTCGCGGCGGCGGTCCGGCGGGGCGTGGAGCGACTGGCCGCACTCGGCGCGTACGTCGAGGAGACCGACCCCGACGTCACGGACCCGGTGGACGCCTTCCACACCCTGTGGTTCAGCGGGGCGGCCCGGGTGACACAGAAACTCACCCGGCAGCAGCGGGAGTTGCTCGACCCGGGGCTGCGGGAGATCAGCGCCGCCGGGGCCCGCCTCTCCGCGCTGGACTATCTGGCGGCGGTGGACGTCCGCGCGGAACTCGGCCGCAGAATGGGCCTGTTCCACGAGCGCTACGACCTCCTCGTCACGCCGACCCTCCCGATCACCGCGTTCGAGGCGGGAGTTGAGGTCCCCAAGGGTTCCGGGTACCGCCGCTGGACCGGCTGGACCCCGTTCACGTACCCCTTCAACCTGACCCAGCAACCCGCCGCCACCGTCCCGGTGGGCAGCGACGGCGACGGGCTGCCGATCGGGATGCAGATCGTGGGGGCACGGCACCGCGACGACCTGGTGCTGCGGGCGGCGCACGCGCTGTTCACCGCCGGGGCCACACCTTCCTGAGTCACGCCCGCCGTGAGCTGAGCCTCGTCTGCCATTGGCGGGAAGTCGGTGCGGATCTCGTCGCGGGCGCGCTCGGCGCGGTGGACGTCGACGGCGGGCGGAAGTGCGTTCCAGATCACAGTGCGGGTCGACGAGGCGCGCCCCACCAGCGCATTTACCCGGCATCAGCCGTTCCGCTTTGCGAGTGGGACCGCGACGAAGCGGTCCGTCACTCGGTTCTGGGTGCATAACCCGGATGCGGTCGGGTAGCTGCGCGCCCATGGCTCCACCACTAGGGAACGACAGACACACATCCGGCCACACGCCGGGTCACACCCGTCGGGCACTGCTCGCCGGGGTGGCGGCGGCCGGTGCGCTGGGCGCGGCCGGCTGCAGCCGGGTGGCCACCGCGTCGGCCGCCGGCGGCGGTGATCTGCTCGACCGGCTGAAGGCGCAGGGCGTCGTACGGCTGGGGATAGCGGGTGAGATCCCGTTCGGGTACATCGACAGGGACGGCCAACTGACCGGTGAGGCACCGAAGTTGGCGGAGGCGATCTTCAAGCGGCTCGGCGTCGACGAGGTACAGCCCGTGCCCACCGAGTTCGGCTCGCTCATCCCGGGGCTGAACTCGCAGCAGTTCGACGTCGTGGCCGCCGGGATGTACGTGACCCCGGAACGCTGTGAGCAGGTCATCTTCGCCGACCCGGACTACCAGGTGCTCGACGCGTTCGTCGTCCGCAAGGGCAATCCGAAGGGGCTGCACACCTACAAGGACGTCATCGCGAAGAAGGCCAAGTTCGCCACCGGCACCGGGTACGCGCAGATCCAGCACGCCGTCGACGCCGGGTACAAGCAGAGCGACATCCTGATCGTGCCGGACCAGGTCGCCGGGCTGAACGCCGTGGAAGCAGGGCGTGTCGACGTCTTCGCCGGTACGGCGCTCACCACGCGCGCGGTCGTGCGGAAGTCGGCGAAGGCGGAGTCGACCCGGCCGTTCGCGCCGCTCGTCGACGGGAAACCGCGGATCGACGGGGGCGCGTTCGCGTTCCGGCCGACCGAGTCGAAGCTGCGCGACGCCTTCAACGTCGAGCTCCACCGGCTCAAGAGGAGCGGGGAGTTGTTCCGCATCCTGCGGCCCTTCGGGTTCACGAAGGCCGAGATGACGGACCTCACCGCGAAGGAGCTCTGTAGCGGATGACCTCCGGACTCTGGGAACTCGTCCTGAAGGGGATCTGGACCACCGTCCAACTCCTCGTCCTCAGCGCGCTGTTGGCGACCGTCGTGTCCTTCGTCGTCGGCATCGCGCGCACCCACCGGCTGTGGATCGTCCGCTTCCTCGCCGGTCTCTACACCGAGGTGTTCCGCGGCACCTCCGCCCTCGTCATGATCTTCTGGGTGTTCTTCGTCCTGCCGGTCGCGTTCGGCTGGCAGCTCGTCCCCCTGTGGGCGGGCACCCTCGCCCTCGGCCTGACCTACGGCGCGTACGGCACCGAGATCGTGCGCGGCGCGCTGAACGCGGTCGACCCGGCGCAGCAGGAGGGCGGCGTGGCGCTGAGCTTCACTCCCTGGCAGCGGATGCGGCTGATCCTGCTGCCGCAAGCGGTGCCGGAGATGATCCCGTCCTTCTGCAACCTGCTGATCGAACTGCTCAAGGGCACCGCCCTGGTGTCCGTCATGGGCATGGGCGATCTCACCTTCAGCGCCAACCTGGTGCGGCTCGCGCTGCAGCAGAGCGCGGAGATCTACACGTACATCCTGCTGATCTACTTCGTGATCGCCTTCACGCTCACCCGGCTGATGCGCGGGCTGGAGAAGAAGCTGAAGGCGGGCATCGGCAAGGCGCCCATGAGCGCCGGGTCCGAGCCGGGCCGGAGCGTGCGTGTCGGAGGTGGGGTCGCGTGAACTGGAACTGGAGTGCCGTGGGCGACTTCATGCCGTACTTCTGGGACGGCCTGAAGGTCACCCTGGAGATCCTGGTCCTCGGGTCGCTCATCTCGTTCGTGCTGGGTCTGGTGTGGGCGCTGCTGATGCGGGCGCCAACTCGCTGGGTGCGCTGGCCGGTCGGGGTCGTGACCGAGTTCGTGCGGGACACCCCGCTGCTGGTGCAGTTGTTCTTCCTGTTCTATGTGCTGCCGGAGTGGGGGCTGACCTTCTCCGCGCTGACCACCGGTGTCCTCGCGATCGGGCTGCACTACTCGACTTACACGATGCAGGTCTATCGCGCGGGGATCGAGGCGGTGCCCGTCGGCCAGTGGGAGGCGGCGACCGCGCTGAACCTGCCGGTGCGCCGGGCCTGGACGGCCGTGATCCTGCCGCAGGCGATCCGCCGGGTGGTGCCGGCGCTAGGCAACTACGTGATCGCGATGCTCAAGGACACCCCGATCCTGATGGTGATCACCGTGCTCGAACTGATGGGCCAGGCCCGGCTGTTCTCCCAGGAGCACTACCAGTTCACCGAGCCCGTCACCGTGATCGGGGTGGCCTTCGTCCTCATCTCCTATCCCGCCTCCCTGTTGATCCGAGCCCTGGAGCGACGCCTTGTCCACTGACACGCCCCTGATGAACGATCCCGACGCGGGCGCCAACCCCCCGGTGGACGGCAGTGAGTTGATCCGCCTGGAGCACGTCACGAAGCGCTTCGGGTCCAACACCGTGCTGGACGACCTCGACTTCTCCGTGGAGTCCGGCAAGCACGTCACCCTGATCGGCCCCTCCGGGTCGGGCAAGACCACGATCCTGCGCATGCTGATGACCCTGACCGAGCCCGACGAGGGCACGATCACCGTCGACGGGGAGCGGCTCTTCCCCGCGCCCGAGAAGCGGGTCCGGGAGATCCGCAAGAAGATCGGGATGGTCTTCCAGCAGTTCAACCTGTTCCCGAACATGACCGTGCTGCGCAATGTCACCGAGGCGCCGGTCACCGTCCTGGGCCTGCCCAGGGACGAAGCGGAGGCGCGCGCACTGGAGTTGCTCGACCTGGTCGGCCTCGCCGACAAGGCCGGCGCCCGCCCGACCCAGCTCTCCGGCGGCCAGCAGCAGCGCGTCGCGATCGCCCGGGCGCTGGCGATGCGGCCGCAGGTGCTGCTGCTGGACGAGGTGAC
Organism: Streptomyces sp. MBT65; assembly: GCF_016612545.1. GTDB lineage: Bacteria > Actinomycetota > Actinomycetes > Streptomycetales > Streptomycetaceae > Streptomyces. The sequence continues at coordinate 1,376 of NZ_JAENRY010000259.1, read as the reverse complement.
CTCCGCGCTGGACCCGGAGCTGGTCGCGGGCGTCCTCGACGTACTGCGGGACATCGCCCGCACCACCGACATCACCATGCTCTGTGTGACCCACGAGATGAATTTCGCCCGTGATATTTCAGACCAAGTCCTGATGTTCGACTCGGGAAAGGTCATCGAATCCGGGCCGCCGGAGCAGATCTTCGGCGAACCGGAACAACAGCGGACCCGGGAATTCCTCGGCGCGATTCTTTGACATTTATTCAATTACTGCAGGTGAGCATTCGAACACCCAAGGTCCACGTCACGTGGCATGACAAAAGCATATGCCAAAGGATTCGCGCCGCAGTTCGGAGGGTGTAGGGAGGGCCACAATCTCGCCAACAGCCGCTCCGCATCGGCCGTTTGACAGCTATCGTGGAGGTGATTCGCTGTCCGGTATCACGGCCCAAAAAGCGAGCGCAGGGAGAAACACCGTGGCGCTGATGCACGAGCCGACCGCTCCCTACCACTCGGTACAGGACGCACTGCGCATCCTGGAGACAGTCGCGAGGCACTCCACCGGTGTCACGGACACCGAACTCTCCCGTCTCACCGGCCTCGGCGACGAGCGCCTGACGATACTGCTGCGGACCCTGCGCCGCGAGGGCTACGTCGAGCAGCTCACGGACGGCGCGTACGTCACCGGCGAGGCCCTGAGCCGACTCGGCTCCTCGGCGGGCCGGGAGCTGGCGGTGCGCGAGCAGATCCAGCGGACCCTGGACCGACTGCGCGACTCCCTGGGCGCGGCGGTCTACGTCAGCCGGTACGTCGACGGCGAGGTCACGATCACCCAGTACGCGGCGGGACCCACCACCCCCGCGGTCAACGAGTGGGTCGACTTCCGGGTCTCCGCGCACGCGACCGCGCTCGGCAAGAGCCTGCTGGGCCAGCTCGATCACAACGGCCGCCGCGACCATCTCTCCCGGCACAAGATGGCCCGCCTCACCTCGCGCACCATCACCAGCGACCGGCTACTGCTGGCCCGCCTGGAGAACCAGCCGCCGACCGTCCCCCACCTCGACCTCCAGGAGTACGCGGTGGGCACGGTCTGCGCGGCGGTCCCGATCACGGCCGGCTCCTCGGTGGGCTGCCTGGCCCTCTCCCTCCCGGTCGAACACGCCCACCGCCTGCGCCAGGCGGCGGACACGTTGAACCGCGAAGCGGGTCCCGTACTGCTGTCTCTCGCGATCTAGGACCTGGTCCGGAGCACCCCTCCGGACCAGGTAGTATTTTCTCGTCGCCCTCCGCGAGACACCGATCCAGCGGAAGGCGTGAGTCATGCGCCGCTAGCTCAGTTGGTTAGAGCAGCTGACTCTTAATCAGCGGGTCCGGGGTTCGAGTCCCTGGCGGCGCAC
>NZ_JAENRY010000258.1 GCF_016612545.1 Streptomyces sp. MBT65 | reverse complement strand
GGTGCCGCGATCGTGCGCCGTCTGGCCGCCGACGGCGCCCAGGTCGCCTTCACCTACGCCAGCGCCAAGGACCAGGCCGACGCCGTGGCCGAGGCAACAGGCGCCCTGGCGGTGCAGGCGGACAACGCGGACCACGAAGCCGTTCGGGCCGCGGTCAGCCGTACCACGGAGCGTTTCGGCGGACTGGACATCCTCGTCAACAACGCCGGCGTCTCTCACGCCGCACCGATCGAGGACTTCCCGCTGGAGGAGTTCGACCGGCTCATCGCGGTCAACGTCCGGGGCGTGTTCAGCGCCGTCCAGGCCGCCGCTCCCCACCTCGGCCAGGGCGGTCGCATCATCACCATCGGCAGCGTCATCGTCGACCGCGTCCCCTTCCCCGGCGCAACCGTCTACGCCCTGACCAAGGCCGCCGTCGCCGGTCTCACCCGCGGACTGGCCCGCGAACTCGGTCCGCGCGGCATCACCGTCAACAACGTGCAGCCCGGTCCCACCACAACGGACATGACCCCTGGCTCCGGCCCGTACGCGGAATCCCTGAAGCAGCTCATGCCGCTCGACCAATTCGCCGAGCCCGCCGACATCGCCAGCGCCGTCGCCTATCTCGCCGGCCCCGAAGCCCACTTCATCACCGGCACCAACTGGAACGTCGACGGCGGCATCGCTGTCTGACCGCCCACACCGGCGACTGCAATCCACCTGAACATCCCGGCGCAGGCCACCGGCTTCCAGCCGCGCCGCCGCGCGCGACGGCACCCATCACCACAAAGGACGTACCACCACCATGAACGTTTCCACCACAGCTTCCACGACCGCCCTTGCCGTCGGGTCGGAGGATCCGCTCAGCCCCGGCTACGACACGGCGACCAAGGACGACGCCGAGTTCAACGATCTCTTCCGGCACGGCTTCGCCAGCGTCGACGACGTGCAGATGCACTACGTCATCGGCGGCGACGGGCCGCAGGTCATGGTGCTGCTGCACGGCTGGCCGCAGAGCTGGTACGAATACCGCCAGATCATGCCCTCGCTGCTGCCCGGCCGCACCGTCATCGCCATCGACCTTCCGGGCCTGGGCGACTCGACCGGAAACCCGCCCTCCAGGGTCAAGACGGTTCTGGCCACCTTCGTCCACAAGCTGCTCGTCCACCTCGGCCACCGCGAGAACGTGCACGTTGTCGCGCACGACTTCGGCGTCAGCGTCGCCTACCCGCTGGCCGCCCAGTACCGCGAGCAGGTGTCGGGGCTGTTCCTCATGGACTACGGCCTGACCGGCAAGAACCTGAAGTTCGCCGCCATCGAGTCGATGTTCTGGCACTTCTCCTTCAACAAGCAGCGTCCCCTCGCGGAGGAACTGGTCACCGGACGGGTCGAGACCTTCCTCACCCACTTTTTCCAGGGGATGAAGACCGCCGGCGAGAACATCTCCGCCGACGAAATGGCCGAGTTCGTCAGGCTGTACTCCCGCCCCCAGGTCCTGCACGCCGGTTTCGAGCTCTACCGGACCGAGACCCAGGACGAGGCCGACAACACCAAGCTGCAAGAGAACCCGCTGGCCATCCCGGTCCGCATGATCACCCAGGCCGGCCTCGCAGAGATGGTCCTGGCGCCCCTCCAGGACGCCGCCCCCGACGCCACCTCCGCCGAAGTCCCCGGCGCCGGACACTTCCTCCTCCACGAAGCACCCGACCGCGTCCTGGCCGAGATCAACGCCTTCTACCCCACCCCCTGACCACCTGCGAGAGCCGGCACACCGAAGTGAGAGGAAAACCCCCGATGAACAGCCAACCCACCTCCGCCCGCGATGTCCCCACCCGCGTATTCGCCGCGTTCGACGCGGGCGATATCGCTGCACTGGACACCCTGGTCTCGCCCGACCTCATCGACCACAACCTGCCCCCAGCGGCTCCTTCGGCGATCGAGGGAATGAAGGCAATGGTCGCTGCCATGCGCGACGGGTTCACCAACCCCCACCACAAGATCGTCTACCAGGCCGAGACGGACGACGGCTGGGTCGTCTCCCAGTGGGTGATCACGGCGACCCACACCGGCCCGTGGTTCGGACTGCCCGCAACGGGCCGTGACGTGACCTGCTCCGGCATCGATCTGGCGCGGGTGGTCGATGGCCGGATCGTCGAGATCCGGCACGTCGAGGAACTGCTGCAACTACAGATGCAGATGCAGCTCACCGACTGAGGCAGCAGCAAAGACGCGTTGGCGCGGCGTTGTCGGGGGACTGGGTCTTCGCCCCAGGCAGGTACACGCGAACGAGCCCACCTGCGCGGTCGCCACAAGCCGGGACCGCCCGATAGCAGGCCTCGGGACAGGGTGGGTCGCTGCCCACGGCGCAGCGACGCCCGAAGAGCGCCCTCGACTGGCCGCCCTGTCTCGCACCCTCAGCGATCGGGCGGCCCCGGCTCTCCGCCCTGGAGGAGACCCACTTCAGGGTTGGGACGTATCCCTGTACCTCGCTCGCCGGGTTCAGGTGTACGCCGACAGGCGTGAGCCGACCAGACAAGGATCCCCGGCGAAGAGTCCAAGTTGATCGCCTCATAGACCCTTTGCCGGGGGTTCTCATGGCTCACGCCGTTGCCCCGTCGGGTACTGAAGGCTGTCTGACGACATGCCGGAGGCGCCCGCTCGTTGACATGGTGCAGAGAAGGATGAAGGCGCGGTCCCGCACACCATCACCGGCAAGAGGTCCGAGTCCCGGTCAAGCGCGTCCTGCAGGGAACCGAGATCGAGCAGGTGGCAGACCGCGGCTCGACCGACAATCCATCCGCACTCCAGCGCATGCGCCGAATACCGCACCGAACGCCCCGCACAGACCGTGTGGCCAAGGCCCGGCGCTGAGCCCCAGCCAGAACGAGCTGGACCCCGGTCCAGGACGCATTGCCGCACCGCGCGGCCACGAGAACCGAGGAAAGAGATGTCGGACAAAGCACCGGACCCCACGGACTTCAGCGTGGTGAACACCTTGCTGGCCGCGATCGAGCAGGGCGACATGGACGAGGTGCGCCGCTGCTTCGCGCCCGGTGCGCTCACCTGGCACAACTTCGACGAGATCGAACAGGACGTCGATGCCATGGCGGCGATGCTCGGTCACCTCTGCACCCTCTCGACGAGCCGGAACTACGAGGACCGACGCATCACGACAGTCCGCTCGCAGGCCTTCCTGCAGTACACGCTGACCGCGGTGCTCCACTCCGAAGGCCGGTTCCGAATGCCGGCGATGATGCGGCTGGAGATCGACTCAGACGGGCTCGTGGCACGGATCGAGGAGTACTTCGACTCACGTGTTCTCGACAGCCTCGCCGAGGTCTCTTAACGGCCTCCGCGTTCAGCGAAAACCTCAGCGTCTTTACCGGGGGCCAGGAACTCGCCCGCCTCTCCACCGTCACGCCGACAGGGCGGCCCCATCCGGCGCGACACATGTGGTGAGCGCCGTCGGCAGATGCGTCCCGGCGCCCAGCCAGGCCCCGAGCGCTGACGGCCAGCGCCAGCACCAACACCACGCGTACGAAGACACCGCTGACCGCGTCGGCCGCGGCCGTTTCAGTTTGGGGATGATGCGCCGCCGGTCCGACTGCCTGGTGTAGACGCCGATCGGTACCGGACCCACGACTATTCGCTCACCGCCCAGCGCGGTGTCCTCCCACCATGCCGGTCGTCCCTTGTCCGAGTCACTTCGGCGGGCAACTTCAGCAGCGTATGAAGTGTTGGCTCTTCTCGCGGACGACCACGTGATCGGCAGTGAGACGGATGATCAGGCTGGAAGGCTGCGCGTAGAGATAATTCAGCAGGCCGACGGCACGGTCGCGTGTGTCGAGATGGTCGTCGCAGAGGAGCCGGTAAGCGATCTCTCTTCGCTCGTCCTCGTCAAGAGCTTGGGTCGGAGAGCTCTTGAGAAGTAATTCAGGGCGAATAGGAACAGCGCCGAACGTCTCCGTAGGGGCGCGCCCCGCCCGCTGCTGATCGACAAGTACGGCCGTGCGCCGCGACATGTGCTGCGGCGCACGGCCGGTGGTTCAGAGGCCGATGGCGGGCCGTACGACTTTTGGTGTTGCCTGCTGGTCCGGCGCGGATTGTCGGTGTGGAACTCAGAACATGGTGTTGTCGTTGGCGCTCTTGTCGGGCACTTCCTGGATCACGTCCCAGTGCTCGACGATCTTCCCGTCGGCCAGGCGCCAGAAGTCGGCGACGGCCATGCCACGGTCGCCGGGTTTAAGGTGCAGGTTGCTGTGGGTGACGACCAAGTCCCCTTCGGCGACGGCCCGCTTGATGTCCAGGCGCAGGTCGGGGAACTGTCCGCGCAGCCAGTGGACGTAGCCGACGAACGCCTGAGGACTGTCCTGGGCCTCCGGGTTGTGCTGGGTGTAGCTCTCGCCGAGATGCGCGGCGGCGGCCTGCTCCGGCTGGTAGTCGTTGAACGCCTGCTCATAGAAAGCGATGACGAGCGCCTTGTTGTCGGCAGCGGACATACGCCTCTCCTCTCTTCGGGTGCTGGACGGTGTGTCTAGGCGGTCATGGCGTCGCGGACGAGCGCCGTGTCCACGAACTGCTCGAAGCGCACGATGAGTCCACTCCGTACGACGAAGTGGTGCGCGACACGCACGTCGATCGACTTGCCCGTGGCCTTGTTGACGGCGGTGTAGCGGGCCAGGACGACGACGTTCTCGCCGTCGACGACGTAGGTGTCGTCGTGGGCGGCCCAGCCGTCCCAGGCCTGGCCGAGCTTCTCCATCACGCTGGAGGTGACCCCGGTGGGGGTGCGGTAGGTGCCGGCGAGAGGGAAGCCGGCCATCTCCGTCCACTCCACGTCGGGGGCGAGGGTGGCGCGAAGGGCTTCGAGGTCACCGGCGGCGGAGGCCAGGTACTGGCGGCGAACGACGTCGGCGGGGGCGGTGGAGGTAGCGAACTCGCCCATGGTCAGCCCCACTTCATCTCACCCTTGGCGACCTTCGCACCAATCTGGGCGGCGATCAGCATCCCGTTGTCCGGGTAGCGCTTGACCAGTGCCTCGGTCAGCGCGGCACCGTCGGCGGCCTTGCCAAGCTCCTCCTCGAAAGCGAGGAGATACTCGCGAGTGGCGGAAATGGCGGACGCATCCGCCGCCGTACCGGGCAGACGGTGACCCGGCACGACGAGCCGCGGGTCGAGCGCGGCCATCTCGTCCAGCAGGTCGATCCACGCGGCACGGTCACCCGGAGTGGGGGTGTCGGCGACCCAGACGTGCTCCTGCTGGAAGAGCAGGACGCCACCGAGGAGAGCACGGTGCTCGGCCTGCCACAGGTAGTGCCGGTCGGGCAGCGCGGCCGACCCGCCCTTGAGCTCGAAGCGGTGGCCCTCCAGGGTCAGGGCACCGCCGGTCAGCGGGGTGAGGTCGACCAGACGTGTGGGGAGGTTCGGGCCGAGAGCCTCCCACGCCTTGAGCTTGCCCTCGTAGGAGTGCTGGATGTGCTCGATGACGAGCGGGGTGGCGACGAACGTCGCGTCCGGGAAGGCGTCGGCGATCACCTCGGCGCCGAAGTAGAAGTCCGGGTCGGCGTGGCTGACGAAGACGGTGGTCAGCTTCTTGCCGGAGTCGAGGATCTCGGCGGCGAGGCGGTGGCCGTCGGCGCGGGTGAAGGCGGCGTCGACCAGCAGCGCCTCCTGCTCGCCGGTGACGAGGGTGGCGGTCTTGTTCTTGCTGCCGGCCGGGAAGTCGAGGTCCAGGACCTTGAAGGAGAGGCTGCTCATGCGGGGCTCCTTTACGCAGGGGATGGAGTGGGGGCAGGGGAAGATCAGAGGGTGGAGAAGCGTGCGTCGACCTCGTCGGCGGTGGCTTGGCCGTAGGCCAGCACGATGACGGAGTCGCCGTCGACGGCCAGCAGAGTGGGGAACCCGGTAACGCCGAGCTGGACCGCGCGGCTGAAGTCCGCGTAGACCGCGGTCTGTGCCTCGGGTGCTTCGAAGGCGGCAACGACGGCATCCGCGTCGAGCCCAGCGGCCTGGGCGACAGTCCGGTAGGTGACCGCCTCGGACAGGCTGCGTCCGTCGACGTAGAAGGCGGCCTGCAGGGCCGCGGCCAACTCCGCCGCGCGATCGGGAGCGGCCTGGCGCAGGGCGGCGACACCGCGGGCGGCGGCCTCGGAGTCCATCACGAAGGAGCCGTCTGCGATCAACTCCTCGTAGGCCTCGCCGAATTCGACGCCGGTCAGCTCGGCGATCTTGGCGTTCGCGCCCTGGACGTAGCCGAACTCGCGGATCGGCACCCGGCGCGACCCGGTGAACAGGCCGCCGGAGACGACCTCGACCGGCAGTTCGGGATGGCGGGAGGCGACCTCGCTCAGCGTTCCGGAGAATCCGTGCGACCAACCGCAGTAGGCGTCGAAGACGTAGACGAGCTTCATCGAAAACCTCGACAGAGACGGGCACTCGCCGACTGCGAGCGATTCACCTGATCAAACAGTAGCTGACTTGTCAGATATTTCTCGCCTCGTGTGAAGTGGGACACGCGAGCGCGGCCAATGCCATTAGACCTGCGCTGCCACCGGTCCGCAGCTCAGGGAAGTCGAGGCAGCACGTCCCGGGCCGTGTGGCTGAGGATCCGGAGATCCTCCGCAAACCGCTCGCGGTCCGCCGCGGGGAGAGGCTCCACGAAGTACCGCTTGATGTTCTCCAGGTGCACCCCGGCAGCACGCACGGCCGTCTCCTCGCCGAGAAGAGTCAGCCGCACCAGCCTCCCGCGCCGGTCGTCGGGGGACTCCACACGCGTCACGAAGCCCGCTGCCTCCATACGATCCACCAGCCGCGTGGCGCCGCCGGTGGTGAGGACCTGCTCCTGGGCGATGACGCGCATGGAAAGCCCCGGCTCACCCGCCCGCCCAAGGATCAGCAACACCTCGAAGACCAGATGGCTGATGCCACACTCCACCTCCAGCGCCCGGCCGAGGATGTACTCCAGCCGGTTCGCCGCCCCCTGCAGTCGCCCGAAGGCCAGAATGAGTTCATGGCCGGCGGCCTCATTCGCCGTCCTGATCCCGGCTTCCTCGCCCACGGTCACACTGCCCCTCTCGTCGCCCTGACACCACCGTACCGATCAGTAGGGGACGGCCGAGGCAGCCGAGTCGGCTGGATCGATCGAACGGCACGCCCATTACCTTCCTTGTAGAGCCCCGTTCGGGTCCGTGGCCTCCAGGTCCGGTAGGACTCTTTGCCCCTGCTGTTGATGATCCGGGGAGGTGCTGTCGCCGGTCCTGGTGGCATCGGCTGATCGCTGATGAAAGCGTGTCCGCCGTCAGACGGGCTGCGTACTGTGACTGCCGACGGGCGGTGCCCTGGCAAGGCCAACCGGTATGAGCTCCGGGGGGAAGCCCGGTGACCAGCGACTTCACGTCGATCGCAGTGTTCTGCGCTCTGGACGTGGGCAAGTCGGAGCACCACGGCACAACTCTGCTGGCGGACGGCCGCAAGACCTTCGACAAGCCGCTGGCCAACAACGAACCGCAGCTGCGGGACCTGTTCGCCCGTCTGCAACGCAAGGGCGGGGTGCTGGTCGTGGTCGATCAGCCGGCCTCGATCGCCGCGCTGCCGGTGGCGGTTGCCCGCGCCAGCGGCTGCGAGGTGGCCTATCTGGCGGCCTGTCGATGCGACGGCTGGATGTTCTCCACCCGGGCTCCGACAAGACCGACGCCCGAGATGCCTTCGACATCGCCGATGCCGCCCGCACTACGCCCCACCTGCTGAGAAACAAAACACCGGACGAGAGTGTCCGGGCCGAACTGGCCATGGTGCTGGGCCATGACCACGACCTGGCCGGTGACGCCACCCGCATCTCCAACCCGGATGCGCGGACTGCTCACCTCGATCCACCCGGCCCTCGAACGGGTCCTGGGCCCCCGCCTGCGTCACCCGGTGGTACTGGCCCTGCTGCAGACCTTCGTCTCCCCGGCCGCACTGGCCCAGGCCGGAGGCGAGGAAATCACCCGCACTCTCCTCGAAGCGGCTCCCCGGATGCGGACCGCGCAGAAGATGACCGAGCAGGTCATGGCCGCTCTCGCCGAGCAGACCGTGACCGTCCCCGGCACCGCGGCGGCCGGCGACATCATCCCCGGTCTGGCCGAGGACTTCGCGGCCATCCTGCACCGGCGCGATGTCCTCGAAGACCGCATCGCCTCCCTCCTTGAGGCCCACCCTCTCGCCGATGTCCTGACGTCCATGCCGGGAGTCGCCGTCAGGACCGCAGCCCGCATCCTGGCCGCCATGGGCGACGGCAGTGCGTCCCCTCCCCACCGCCCGCCTTGCCTCCTACGCGGGCCTGGCTCCCCGACGCACCGCTCGGGCACCTCCGTCCGAGGCGAAGGACCACGCCGCGGCGGCAACAAACCCCTCGAACGGGCCCTGTTCCAGGCCTCGTTCGCCTCGCTGAGCAGCCCCGACTCCCGCGCCCACTACGACAAGAAACGCGGCGAAGGCAAACGCCACAACGCTGCCCTGATCTGTCTCACCCGCCGCAAGGTCGCCGTCCTGCACTCCATGCTCAAACACCACGTCATCTACGAGCCGACACACGAACAAGCCGCCTTGATGGCGATATTTGAAAATCCCCAACCCGCGCTCAGGGGTGGGGCAAACCTGCGTGGGCAACGCGTTCGGCCTCTTCGGAGGGCTGAGTGCTCACGTGGGAGGAAGACGTGGATGCGCATGCGCTGCGCCGGCAGGGTTGGACGATCTCGGCGATCGCCCGGCATCTGGGCCGTGACCGCAAGACGATCCGCGCCTACCTGAACGGCGAGCGTGTCCCACAACAGCGTCGGCAGGCCCCGGACGCGTTCGTGCCGTTCCTGGGCTATTGCCGTCAACGCCTGGCCGATGACCCGCACTTGTGGGCCTCGACCCTGTTCGACGAGATCGTCCAGCTCGGGTACGCAGGCGCCTACTCGACCTTCACGCGGGCGCTTCGCCGCTACGAGGTCCGGCCGCACTGCGAGCCCTGCCACGCCTCGCAGGGACGGGGACCGGGCGGTGATCGAGCACCCGCCGGGTGAGGAGATCCAGTTCGACTGGATCGAGCTCCCTGATCCACCCGCCGCCTGGGGTGTCGGGACGAACGCGCACCTGTTGGTCGGGGCATTCGCACATTCGGGCCGCTGGCGGGCGGTCCTGGCAGAGTCGGAGGACTTCCCGCACCTGGTCCAGGCCCTCGACGCCGTGCTGCGCAAGTTCGGCGGCACCGCGAGGAAGTGGCGGTTCGACCGGATGGCGACTGTCTGCTACCCCTCCAGCGGCCAGGTCACCCCGGCGTTCGCCGGGGTCCCGAAGTTCTACGGCGTCCAGGTGGCGATCTGCCCGCCGCGGCGGGCAATCGCAAGGGGGTCGTGGAGAAGGCCAACCACTCGGCGGCGCAACGGTGGTGGCACACAGTCCCGGACGCATTGACGGTCGAGCAGGCCCAGTCGGGCGTCGACAAGCTCGCCGTCCGGATGGACGAGCGCCGCCGCAGCGTCGACGGCGTCAAGGTGACCGTCGCCGAACTCGCCGACGCCGAGCCGATGCTTGTCCTGCCCGCGCTGCCGTTCCCCGCCGAGTTGGAGGTCGTCCGCACGGTCAGCCCGCAGGCCCTGGTCTCCTTCGAGGCCGCCCGTCCGACGATGCCGCACCACCGCACCGACGTCGTCCCGCTGCGGCGGACCCCATGACCAACCTCCTCACGCTCGCCCAGATCTACGAATTGGCCACCCGCGGCCAGAGCGACGGCACCCGCACCTTCGTCGTCTCGACCTCCGTGGACCAGCCCGACAGAGTCTGCTGAGCCAGCCACCTGGTCTCCGAGGTCGACCACGTGCTTCGCGCTCGCTTCGGCTGACCCCCACCGATCACCAGGCCCGGCGACCTGACGGCCGCCGGGCCGCGAAGCGGCATCGTCAGGCGGGTGATGCACCCGCGACGGGGAGCCGTTCCGTTCCGCCGCCGAAGGGGAGAAAGACAGTGCGGCTGGCGAGCAACCAGGCACCGTCGATCTTCCGGAAGATGTCCTCGTAGTGGCCGACATTCGCCGGGAGCCTGGGCTCGATCATTCCACCTGAGTAGCCATCGACCCGATATGTCGTCAGATACGAGACCGCACGCGCAGTCGTCTCGGACTCCACCGTGACCAGGATGTTCGTCATCAGACGGCGCGACAGCCTGTCCTCCGGGCGAGAGGCGAAATAGGTGCGCAGAGCCTCGCGCCCCTCGATGCGCCGGTCCCCGAAAGGCCAGTGCCAGACACCATCGGGCGTGAACAACTCAGCCACCGAACTCGGTTCGCCGAGGTCAAGGCGGTGGATGAAGTCCACAATAATGCGCTCGCAGGCGCGTTCCGCGAGCATCCGCTCGACCGAGAGCATGACCTTGTCGTCCATGCCCCTGTCTACCAGCCCCAACGGGTCCCAGGGCAAAGGCTTTTCCGCACCAGCACCGGCAGGGCGCGCACTTCGCTTCCCACACTCCCCACTCGCTTCACCAGCGGACGAACCGAGGCAAAGATCGGCCGTGGGGATTTTCACGGAGCTTCATCAGCCTGACCAAGAACGCAGACCTTGACCGCCCGTCCCGGGCTACGAAGCCCCTGCGGTCTGCTCACGACACAGGCGTGGTGTAGACGGGTGTGGTGTACGCCCTCCCTGGAATCTGGGTTACGGGGATGGGCCTTCCGTGCGGCAGGCCCTTGCCGTGTTCGAAGTCGTCGAAACCGAAGGTGCCGCTGGCCCCTACCGCACACAGACTGCACGAGTTGTATCCGCCTACCCGATACATGCGCATGTTGACCAGGTTGCGGTACACGGATGCGGACGTCGGCGGATGCTTGTCGGTCGCGCCGTACTCGGCCGCCCGGACCACGAATCGGATCGCGTCGTGTTCGAGAATTGCGTAGCCGTCGTTGAGGGACCCGACCGGATAGTGCAGGGTCTTGACGTAGACGGACCGGAAGTCATCGAACCCCTGCGGCACGCTACGGCCGTGAAGCCAGTCGTTGACGGCGGCCGTGGACGCACCGAGGAGGGTGAGTTTCGCGCGGCGTAGGTCGGCGAGAAAGCCGGGCTCGCTGTAGGCGACATCCAGCCCCGTGGTGACCGTGACGATGGTGATGGGGAGCTTCTTCCCGCACGCCGACCTGCCGTTGAGCGCGGTGACCAGCGTATGAAGATCCCGGAAGCGGCCTGCGAAGAAGATGGTCCGGGGCTGCGCGGTGCAGATGTCGGCGCTGACGGAGGCAAACTGCCCGGGAGGCTCGATGCCGGGCCCGCTGCTTCCTTCGTAGGATGCGCCCCTGGCCAACTGGTACTCGGGGAAAGAGGCACGCAGCCCGGCGGCCAGGCCCTGGACGTAGTTGTCGTCCTTCCGCGCGTCGTAGACCAGGAAGGCGTCGTGGTCCAGGGGGTGCTCGGACAGGTACTGGTGGAGGGCCTTGATCTGCTGATCGGTACCGGGTGACATCTTGAACAGATAAGGTTGCGCGATGTCGGTGGCGGTGACCACGGAAGCGACCACGGGAATGGCCCGCTTCGACAACTCCTTGGCCGCGTCGGCGGTGTGCGTGTTGCTGATCCCGAGTCCGGTGACGGCGACCAGCGGATGAGGTGCCTTGGTCATCCTGGCGAATTGCGGGACGAGGCTCTTCCACCTGTCCTGATTGAGCCCCTGGTTGGCGACGAGCAGCTGAACGAGATGGCGAGTTCCGTGTTTGGGCTGGTCAACGTGGTTGGTCCGGTACTGGGCAGCGTAGGCACCTTGTAGCGTGTCGACTATCTGATCGGTCGTCATCGCACTGGAGTTGCCGCTGGTCAGAGGCATCATGAGAGCAATGCGCACGTACTGTGCGGGGGTGTTGCCGTGTTCCGGTCGATCTGCGAGTCGCCGTACTTGCCGATTCTCCTGGGCGATCTTGCCGACAAGGTCCTTCACCTCCGGCGAGAAGGGGTACGGGGTTTCGTTGACGATCCCGATGCACTCCTTGGCTGACCCGGTCCTGACCAACCCCGGAGCACACAGTTCGGGCCCTTTGGGGACCGCTCGATCGGACGATCCGTCGAAGAAGACCGCCTTGATCGAACAACCGCCGGCGAAGGCCAGCAGAAGAGCCAGGGCGCAGGCCACCAAGAGGTCCTGGCGTCTGCGTTCCTGTACGCGGTTGCGGACCTTACGGCGGAATTGACTGGCGATGGTGTTGCGGGAAGGCACAGGGCTCCAAGTTGAGTGTGTTGGTTGATCAGGGCGACAACAGGTCGAAGCCCAGAGGTCTGACGGTGCACAGGGCTTCTGGCCACCGCTTGGCGGCATGTCGCAGCAGCGGAAGATCCTGGGGGTGCACCTGCGCGAGGCGTTCGAGGTCGGCGGCCACGCCATCGATCAGTTCCGTGTCCGGCGGCCCTGCCTCAAGGTCGAGCGCCCGCCACAGCGCGTGCAGCAGTCGGCCGACGGTCCGTGCGAGGTCGTCGCCGCCCGTGCTGCTGTCGCACTCGCCGCCGGCGACGGCCTGGCGGATGTCCTCGACCGACGGCGGGTGCGGGGCGCAGGCCACCTGCCGCAGCTCGCGCAGCCATTGCGCGACCGTCCCGGCTCGAAAGCGATCGGTCAACTGCCGCACGACATCGGTGGTCTCCCCCAGGGCGAGGGAGTGATGCAACTCCGCGGGTACGGAGGCGTCATCACCGCGGGTCCGGTAATGGTCGCGCAGGAACGTGTGGATCCCAGCCCAGTTCCAGTGCCTGGACTCCTCGTCGGCGCAACGCCGGCGGAGTTCATGGATGAGCAGCGTGTGCAGGAACGGATCGGCGAACAGGCCGGTGGCTCCGAGCGGCCGGCTCGACTCTCCGAGGCGATGCACCTCAAGGGCATCCGCGTACCGATCCCCTCCGATGCCTTTGTACCTCCACTCGGCCAGAGCGCGTGCTGCGGGCTCGTCACGGGCTGCCGACAGCAGGGTCAGCAGTTCACCCGTGCCACGGCCCGGTACGAGGCGGGCGAGCAACTGCTCGGCGGACGAAAGCCCGTCGGAAACGGACAGGCTCAGGAGCCGATGAGCCACGGGCTGTTCGTCGCTGCGGGCCACTGCTTCGCACAGGACGCGGACCCCGTACGGATTGCCTTGGGTCACCCGATGGATCGCCTGTGGGATCGCCGCCAGATTCCCGCCGGGAACATGGACACGCCGGGACTCGCCGAGCACGGCCACCACATCGGCGTACGACAGCGGCGGTACGGGCTCGACGCGCACGGACTGTCGCCCACGACCGTGCAGGGATCGCAGGTCTCCGTGACGCGCGGTGGCGAGAATCACCAACGGGTCCGGGAGAGCTTCCCGGCGCTCCTCACGCACGGAGAAGACCAGGTCGAGGAGGTCTTCGCCGAGTGCGGTGTCGGCATTGTCGAGAAGTACCAACGGCCCTGGTCCCCGGATCTTCTCGTAATGGTCGGCAAGGTCGTCGAAGAAGGCGGCGAGCAGGGTGCTTTCGGCGCGGCGTCTCGTCTCCGCCTCGTGGTACTGCTTGACGAGATCGGCGAGCGCCAGGTAGCCGTCATCCAGGCTGAAACGACGGCTGTACCAGTCCAGTGCGGACGGCCGGCGCGTCCTGGGGAGCTGCAAGAAGCGGCTGGGCGCCGCCTTGCCGAGAAGGGCTCGAACGAGCACGCGAGCGACATCCTCCGGCCATTCGACGTCGGTCAGCTCCGGCTCATGTCCCGGCAGCCAGTCCCGAGGGCCACGGCGGCTGAACGCGGACATCAACGATGCCGCGCGTTGTTCCAACAGCCGCCAGTCGGGGTCATCTGTCGGCGCCGGCATCCGTACGCTCAAGGCGGCGACGAGCCCGGGAACCAAGCGGGGGAAGCGCAACCGCCTGAAGCTGACATTCGCCGACGCCAGTCCCACCATGAGGTGGTACAAGGCGTCGACGACGCACTCCCCCTGGGACGCCGCCCGTCCAAGCACCGGCGCGTGCCCCGCGTCGAGGTGCTGCGAGGGCGCCAGGTCGATCAGGGCGACCGGGACCGTTGACAGGTAGGCGTCCTTCACGGTCTCCAAAATGTGGGTCTTTCCTCCGCCATGCGGGGCGGTGAACAACACGACCGGAGTGTCGCCCGGCGGGTACCTTCGGGCGACCCGTCCACCCTGCGGGGTCACCCCGGCCAGCGGCGGAACCAGCTCGTGCACCAGTCTTTCGGGTGAGTGCGGCAATGGTGATCCTCGGGAGGCTCGTGGGTCGACGGCAGTCGCGCGTTCAGTGGCGCGGAAGGAACTGGCCGACGTTGTCGAGCCCTTGCTGCGTCAGCGCCAGCAGCAGCCGAGCGCCCACAGAATCCGGCGCCGTCCGCAGTGCCCGCCCGAGTGACCCGACGACGCGGCGCCAGCGTGCGGGGTCCGGTTCGTCCGCTCTCTGCAGAACCGTGAGCTCATCGGCTGCACGTCGCAGCTCCGTCAGGTTGTCGGCGGTGAGACCCAGTCCCGGGCCGAGCTCACGCAAGAGATCGGGAAGGTCCCGAGCCGGGGCGAAGTTCGAGATCTGGTTGTGCTGAACGGGACTGTCGCCGATCTGCGGCTGATGGACCGGTTGAAGGAACGTGTTGTTGTAGACGGACGCCGCCTTGGCGGGAGCCGCCTCGCGGGCGCGCCGCAGGTCACGAAGGTGGTCGGCGACACTCTGGCCGTGCTGGAGACATGCCAGGCCGTCGTCGGTGAGCTCGACCATCGATCCCCCGGCTCCATGGAAGTCGGCACCCGTGCAGGTCACCAGGCCATGTCGGGCCAGATACCCGAGAGCACCTCCGACTTCATGTGGGGACAGCTGACGGCCATGGAAGTAGGAGTGGGCCTCCCTGCGGAAGGCCGCGATGTTTCCGGGCTGTCCCTGAGCCGGGCACCAGCGCAGCACGGCATCCTGGGTATACCGAGCGACAGCAGCGGTATTGGCCAGTTCCTCCCACATCCGCGACGCCGCCTCGGCACCGCACGCCAGCAGAACCGCCGCCGTCTCACCATCCTGATCCTCGAACGCACGCAACCAGCCCCGCTCTTCGCAGTGGGCAACGATCGGGGCGATGTCAAGATCGAGCAGGCGATGCTCGCGCCTGAACTCCTCCAGCGGCACCGGCCTGTCCTGTCGGCCAGTGGTCACCTCGGCCAACCACTGCAGGAGTCGCGGGGCATGAATGTGGACGGCGCGAAACACGCGGTCGGGATGCTGCACAGAACCCTCGGTGAGTCGGTGGGCGGGTCGTTTGTGAGCCGCCACGCTGAGACACCAGTACAGATCACGGAAGTACCAATACAAGGCGGTTGTCACCTAATGCATTGAATTCCAATTTTTCGTACCGCCTGGGATCGGCCGCCTGGCTGATCTGCGCGCCTATCTGTTCACGAGCTGCACACGGCACAAAGCGATCCGATGATCGACCTCGAGCGTTCCGCTTTCGGGCCGCCCGCTCTTTTCTCTGCGGGGACTGGGCATCCGCATCGCCGGCTCTGCCGATGGCTGGTCCAACAGCACTTGGGCGGCCGCCTCCAGGTCTCCCCGTGTGTCAACGGTCGTTGAGATGCCCAGGTGGGACGTCGGTGGGTGTCCAGGGTGGTAGCCGTCGATGGAAATGGATCACCGTAGCTGACGGGATTCAACAGCACGTCTGGGCGATGGCGGTAGTCACGGCCGTCGCGAGGGTGATGACCGCAGCGAACGTGACAGCCGCCTGTTTGAGAGGGCGGTATGTGACGTGAT